>CAIUOU010000040.1 GCA_903900845.1 uncultured Opitutia bacterium
CTGGTCCGCCGCACCGAACCTGCGCGCGACGTGCAGTTGCTCCTCGCTCAACTCGACCTCCACTTCCCGCCACAACCACCTCCCCGCATCCGCTCCTCCCAGCCCGTGTAGTGGCGACCTTTTACAAACTTGCGCGATGTATCAGCCACTTGCACATCCCCACCCCGCCAGTAGCGGAAGTCGGGCTAAGAGCGAAGACCACCCGGCGTTTTTCGTGGGCAGAGTCTTTTCACCCTCTCAACGCACTTGGCCCTTGGCGCGCACCTGCGCCAGCAAGGCTTGCAGCTCGGAGACCTTCCCGGGCTTCGTACCGTACAGGTTCTGGCGCTGACCGAGATCCGCGGCGAGATCGTACAGCTCACCCGGCTGGTCGTTGGCCGTGTAGCCGTTGGCCGCATCATACCCTTCGGGCACCCGGCTGACCGCGCCGGTTTTCGCGGCCACCAGCAGCCAACGATCGTGCCGCACGGCGTAGCCGCTAGCGTTGGTGCTGTGCACGATGGTGCGACGGGGGCTCGGGGAGTCGGGCGACTTCCAAACCGGGAGCAGATTATGGCTGTCGTGGGCTGTGTCCGGAGGCAGGTTCAAGCCCGTGGCCGCCGCGATCGTCGCCATGAGGTCGACCTGGCTGCAGAGGGCGGGAGTCACCGCCCCCCGGGGTACCACGGCCGGCCAGCGCACAATGAAGGGCACCCGGTGCCCGCCTTCCCAAAGATCGCGCTTCAGCCCGCGCAAGGGTCCGGCGCTGCGATGCCCGAAGTTCTCGATCCGCGGATAAGCGTACCGCTCGGGACCGTTGTCCGCCGAAAAGATAACGATTGTGTTCTCCGCAAAGCCTCCCGCCGCGAGCTCCGCCAGCACCCGCCCCACGGTGTCGTCAGTCTGCTCCATGAAGTCGCCGTAGCCGCCGGCCCGAGATTTCCCCGCGAACTCCGGCGAAGGCACGATCGGCGCGTGAGGCGAGGTGAAGGGGAAATAAAGCAGGAACGGCCGCCCGCTTCCGCGCTGCTCCCGCAGCCACGCGACGGCGCGCTCAGTGAGTCGCGGCATGACCGCGTGAAAATCCCAGCCCTTGGTCATCGGACCCGGCCGCGCCTCCCAGTTTCCCTCGGCGGTCTGCGGCGTGATCGTCAGTGGCTCCGTCGGCGTGGTGATCACGCGGTCATTCTCGAACCACGCGTACGGCGGGAAATTCGGGACGTCGTCGCCGAAGTAATAGTCGAAGCCGTGTTCCAGCGGCCCGCCCGGCAGGCGCCGTGTCCAGTCAAAGTCCCCCGGCGCATAACCCGTTTTCGGGTGGGGCATCGCGCCGGGGCGCTTGATCGCGTCCCAGTTCCAACCGAGGTGCCACTTGCCGATGCAAGCGGTGCGGTAACCGGCGGACTTGAGCAACTCGGGCAGCGTGAGTTCAGCCGCGTCGAAGGAAGGCGGACCGAAGCTGTTCACAATCCCGTGGAATTTCCGCCAATGGAAACGCCCCGTAAGCAGCGCGTAGCGGCTCGGCGTGCACACGCCCGAGGAGCTGTGCGCGTCGGTGAAGCGCAACCCCTCGCGGGCGAGCCGGTCCAGATGAGGCGTGCGGATTTTGGATTCCGGGTTCTGGATCGCGAGGTCGCCGTAACCCATGTCGTCGGCGTACAGGATCACGATGTTCGGCCGGTCCGCGGCGCCACGGGCGATGCTCGCAAGCAGGAGGACTACGATGGGTACGAGGTGCGAAATTTTCATGGTGATCTCCAGCAAACCCGGGGTCGCCGAATCAAGGGCGGCATCGCGCCCTAGCACAACGCCAGCCTTTCCTTGCCGGCATTTTATCGCACCCAGTATTCGCCAAGGTCGGCCGCCCCCAATTCGTCCGATCAGGCGCCTCGCGCTCGCCGTCCTGCTTCTGATTCCCGCGATGTTCGCGCACTTCCATCCCAGCCAATCCGTCGCCCCTAAGGGGTCAGGGCGTTTATTGTTTGAGCCATGCCCTGCCGTGATCGCAAAAAAACATTCAACGCCCTGACCCCTTAGGAGGCGCGTTGCAGTTGAGTTACTCGCGCCGGGTGTTCAGCCGCAAGGTCCGCTGGAGCGCCCAGCTCAACATCAACAACGTCCTCGATCAGCGGGAACTCATCGTGAACAACATTCATCCGCGCACGCTCAGCCCGCTCACCTTCCGCCACCAGGATCCGCGGCAATTCGTCCTCACGAATACCTTCGGATTCCAAGCCGGGGAGTCGGTTGCGGGGGTTGCGGGCTAAGACGGATTTGGCGGCGGCTTGCGCCTGGCGGCCGTGGCGGTTTCGTGCCGGCATGCGCCGCTTGCTCGCCGCCCTCCTCCTCGCCTCATCCATGTCCGCGCAATCCGCTTCCCTGCAGACCATCTCCGACGCCGCCGTGCGCTCGTCGCTCACGCGCTTCGCGCCGGAAAAACTGAAACCCGAGGAGATCGCGCTCACGCTCGTCGACCTGCGTGACTCTGCGAAACCCGAATGGGCCTCCGTCCGCGGCGGCGAAATGATCTACCCCGCGAGCGTGATCAAAGTGTTCTACCTCGCCGCCACTCATCGCTGGATGGAGGACGGCCACCTCACCGACACTCCCGAGGTCCGCCGCGCGATGAAGGACATGATCGTGGACTCATCCAATGACGCGACCCACTACCTGATCGACCTGCTGACGGGCACGACCAGCGGCCCCGAGCTGCCCGAAGCTGAAATCCGCGGCTGGTTCGACAAACGCAACGCCGTCACCCGCCACTTCACGCATCTCGGTTACACCGGCGTCTACGCCCACAAGAAGCCGTGGGGCGACGGCCCCTACGGACGCGAGTCGCAGGCAATCCGCCTGTTCGAACCCAAGCGCAACATGCTCACGACCGACGACACCGCGCGTCTGCTGGTCGAGATCGTGAACGGGAAGTCCGTCACACCCGCACGCAGCCGCGAAATGCTGGAACTGATGAAGCGCGACCCGGCCGCGCCTACCGCGGACCCGGACGATCAGGCGAAGTTTTCCGGCCCGGGGCTTCCCGCCGGCACGCGCCTGTGGTCCAAGGCCGGCTGGACAAGCCAGACGCGCCACGACGCGATCTACGTCGAACTTCCGGGCGGGGCACGCTTCGTGTTGGTCACCTTCACCGTCGGTCACGCCTCCAACCGGGAAATCCTGCGCCACGTGGCAGCGGAGGTGTCGCGCGCGATGGCGGCGCGTTGAGGCCGGGCTCGGGGCTTGCCGCGGTCGCACGTGGCGCGAATGCTCACGCGACCCTATGAGCAATCCCCTCACCCGCCGGGCGCTGTTGCGCCGCGGCATTCCCGGCATTTTCGCCGCCGGCCTCGCCCCCCAATTCATTTCCGCGCGCCTACTCGGCAAGTCCGCCCCGAGCAATCGACTCACCATCGGGCTCGTCGGCAACGGCCTCATCTGCAACGCGCACGCCGGCACGCTTCTCGGCCTGACCGACGACTGCCGGGTCGTCGCGACCTGTGACGTCGTGCGCGCCAAGGCCGAGAAGATGCGCGACCGTATCGAGACCTCCTACGGCAAGGCCAAGGACGCCGGCGGACGCTCCGGCGACGTCCGCATCTTCGCCACGCACGAGGAACTCGTGGCGAGGGACGACATCGACATCGTCTTCGTCTGCACCCCCGACCACTGGCACGCTCCCGTATCCGCCGCCGCGATGCGGTCTGGCAAGGATGTCTATTGCGAAAAGCCCCTCACGCTCACCGTCCGCGAGGGCCGCACGCTGGTGGACCTCGCTCGGTCCCACGGCCGGATCCTGCAAACCGGCACCCAGCAGCGCTCCAACAAGTCATTCCGCAAGGCGGCGGAGATCGTGCGCAACGGCTGGATCGGCGACATCAAGGTCATTCGCACGCGTCTCGGGAAATTCCCCGAGGCCTTGCCGCTCCCCGAGGAGCCCATTCCCGCGGGCTTCGATTACGACCGCTGGCTCGGCCCCACGCCGTGGCGTCCCTACAATGAGAAGCGCGTGAAGGGGGACTACGGCGGCGGCTGGCGCTGTTTCTTCGAGTACGGCGGCCGGAAGAACGGCGACTGGGGCGCCCACCACTTCGACATCATCCAGAACGCCCTCGGCATGGACACCAGCGGACCGGTCGAGTTCATCCCCAAGGGCTACGAGGGCTGCGCTTACCAGACCCACGTCTACGCCAACGGCATCCGCGTCGAACGCGACGACGACCTCCCAAAGTCGATGATCGAGTTCCGCGGCACCAAGGGCACGGTTTGGGTTTCGCGCGACGATTTCCTGGAGACCGACCCGCCGGAACTGGCCGCCCGCCCGCTGCGCGGGGAGGACATCCACCTCTACGCGAGCGACCACCACCACCTCGACTTCTTCAACTGCGTGCGCACGCGCCGCCACCCGATCGCCGACGTCGAGGTCGGGCACCGGACCGCGACGATCTGCCATCTCAACGTGATCGCCGCCAAGGTCGGCCGTGCGGTCCGCTGGGATCCCGCCAAGGAGGAAGTTGTCGGCGATCCGCTCGCCGCCAGCCTCCTCGACCGTCCCCGCCGCGCCGGCTACGCACTCCTCTGAGGTGAAAGGAAACACCATGCACCACCGCTTTTCCCCTGCGCTTCGTGTCCTGACGGCGCTCGCTTTTTCCGCGCTTTGCTCAACCCGCGCCGCGGAACGCGCCCCTGCGCTGGCCTCGCTCACCTACTCGGGCGACCAATCGGCGCTCGAGGCGCTAGACCGCGAGATCATCGCCGCGGGCAAGGATACTGCAAAGCTCACCGCGCTACGCGGTTCACTGCTGGCGGTGCTGCGTCATCGCGACGCCTCTTTCGCCGGCCGGCAGGCCGCGGGTCATCGCCTAGGGCCCGTGCTCGCCGCGCTGCCGGCCGGGGAGCGCGCCGCGGATTACCGCCCGCTCCCCGCGCTGCTGGAGGACCCGCGTGACTGTGAAATCGCACGCCTCGCCCTGGAAAGCGCGCCCGGCGCCGTGGTCGACCAGATGTTTCTCTCAGCGCTCGAAAAGGCCTCCGGCCCTCATCGGATATCCCTGATCAACGCCCTCGGTTCTCGACGGGCCGCGGCAGCCGTGCCGGCGCTGGCGCAACTCGCCAAGGACGGGGATTCCGCGACGGCGCTCGCCGCCGTTGGTGCGCTCGGAACCGTGGGCGGGACCGCGGCGGACGCCGCGGTGAAATCCGCGACCGGAGTCGCTCCGGCCGTCCGCGCCGCCGCGCGCCTCGTCGCCGTGCCCGGGCTGCCCCCGGAGGCCGCGCGCTCCGCGTTGCGCGAGATCGAGGCCGAATCAGCCCTGCCCGCAGCCGTTCGCCTCGCCGCCTTCCGGCAGCTGGCCGATCGCGAGCCCGCCGCCTCCCTGACCAGCCTCAAGGAAGCGCTGCAAGGATCCGACTGGCCGCGCAAGGAAGTCGCCCTCGAGGCGATCTCCCGCTCGCCCTCGCCGGATCGGATCAGCCTTCTGGCCGCGGGACTCACGGGCTGGGACATCCCCACGCAGGTGGCCGCGATCGGCATTCTCGCCCGCGCCAGCGCGGCGGCGGCCGCCCCCTCCGTCTCATCCTCGGCCCGCAGCCCCCACCGCGAAGTCCGCGATGCCGCACTCGAGGCGCTGGGCTCGCTGCCCGGCTCGCCGGAAATCGTCGCGCTTCTGCTGGAAGCCGCTGGAGGCGCCGAGGAGGCCGCCAAGGCCGCCCGCCGCAGCCTCGCGCGCCTCAAGGGTCCGGGTGTCTCGGAAACGATTCTCGCTGCGGCGGAGAACGGCGAACGCGTCCCGCGATCCTCCGCCCTCGAGGCCATCGCGGCCCGCAACCTCACCGAAGGAATCCCGTTGCTCCTCCGTGCGCGCGGTGCCGGCGAGGCCGGCATCCGAAATGCCGCCCTCGCCGCGCTGGCCGAAATCGGACCCTACTCCGCCCAGGACGAGGTGATATCCTGGGCCGTGGCGGCTACGGACGACACCGAGCGAACCCGTGCCCTGCGCGCCGTCGTCGCGATCACGCAACGCGGAAAGGATCCCGCGACGCGCGCCCGGCCGCTTTTCACCGCGATCGAGAATGCCACTCCCGAAACAGCCGGGCGGCTCCTCGGCGCGCTCCCCCGTCTCGGCGGTGAGACGAGCGCAGCGTGCGCGGCCCGAGTCGCCGCCCGAACGGATGCCAAGCTAGCCGCCGCCGCGGTCGGCATCCTCGCCCGCTGGCCGGACGGGTCAGCTCTGCCGGCCCTTGCCGGATTGGCGGGCACCGCGGCCGACCCCGGATCCCGTGAGGCCGCCAGTGCCGCGGCGGTGCAATTGCTTGAAAAGGCCCGCGACGCCTGGACCCCCGCGCGCAGCGAAGCCCTCCGGCAACTCCTCGGTGCCTCCAAGGACGCCGCGGCGCGCAAGGCGCTGGTGGCGCTGCTCACCCGCGCGAACGACGAAACCGCCGCCGGCCTAGCCGCCAGTCTCGCCAACGAAGCTGCGCTGGCCGAGGACGCACGCTACGCGACCGGCGCCATCGCGGCCAACCGTCGCGGCGCCCCGAAGGCACGCGGAAATCCCGCTGCCGGCGCCGGCAACGCGGTCGATGGCAAGACCTCCTCGCGCTGGACCGTGCCCACGCTTGGCGAGGAGTGGCTCGAGTTGGATTACCATGTCAGCCGTCCGTTCCGGCGTATCACCCTCGACCAGACCCCGCGCGCCAGTGATTACCCGGAGCGTTACAGCGTGCACCTCACCGACGATCCCGCGCGTCCCGGTCCCGCCGTCGCGCAAGGCACGGGGCAACGCAACCGCACGGTGATCGAGCTGCCGGCTGGTGCGGCCGGCCGCTATCTGATCATCCGGAATCTCGCCGAGCGGAAGGACTCCTCCTGGAGCGTATGCGAGGTCTACCTCGATTGATCGCAGCGGGCGCGGACCTCGGGTGGTCCCAGGAATGATGAGCGGGCCGGTCCCAACCCGCCGGCTGCTGATCGTCAGCCCGCACTTTCCCCCGCTCAACGCCCCCGACCACCAGCGGGTGCGCATGAGTCTGCCGCACTACGCCGCCGGCGGTTGGGAACCCGTGGTGCTTTGCATCGCGCGCGACCGCCAGAGCGGCGTGATCGAGGAGGAGCTGTCGGCCACCGTGCCGGCGGGCGTGCGGATCATCACGGTGAACGCGTTTTCGCCGCGCTGGACCCGCTGGCTCGGCGTCCGCAACTCGGGTCTGCGCTGCTGGCTGCCGATGCTGTTCGCCGGCCTGCGCCTGCTGCGCGCCGAGAGGTTCGACCTCGTGTTCTTCTCCACGACGCAATTCTTCACCTTCCCACTGGGGAGAATCTGGCGGCGGCTCCGCGGCGCGCCCTACGTGTTCGACATGCAGGATCCGTGGCGCACGGACTACTATGAGCGTCCGGGATCACGGCGCCCGCCGGGCGGCTGGAAGTACCGTTTTGCGCGGCTCGTGGCGTGGACCCTTGAAGGATGGTCGTTCCAGCGTGTCTCCGGCGTGATGAGCGTCTCGCCCGATTACATCTCGGACCTGAGCGCCCGCTACCCGCGGCTGGCGCGCGTGCCCTCGGCGACGATCCGGTTTGGCGCCTGCGCCGAGGATCTGGCGGCAGCCCGCCGTTCGACCGCTTCCCTTCCCGGCTTCACGCGCGCCGCGGGCGAGGTGCACCTCGTCTACACGGGCGCATCGGGCCCCGTCACTCCGCACGCGCTCACGGTGCTGTTCGACGCCGTGCGGCGCTTCCGCGCGGCGCACCCGGAACGGGCCGCGCGGCTGCGATTTCATTTTTTCGGCACCAGCTACGTGGCGCCGGGCGAAGGCCGGCCCTCGGTCCGGCCGCTCGCGGAGGAGCTCGGCGTGGCGGACCTGGTGCACGAAGTCCCGCACCGCCTGGGTCACTTGGAATGCCTCCGCTTGCAGGAGGAGGCCGATGTCCTGCTGCTGCCCGGATCGAGCGATCCCGCCTACTCGCCCTCCAAGACGTACCCTTATTTCCTCACGGGACGGCCGATCCTCGGGCTGGTCTTCACCGGTAGCGTGCTCGAGGCGCTGCTGGTGGAGCTGGGCGGCGCCCATGTGGTGCGTTTCACCGAACACGGCGCCAAGGAAGACGCGCACGCCGCGATCGGCCGGTTCCTCGAAGCGGCCCTAGCCGGCCGCGCCAAGGAACTGATCGCCCCGCGTGACGAGGAGCGCTTCGCGCGCGAGTTTCTCGCTCCGAGCCTGACCGCGCGCCAGACCGGGCTTTTTTCCGCCGCCATCGCCCATCGCGACTGAGCGGGCGGCCCGCGGAGGATTCGGCGTTGCCACTCCCGACGGCGCGCCTTGCGCTGGACGCGTCGTGCCCATCCACCCAGCGCATACTTGGTTTCTGCCCTGCAGCCGGCGGCTTGCGGCGGCCACCGCCGCCCTGCTCGCCGTCAACGCCACCGCCGCGTCCTTCAAGTTCGAGAAGCAGACGCTCACCGTGCCCGACGGCTTCACGGTCGAGCTGGTCGCCGGACCAACGTTGGTGAACCGGCCGATCTCCATCGCCTTCGACGAGTCCGGCCGGCTCTACGCCACCGACTCCTCGGGCCTCAGCGAGCGGGCCTCCAAGCAACTCGAGGAAAAACCGCACCGCGTCGTGCGCCTGGAGGACGGGGATGGCGACGGCCGATTCGAGCGCGCGACGGAGTTCGCCGATCGCATGATGTTCCCGCAGGGTGCGCTGTTCCACGACGGCTCGCTCTTCGTCGCCGCACCGCCGCACATCTGGAAGCTCACCGATGCCGACGGCGACGGCGTTGCCGAGAAACGCGAGGTTTGGTGGGACGGGAAGACCCTCACCGGCTGCGCCAACGACGTGCACGGCCCGCAGCTTGGGCCCGACGGCTGGTTCTACTGGACCAAGGGGGCCTTCGCCGAGCAGCGCCACACGCTGGGCGACGGGCGGCCGTTCGTGACGCGCGCCTCCCACATCTTCCGCTCCCGTCCCGACGGGAGCGGATTCGAACCCGTGTTGACTGGAGGCATGGATAATCCCGTCGGGGTCTCCTTCACCTCCGAGGGTGAGCGTTTCCTCGTGGGCACCTTCTTCCAGATTCCCGCTGCCGGACGGCGCGACGGCATCATCCACTCCCTCTACGGCGGGGTTTACGGGAAGGAAAACGCCGCATCCGAAGGCCACCCGCGAACCGGCGACCTGATGCCGATCATGACGCATTCGGGGGCCGCCGCGCCCAGCGCGACCACCGGCTACCGCTCCGCCGTCTTCGGCGCGGGTTTCACCGACAATCTCTTCGTCTGCCATTTCAACCTGCGCAAGGTCACCCGCCACGAACTGGTGTCAGACGGATCCACCTACCGCACCAAGGACTCCGATTTCGTCACGTCCGACCACCCCGACTTCCGGCCGACCGACGTGCTGGAGGACGCCGATGGAAGCGTGCTCGTCGTCGACACCGGCGGATGGTACAAGATCTGTTGCCCCACCTCCCAATTGGCGAAGCCGGACGTGCTGGGCGGCATTTACCGTATCCGCCGAGCGGGTGCGCGCCGGATCAACGACCCCCGCGGCCTCAAACTCGACTGGAACGGACTGGACGCCGCCGGCCTGGCGGAGCTGCTCGCCGACCCGCGAACGGAGGTACGCGAGCGCGCAATCTCCAGGCTCGGTCGAGCGGGTGCAAACGCGGTGCCTGTGCTGAGCGGTCTCCTCAACCCGCGGAACGCCGAGGATCTTCGCGCGGCGGCGATCTGGACGCTCGCGCGTATTCCCGGCCCGGAGGCCCGGGCCGCAGTACGGACTTCGCTCAACGACCGCAGCGCACGGGTCATCCGCGCCGCGTTGAACGTGACCAGCCTCTGGCGTGATACCGAGGCGGCGCCAGCCGTCCTGCAGCTTTTGGGCTCCACCGACCCCTCGCTGGCGCGGTTGGCCGCTGAATCCCTGGGGCGGATGGGCGCCAAGCATGCGGTGCCGGAGATTTTGGCCGCCGCGTCGCGGCTCCCCGCCGACCGCCCGGTGAGCGCCCTCGGCACACCGGAGGACCCCGCCGTGAGGTCCATGGATCATACCCTCATCCATGCCCTGATCGAGATCGACGCCGCGGAGCCCCTGCTGCGCGATCTCGCCTCAAACCAACCGCCGGCACGTCAGCGCGCCGCCCTCGTGGCGCTCGATCAGATGAACGCCAAGGGGCTCGATGCGGCCATAGTTCTGCCGTTCCTCGGAGCCGACTCCCCTCTCGTCCAGCGGACCGCGGGCTGGATCGCGGCGCGCCGCGCGGATTGGGGTTCGGCGCTCGCCGGCTTTTTCGCGCAACGCCTGCGGCAGCCGCCCGCCGCCGGGGAGGAAAGAGTCCGCCTCGAGGGCCAGCTGAAGGACCTCGCCCGCGCCCCCGCGATCCAGGGGGTGATCGCGGACGCCGCCCAGACGGGCGGAACTTCAGGGGCGATCGCTTTGCGGGTCATGGCGGCCGCGGGGCTCAAGGAAGCTCCCGCCGCCTGGCTCGCGGCACTCACGGTTGCGCTCGCTTCCCGCGAGGACGCGTTGCGCCATCAGGCCGTGGCGACCGCCCGGGCGTTGACCCTCCCGAGGAACGTCGCCGCGCCGTTGATCGAGGCGATCGCGCGGATCGGGCGCTCCCCGGCGGAGCCGCCGGCCACGCGGCTCGAGGCACTCGCCCTCGCCTCGCGCTCGCCCGGCGCAGTCGACACCGAGCTCTTCGCGTTTCTTTCACGCTCCGTGCTACCCGACCGGAACCTTCGCGACCGCGCGAACGCCGCCGAGACCCTGGCCCGGGTGTCGCTCAGCCGCGAACAGCTGCTGGAGCTTTCGCTCACAGTCCGGCAGCTCGGGGCGTTGGAACTTCCCCGCGTGCTGGCGGCCTTCGAGCGCAACCCCGACGACGCCGTTGCCCGGAGGCTCCTCGCGGCGATCGAAACCTCGGCGGGGCGTTCCGCCTTCCGGGCCGACACGGCCAAGTCCACCTTCGGCCGCTATTCTGCGGAAGTGAGGCAGGAGGCCGAGGCGCTGGTCTCTCGACTTAACAGTGACGCGGCACGGCAAAGCAACCGCGTTGCCGAGGTCGCCGCCGCCCTCACCGGCGGGGATGTCCGTCGGGGTCAGGAACTCTTCAACAGTCCGAAGGCGGCTTGCATCCTCTGCCACAAGATTGGCTACGGCGGCGGACTCCTCGGACCTGATCTCACCGCGATCGGCCGCATCCGCAGCGAGCGCGAGCTGCTGGAGGCCGTGATGTACCCGAGCGCCACCCTGGTGCGCGGGTACGAGGCCGTGACCGTCAACCTGCGCGGGGGTGGCTCCCACGCCGGCATCGTGCGCAAAGACGCACCCGACGAATTGGTGCTGGCCACGGGCCCCGATTCCGAGGTCCGCCTCAGCCGGGAGGATGTCGCCGAGATCCAGCCCGGCGAACTCTCCCTGATGCCGCCCGGCATGGACGTGATCCTCACACCCGCGGAACTCGCCGACCTGGTGGCTTTCCTGAAATCGCGGAACTGATCCCTTAAACCCACCCCCGATGCGCCGCCTTTTTCTCACAATCCTGCTGCTGTTCTCGACGTGCGTCGTCGCCCCGGCCGCCGACGCCACGCTGTTCGAAAAGGAGGGCGCTTTCGGCTGGGTGATCGTGACCGAGCACAACGGTCTCCGTACATTGCAGTTCGAACGTGGCGGCGCGCGGCAGACGGTGGTGAAGATGGGCGACCCGGCGCACCTCGAACTGCCGTATGCGCCCGTGGCACTGACCGGTCTTTCGGTCTGCGAGGCCCCGCGGCGCGTTTTGATCGTGGGTCTGGGCGGCGGCACCCTGCCGATGTTCATCCGCCAGTACTTTCCCGAGGCGGTGATCGACGGGGTGGACATCAACCCCGATGTGGTGGACGTCGCCCGGCGCTTCCTCGGCTTCCGTGAGGATTCCCGCATGCGCGGCATCGTGGCCGACGGCCGCAAGTTCATCGAGGAGACGCGGGAGCCCTACGACGTCATCTTCCTCGACGCCTTCGGGGCCGACAGCGTGCCGCCGCCGCTCTCGACGGTCGAGTTCCTGCGCGCCGTGCGCAAGGCGCTGAAGCCCTCGGGCGTCGCGGTGGGCAACATCTGGAGCCGGGAGTACAACCGGCTCTACGACCCCATGGTACGCACCTACCAGGAGACCTTCGACGAACTCTACCTGCTCGAGGTGCGCGGCGTGGGAAACCGCATCCTGCTCGGCCTCCCGCGAAAGGAGAATTTCACTCGCACTTCACTCGCCGCGCGGGCCGGTGCGCTGTCCCGGGCCAAGGGCTTCCGTTTCGACATGTCCTCGCTGGTGCACTCCGGCTTCAACCACCTCGTGGAGCGAGACGCCTCCGCCCGGGTGCTCACCGATGCGGAGATGCTCAAGCCCTGACCAACCGGCGCTGTCCGCGGAAGTTCGGGATAAATCTACCGCCGTCGAAAAGGTTTTCTAACTTCCAAGCACACGAATCCCTCGAGCCTGCGGCGGTTCGATTCCCTGTGAGCACGCGGCTGTAGCCGCGGCTGCATGGTGCCCGCTGGAATCATTCGTATCCCTTCGGGTCCATTCGTGGTTCACCCAAGGCGCCATCGGCCAGTGACGTCCCTCAAAGCTCCCAGCTCAGGCCGACGCTAGGCAAGAAAGGCAGCTGCTCCCGCGGTTTGCGCCGGGAGGTCACGGCACCGCCGCTGACGTTCACCTGGTGGTCATAACCGAGCAGGTTCAAACGGTCGTACACATTGAACAGGTCGAGATACGCGCGCACCTCGCCGCGGGTGGTCGGGAAGCGGCGCGTCACCCGCAAGTCGAGGCGGTGATAGTCCGGCAATCGCAGCCCGTACGGTTCACCGTTGGCGGAGACGAGCACGCGGCGGTTATTCGCGAGGGTGGCCAAGGAGTACACCACATCGGTCGTGGGCCAGCCAGTGTGGTAATGCCAGGCGGCGCTGAACTGCCAGCGCGGGTTCCATGCGTAGGTCGCATCGGCGTAAAAGGCGTGGCGCTGGTCACGCCGCCGAGGCACCCAGCGCCCACCCACCCTTTCCTCGGTGCGTGCGACCGCGTGGCTCACATTCCACTGCAAAGCGCCGTCACCGCGACTGGAAAGCAGGAACTCAAGGCCCTCCGCCCGGGCTTCCGCGGGCGCCACCCGCAGGCGGTCGGACTGCGCCTCGGGAAAAAGGTCGTAGGCGTTGTCGATATTCTCCCAGCGCGGTCGCACCCGCGAGGTCAGGCGCTGGTAGGCCTCCACCCGCAGGGCGGCGCGCGGACCGATCGCCCGCTCCAAGCCGACCACCCGGTGCTCCGCGCGCTCGACCCGCCCGAAGACCCGTTCGCCGTCGGCCACCGAAAGTTCATGCAGACCCTGGCGTTGCGCGTAGTTGCCCCATGCCGCTCGGATCACGGTGGCCCCCAGCGCGAGGGCGGCGTTCAGCCGCGGGGTGAGAGTCGCCCCGCCGACGTGCCCGGCCCGCTCCCATCGCAAGCCCGGTTCCGCCACCAGCGGCCCGGCCACCCGGAACTTCACCGCCGCGAACGCCGCTGCGCTGGTTCCCTCGGGTTCCAGCCGCACCACCTTGCGGTCGGTCGCCACCACCTGCGCGACCCCCGAAACCACGCTGCGCTGCCGCGAAAGCGCGTAGTCGTATTCCGCCACTCCTTTGCCAGCCTCGAGACCGGTCCGCCAGACGGCCGAATCGCCCGTTTGCCCGCTCCACTCGTTGCGCAGCGAAACGAGGTCGAGCTCGCGATGATCGGTGAGCGAGAACGGGAAACCGTCCTGCCGCCCGCCACCCTGGCGGTTCCAGGTCAGTCGGTTCCATGCCAGCACCGCTTCGCCACGTAACCCGGCGGACATCTCCCCGCGCCAGCGGCCCCAGACTTGGTTGCTGCCGTAGCCGCTGGAAAGCGAGGGCGAGTTTGTGCGCTCGTAACGCAGGCCGTCGCCGGCGCGCAACGCGTGGAACGAGAACGTGTGCCCGGGCGCGGCGTCGTATTCCAGCTTGGCCATCAGGTCGTAATAGCGCGGAGAGATGTCGTCGTCGCGGCCCGAGGCATGCAGCGCGATGTCGGGATAACCGCGACGGGCCGTCGCCAGCCACCGCCCGCGGCCGCCGGAAAAACCGCCCTGCCGCAGGCCACCCACACCCGTCAGGCTCAGGTTCAGCGCGGTCAACGCGCGGCGGTCCGACTTCGTTTCCATCGTGAGCACACCCGCGAGCCGGTCTCCGTGCTCGACCTGGAAACCGCCCGTCGCGAGGTCGAGCCAGCGGATCGCGGCCGGATCCACGATCGAGAGAGCGCCGTCGACATCCTTCAGATGGAAAGGCTCCAGCAGGTCCGCGCCATCGAGCCGCAGGCGCACTTCCGATTGCGGCGCGCCACGTACCCAGAAACGCGCTGATACGTCGTCGGTCGCGAGCCCCGGCAGCCGCGCGATCGAGCGGAAGAGATCATCACCTACCTGCGGCAGCACCTCGAGCTCGGCTGCAGTCAGACCGGCGGCGGCCGTCGTCGCGACGTCGGCCACCCCGAATCGGCTCGGGGTTACGACCACTTCGGCCAGCTTCACCGCCGGCGCCACCTGGGCCGCCGCGGGAACCGTCGCGAGGAAAACGAGCAGGACCTGGAAACCTTTCTTCATGAAGGGAGTGATGGCCGGCGGAAGCCCCCCGTGCTAGCTGCGGAAGAACTCCCGCGTCGCGGCGATGCGGGCCTTCACGGCGCCCCCCCGCAGGAGGTCGCGCGCCGCGCCGATGCCCTCGCGGACCGAGCCGGCTCGACCGGTGACCCACATTCCCACCGCGGCGTTCAACGCGATCGTGTCCTCCAGACCGCGCGGCGCCTCTCCCGCCAGCAACGCCTCGACCAGCGCCGTGTTGGCCGCGACGTCTCCGCCGACGAGATCCGAGAAGGGCGCGCGGGGGAGACCGAAATCCTCCGCCACCCAATCGCCCGCGACATCGCCGCGGGCACCGAAGCCTTGCACGCGGTTCACCGTGGCGGTCGTGAGTTCATCGATCCCGCGGCCCTCGCCGATCACGCCGTGCACCGCGAGACCAGCGCGGGCGCCGAGCACCTCGAGCGCACCGGAAAGCACGGGCACCGCCGCGGCGGAGAAAGTGCCGAGCAGCACGTGCGCGGGCCGCCCGGGGTTGATCAGCGGCCCGAGGATGTTGAACACCGTGCGGCGGCCCTGCGCGGCCAGCGCCTTGCGCACCGGGGCGATGTGCCGGAAGGCCGGATGGTAGGCCGGCGCGAAGAAAAACACGTAGCCGAGCTCCGCGAGGGCGGCCCGCATTTTCTCCGGCGGCGCCTCGAGGTTTACGCCCAGTGCCGCCAGCAGATCAGCGCTGCCACATTTGGAGGTTATCCCGCGGTTGCCGTGCTTCATGACCGGCACTCCGGCGCAGGCGAGCACCAGCGTGACGACGCTCGAGATATTGAATCCCCCGGAGTGGTCGCCGCCGGTGCCGACGATGTCGATCGCGCGCGCGGACCAATCGCCCATCCCGGGATCAACCGCGCGCTGGCGAAAGGCCGCCGCGAAAGCCGCGACCTCGGCGGGCGTCTCGCCTTTGTCCCCCAGCGCCACGAGGAAATCCGCCTTGGCGGCATCGGTCTCCTCGGTTCCCGCCAGCGCCGCCGCGGCCAGATTGATCTCGGCCGGGGAAAGCTCACGTCGGGCGGCGGCTTGGGCGGTGAAGGACGCGAGACTGCTCATGGCTGGACTCCATTTCCCGAGGAGGACCGCCGCAAATAAATTTGCTCCCGTTGGCGCCGGTTGCGACCACTCGGCGTGCGCCCGCTGCTTCTCGCCCTGCTTTTTCCCGTCGTCATTACCGCCGCCACCCCGCCGGCGGGAACCGCGGCTCCGGGCGCGCCGGCGGCGGAACTGTCGGCGGTCGACGCCGTGATCCTGGGCGTGGTGGAGGGCGTCACCGAGTTTCTTCCGGTCTCATCGACGGGCCATCTCATCATCGCCAACCACTTCCTCGGCCTCGATCGCGACACACCCCTGAAGGGACCCGCCGGCGAGACCCTGTGGCACAAGAAACCGTCGCCCAAAAACCCGCAAGGTGAGCCGCTCACGCTGAAGCTGGCGGCCGACACTTACGCGGTGGTCATCCAGGCCGGCGCCATCGCGGCGGTCGCGCTGCTCTACTGGAATTCCCTGCTCTCGATGCTCAACGGCCTGCTCGGCCGCGACCCGGCGGGCCGGAAACTGCTGGTGAGCGTGCTGACCGCCTTCGTCCCGGCGGCGGGGCTCGGGCTTCTCGCCCACGGCTGGATCGAGGCGCATCTGTTCTCGATCGGCGGCGTGATCGCCGCGCAGGTGGCGGGTGCCGGGCTGATGTTCTACGCCGAGGCCTGGCGGCGCCGTCAGACCGCCCCCACCGTGCCCGCGGAGATCACCCCGGCGCGCGCGATGGTGATCGGCGCCCTGCAATGCGTGGCACTGTGGCCGGGTACCAGCCGCTCGATGATGACGATCGTCGGGGGCTACTTCACCGGCCTGGATCCGCGCCGGTCAGCGGAGTTCAGCTTTCTGTTGGGATTCGTCACACTCACCGCCGCCTCCGTGTACAAGGGACTTCGCAGCGGCGGCGCGATGATCGACGTCTTCGGCTGGGGCAACGTGATCCTCGGGGCCGTCGTCGCGGCCGTCACCGCCGCGATCTGCGTGCGTTTCCTTGTCCACTGGCTCACCCGCCACGGGCTCGCCCTCTTCGCTTGGTACCGGCTCGCGTTGGCGGCCGCGCTGGCAGCCACGGTCCTGCTTCGGAAATAACCGCCGCGGTGGCACTGGCGCGGCTCCCGTGCTACCGTCTACCCTCCCAATTAGGCCCATGCTCCCTTTCGTCCTTCGTGTCGTCGCCACCGCCCTCGCCGTCGGCGGGGTCGGCGTCTGGCTGGCCACGGGGGCGCATCGCGGATGGACGCGCACCAGCGAGGTGGAAATGCGCCGCGACGAGATCACCGGCATCGATTTCCCGGTGCGGCGAGACAAGTTCACGGCGGGCGTCGAGATCCCGCTCGCGGCCCTCGGCGGCGCCGCTTTGTTGACGGTCGCCGCCGTCGTGCTGCGACCCCGTGGTCGCTCCGGGCACGCTAACCCGTCCTGATTCCATCCTCTCCTTTCCCATGAAAAACCAACTCCGCTCATTCCTGGCCCTCATCGCCATCGCCGGCTCGGCTTTCGCCGCGCCGCTCTCCTTCGACTTCAAGGATCCGAAGGGGGTGAACAACGTGCAGTTCAAGCTCGACGCGCCGCTCGAGTCTATCACCGGCACGGGAACGGGCATCTCCGGCAAGGTCGCGTTCGACCCCGCCAAGCCCGGCGCCACCACCGGCCGCATCGAACTGGCGGTGAAGTCCCTCACCGTCGGAAACCCGATGATGGGCGAGCACATGCAGGGAGAAAAGTGGCTCGATGCCGCGAAGCATCCCGTCATCGCGTTCGAGGTCATTTCGCTCGCGAACGTTCGCACCCAGGGCGGCGTCACCACCGCCGACGCCACCGGCAAGCTGACGCTCAAGGGCGTGACCAAGGAGATCAAGGTGCCCGTTTCCCTCACGCATCTGCCCGACAAGCTCGGCGCGCGCGTCAACGATCCCAAGGTCAAGGGCGACCTACTCGTCATCCGGGCCAACTTCGAGGTCAACCGGGGCGAGTTCGGGATCAACCCGGGCCAGAACGCCGACAAGGTCGCCGAGAACATCCAGCTGTCGCTCAGCATCGCCGGCGCCGCGCCGAAAGCCTGAACGCCTTCCCGCCTCGCATCCGATCGACCCGGTCCTCGTGGCCGGGTTTTTCTTTTACCAGCGGCGCCGTCAGCGGTGCTTACGCCTCACCAGATTCCGGGAATCAGGAAAGCCCGTCCGCGCCGGTAATCGGCATAGCCGGGGAACTCGCGCAGCAATCCCGCCTCCTCGCGCCGCGCCTTCGCCACCAGCGTCGCGGAAAGAACCAGCCACGCGACAATCCTCCAAACTTGCGGCCCGGCGACGCACGCGCCGAGGCCGATCGCCACCGACCCCAGGTACATCGGATGCCGCACCCAGCGGTACGGGCCGGCCGTCACGAGGCGCGCGCCCGCCTTAGGCTCGGGCCGGATGTTGAAATTACCCCAACGGTTGAAAAGCACCGTCCAACCCACCCAAGCGATGCCGGCGAACGCGATCGCCAAACCCGTCCACAGGGCACCGGCCCGCCCCGCGGGGAGGAGTACCGCCGCGATCGCGGCGAACTGTAGGACGACGAGGAGGCGCGCCACGCAGGGATAGCCGTCAGCCCTGCTTCTTCTTACCCTTGGCGGGCGAAGGGCGGTAAGTCGCGCCGTTGTCAGGCGGCATCGCGCGATGCCACTCCAGCAGCGATGTTTGCAGCCGCGCCGTCTCCTCCGGATGCCGGGCGGCGAGGTCGCGGGTCTCGCCGGGATCGGATTCCAGGTCATACAGCTCCGCGCCCGAGCCGTCGTACTCGCACAGGAGTTTCCAGCGTCCATGCCGCACAGCCAGATCGGGGAGATTGGCCACGCCGTAGTAGGCGCCGCGATCGGGCGGGCGCCGGAAGAACAACGGACCGCGCCGCGACTCCCCCGCCTCGCCGGCGAGGACGCGCGGCAGCGCCTCGCCGTCGAAGGCCACGCCTTCGGGCGGCCGCACGCCGGCCAGCGCCAGCAGCGATGGCGCGAGATCGATCGCGGCGAGCACCGAGGAACGGTTCCACGAGCCCGCCCGGCCGGCCGGGATGAAACCCGGCCCCCAGACCACGAGCGGCGAACGGACGCCGCCCTCATACAGCATCACCTTGGTACCGCGAAAGGGACCCGCCGATCCCGCGCCGTCCTCCGGACCATTGTCGGAGCAGACCAGCACAAGCGTGTTTTCCCGCAGCCCCGGCGTACCCCGGATCTCGTCGAACAAGGGCGCGAGCTGGGCGTCCATACGCTCGAGCACCGCGTGGTAGAGCGTGCGCTTCGCGCCGTCGCCCCGGAGCGCCGCGGGCGGGAAAAAAGGCGAATGAACATCGTCGGGCCAGAGGTTCACATAGAACGGCTTCCCGCCGGCCGCCGCCTCGCGGATGAAACCGACCGCGGCGTCAACGAATCGCGTGGTGACGGCATCCCGGTCGGCCCATGCGATCTCGCCGCGCCCGAGCGTGTCCGAGCCGAGCGCATGGCGGCGTGGAGGCGAGCCGTCACGCGCGTCCAGCAACGGTAGCACCCGCGGCCCGAGGCCCTCGAAATTGGTGAGGGAACGGTCGAAACCATAGTCGGCGATGAGCGGGGCGTCGCCCACATCGCGCTGCCCCCCGAGGTGCCATTTGCCGAAATGCCCGGTGGCGTAGCCGGCGTCGCGCAGGATCCTGGCGAGCATTGGCGCGCGGGGGTCCAGCCACTGCGCCATGCCGCGCGCCTCGTTCTCGGCGCGGTTGTTGAGGAACGACGTGATGCGCCAGCGGTGCGGGTACTGGCCGGTGGAGATCCCGGCCCGCGACGGGGAGCAGATCGGCGAGGCGACGTAAAATTGGCTGAAACGCAGCCCCTCGGCCGCGAGACGGTCGATGTTCGGCGTGCGCGCCGCCGTGTTGCCGAAACAGGAGAAATCGCCCCACCCCATGTCGTCGACCAGCACGACGACGACATTAGGCCGGGGACGCCCGGGCGCACCGACGGAACCGGGCACCTGCGCCGGAAGATCCGGAATGACCGCCGCCGCCAGCACGACGGCGAGCAACGAAACGGGAATCCTCATTTCTTCGCGGCCTTGCCTTTCGTGGCCCCACCCGACCGGTGGGCGGCGCGCCCCTCGAGCGGCCAATTGCGATCGGGCACCCGCGCCGTCCGGAGGATCTCCTCGGCGCGCGCCACCAGATCCGGCCTGGTCGCCGCAAGATCGCGCGTTTCACCGGCGTCGCGGGCGAGGTCGTAGATCTCGATCGGACGATCGATCCCGTTTCGCACCGCCTTCCAGTCGCCCCAACGGGCGGCCTGGATCGGCTGCTGCTCGTGCAATTCCCAGTAGAAGTAATCCCGGGAGGGCGCCGCACCTCCCCGCAGGTACTCAACGATCGACCGGCCGTCGGGCCGGAAGCCGGCCGGCAACGTCGCGCCGGCCAGTTCGGCTGCCGTCGGAAGAAAGTCCCAGAACGCCCACGGCGCCTCGGCGACCCGGCCCGCCGGCACAACGCCCGGCCAGCGGACGATCGAGGCTTGGCGCAGCGCACCCTCGTACAACCCGCGCTTATAGCCGCGCAGGCCGTTGCCCGCCTGATTGAACAAACGCCCGAACTCCGAATCCGGATCGAATGAAGAACCGTTGTCGCCGGAAGTCATCACCAGCGTGCGGCCTTCGATCCCCATCTCCGCCAGCAGGTCGAGCAATTGCCCGATGTCGCGGTCGAGCCGTGTGACCATCGCCGCAAAGGCCTTCTGCTGGTCGGTCCACGGCCGGTCGCGGTATTCGCCGACGTCGTTGATCTCGAACCTGCCGTGCGGGAGGGTGATCGCGTAGAAGAGAAAAAACGGCCGCTGGCCCTGGGCGCGCACCCATTCGAGCACCTCGCGCTGAATGAGATCCTGGGCGTAGACCGGGCCGACTCCCTTGCCGTCGTTGCCGGGCAACTCCACGCGCCGGTCATCGCGGTAAAGGTAGGTCGGAAAATAGGAGTGGGCGTGGCGCTGGCAGTTATAGCCGAAGAACCGGTCGAAGCCCTTGCGGAGCGGGCTCCCGGTGGTGTCGAACATCCCCATGCCCCACTTACCCATCGCGGCCGTCGCGTAGCCGGCGGACTTCAGGACC
>CAIUOU010000041.1 GCA_903900845.1 uncultured Opitutia bacterium
CGCCGAGTTTTCGCGCCCAAGGGAGCAGCGCAGGCAGGATCGCGGGGTGAAGCTCTACCCCGTTGGCTAGTTGCTCGAGACGGCGCCGAAGGCCGGTTTCACCGGGCAGACGTACGCGTTCCACGCCGGGTCGAGGCGGGTTTTCCCGGCAAGCCGCGGCAAGGTGGCCCGCCTCGCGACGGAAGGCGTCAACCCCACCGAAGCACGCCGGATTGAACACCTGAAGAAAGACGGAGGCACCCCACCCTTCCGAAGGATCCGCGCGGCCGTGCCCCGCCAGCGCCGAGGTGAGCGCCTCCACCAGCAGCGCCAGCGCGAAGCCTTTGTGACCGTGGTCGATCCCGCCCGCCGGCAGTAGCGTCCCGGGCGGCGCGGTGAACAACACCGCCGGGGCATCCGTGGCGTGACCCTCCGCATCGAGAGCCCAGGCGCCGGGAAATTTTTTGCCCGCCGCTTGCAGGCGCTTCGTCAGCGCATTGGTCGTGATGGACGCCGAGAAGTCCAAGATCACCGGATCGCCGCCCGTAGGCCACGCCGCCGCGATCGGGTTCGGAGTGAACAATCCTTTCCGTCCGCCGAACGGCGCCACCGTCGCGACCGCCGGATCGGAACACGTGAGGATCGCCACAAGGTTCCTCTCCGCCACCGGACGCAGGTAGGCCGCCAGACAGGCGATGTGATGGCTGCGCCGTATCGTCACCGCACAGAGCCCGTTCCGCTCCGCCCGCGCCATCGCCAGTTCCAGGGCGCGCGCCACAAGCCAGGGACCGGGCAGACGCCGGCCGTCCCAGGTCACCACCGCGGGAAAATCCGCCACCACCTGCGGTCCGCCCGACTTCGCCATTCCGCCGCGCTCGATCTCCTCGAGGTACGGCGCCAGGAGCGCGAGCCCGTGCGTGGTGTGACCGAGCAGGTCCGCCTCCACCAAAACCTCCGCGACCGCCCGTGCCTTGTCGTCTTCCAAGCCGACGTGTCGCAGCAATTCGCGGGCGAAGTCGGTCAATTCATCAGCGGACAAACGCGGAGCCATGAGCCGGAGGAAAGCCACCATCCCCGAGAGCCGAAAGCCGCAATTGAGCCGAGGGCCGAAGCCGGGTATCGCCCACGGTCGATTGGGTACGTGGTTTCCACGGGAGCAACTCCGCTCCCGCCGGCCAATGCTGAGGACCGCGAACCAACTCGGTTGAACGATTGCCGGCCGCACCCGGGAAAGGCCGGATGAGATACCCTGGAGCGGCGAAGCCGCGCTGGCTATGACCGTGATCATCCGCCCACACGCGCGATGAGACGTCGATGGCCGGCAGGTGCCATCCGCTTTGATGCGCGGAGAAAAACCAACCGCAGGCCTGACACTTTTATCAGATCGCTGCGTCAAGCTGCCGACTCCCCGCTCCGCCCGATGATTTCTCATCCCCACCGCTGCCTTTCGGTCCACATCCCCAAAGCGGCCGGCAACAGCATCAACCAGGCGTTCGGGATCGGCTGGGAAAACCACAAGGACCTCGCCCTCTACCGCCGCGAGCTGCCGGCGGACGTGTTCGCGTCGTATTTCAAGTTCACGGTCGTGCGAAATCCGTGGGAGCGACTCCTGTCGGACTACAATTACCAGATTCGGAAGAGCCGGCCCGAGGACTCACGCCTGCTGGTGCGAGACCGGGACGGAGGGCGGCGTGATTTTGCGGAATGGGCGGCGCTCGCCTTGTCGACCGGGGATGCCGGCGAGCCCTCGACCTGGGGCGGCGAGGTTTCGCCGGGCATCCATCGCTTCAGCCCGCAGGTGGCATGGATTTCCGTGGACGGACGCGTGGGCGTGGATTTCGTCGCCCGACTGGAGACGATCGACCGGGACTTCGAGCGGATCCGCGCGAAGGCCGGGCTGGCGGTGCGGCGCCTGCCCCGCCGCAATTCCCGGCTGCACGCGCACTACGCGTGGTACTACGATGACGCGACGCGGGACCTCGTGGCGGCCCGCTACGCGGCCGACGTCGCGGAGTTTGGCTACCGTTTCGAGGAGTCCCCCCTGCGGCGCTGGTGGCGCGGCTGGCGCGCCCCGCGGGCGGCGGACGCGGGGCCGACCGGGGAACCGGTCCCGTTTTCCGGAGGTAGCGATGCCTGAACTGGACGGTGGAGCCGCACGGAGAGAACTGCTGGGGCACCGCGGCGCAGTGGTCTGGCTGACCGGGTTGCCCGGCGCGGGGAAATCGACCCTCGCGCGCGGACTGGAGCGCGGGCTCCTCGCATCGCGCGTGCTCCCGGCGGTCGTCGACGGCGACGAATTGCGGCGCGGGCTGAGCGAGCGCCTTGGTTTTTCGCCCGAGGACCGCCGCGAGAATATCCGGCGCGCGGCCGCCCTGGCGCTGGCCCTCGCGGAGGCTGGGCTCGTGGCGATCGTCGCCTTGATCTCCCCCTACGCGGCGGACCGCGACGAGGCCGCACGACGTTTTCGCGCGCGGGGCATTCCCTTCGTCGAGGTCTACGTCAACGCCCCGCGCGAAGTCTGCGAGCAGCGGGATCCGAAAGGCTTGTACCGCGAGGCGCGTGCCGGGCGCCTGGAAGGACTAACCGGCTTGGACTCGCCGTATGAACCACCGCCGCACCCCGCGCTGGAACTGCGCACCGGCGACGAGGACGAACAGGCCTGCGTGCAACGGCTGCGGGAGATCGCGCTCCGGATCGCCCTTTCCGGCTAAGAGCCAGCACGCCGGACGCGGCCGATCAACCACCGTTCTGGGAGCGGAAAGGTCCGAATGTTTACGGAGGGCCCACGGCCTCAGCCGGAACTGTACGACCCGCTTCACACAACCGACCAGATCCAAGCGCCGATGTGGAGTGTCGCGCACGCGGCCAGCGCGGCGGCGACATCATCCGCCACAACTCCCCAACCACCCGGGAGCGCCTGGAGCCGCGCGATCCCGAGGGGCTTGAGGACGTCGTAAAAGCGAAAAAGCGCGAAAGCGGCGACCGCCGCGATCCAGAAGGGCGGCGAGCCGGCGAGCGCGCTCCACCCGAGGAGGCAAAGCGGCATCACGACGAATTCATCCAGCACGACCTCACCGGGGTCGCTTTTCCCGAGGCGACGCTCGGCCTCGCCGCAGATCCCGACCGCCAGGTAGCAAGAAAGGGCGCTCACGGCCAGCACCAGCCCGGGGCCGGCGCGGGGGAGGAAAATCGCGAAGCAGGCGAGTCCCGCCAACGAACCCCAGGTTCCCGGCGCCGGAAGCCGGCGGCCCAAGGGACCGAGCGTCGCGCACGCCGTGACCAGCCGGGCGGGGAGCAGCGAAGGCCAGCGCGGCGGGCGGAGGCGCACGGACCGTCCCTCAGGAAAGCACCCGCCAGTGCCGGCGAAGGTAGACGACGCCGGACCAGACGGTCAGCACCGCCGAAAGCACGAACAGCGATATCCCAAGCGCGTGCACGCCGGTCACCCAGACGCGGCCATCGCCGGAAAAAAGCTCCGGATAATCCTGGGACAGCATCCGCGCTCCCATCAGCCAGCCGATCGCGTTGAGTTGGACGAAGGTCTTCACCTTGCCGCCGGTGTCGGCCTCGACCGTCTCGCCCTTGAGGGCCGCGGCCATGCGCAGTCCGGAAATGGAGAACTCGCGGCAAAGGATGCACAGGAGCAGCATCATCGCCGGCAACGAGTACCCGGCGAAATAGTCCCCGTTCACGAGGGCGATCATCATCCCGATCACAAGAACCTTGTCCAAAACGCTGTCCATGAAGCGCCCGAAGGAGGAGACGACGCCCATCTCGCGGGCCATTTTGCCATCGAGCCAATCGGTGAGGGCCGCGGCGATGAACAGCCAGAAGGCGAGCGTGTCACCCCAGGGGAAATTGGCGTACATCAGCCCGACGACGATGAACATCAGCGGCACGCGGGAGAGCGTTAGGAGGTTCGGCAGGTTCAGCGTCATCGGGCGGGACAGAGCAAGACACGCCCGGCCGGGTTGAACGCAAGCGCGGACGGGACGCCGGCGGACGGCGAAAAAAGCCATCGCCTCACCGGGGACCGGGCGCTTTTCTCCGCCCGGAGTGCCGACCCGTCACTGCATCTACCCCGGAACCTTCGACCCGATCACGTACGGGCACGTCGACGTGCTTTCGCGCGCGGCGCGCCTGTTCGACCGCGTGACGGTGGCGGTGGCGGTGACGGCGGGCGGCGGCAAAAGCCCGCTGTTCTCGGCCGAGGAGCGCGTGGCGATGATCACGCCCAACCTCACCGACCTGCCCAACGTGACCGTGACGACCTTCACCGGACTGCTGGTGGAGTTCTGCATGGCACAGAAAGCCGACGCGATCATCCGCGGGCTACGCGTGCTCTCCGACTTCGAGTTCGAGTTCAACATGGCCCTGATGAACCGGCATCTTGAGCCCCGGATGGAGACCCTCTTCGTGATGCCGAACGAGGAATTCAGCTACACGAGCTCGACGCTGGTGAAGCAGGTCGCGCGGTTCGGCGGCGATGTCGCCCGCTTCGTGCCGCCCAACGTGGCGGAGGCGCTGCGGCGGGCCTACGGCGTCGGCGCCGCGCCGGGCCCGAAAGTCAGCTGAATGTTTTCCGCAGGTGCTCGAGGCTGCGGGAGGCGATGACCTCCGGTCCCTCCTCGAAGCGAAAGACCTCCACCGAAACCGTGCCGTCGTAGCCGGTCTCACGGAGGGCGGCGGCGATGGGGCGGAAGTCCACCTCGCCGAAACCAGGCCCCTTGAGGTTGCGGTCGTTGGCGTGCACGTAGGCGAACGCTCCGCGGCAGGCGCGGATGATGTCCGGTACCGGCGTCGCCTCGTGGCTCATGGCCCGCACATCGAGGATCACCTGGAAACGCGGCGAGGCCTGTTCCCGGGCGAAGCGCACCGCCTCGGCGGCGGTGTTGATGAAGTTGGTGTCCTCCTCCGGCAACGGCTCGAGGCAGATCGTCACGCCCCGCTCCTCCGCGCGGCGGATCGAGGGCCGGAAGGTCTCCGCCATCCAAGCCCAGCCCTGCTCGCGCGTGACACCCGCGGCGAGGCTGCGCTGCTTGGGCGAACCCACCACGATCACGTCGCCGCCGAGGTCGGCGCAGAAGTCGACCAAGTCGATGAAGTAGCGCGCGGTGCGCTCACGGGTGGAGGCGTCGGGTGACGTGAGGTGCATGCCCTCGGTCTGCACCAGCACCCAGTGGATGCCCGAGATGGCGATCCCGGCGCGGGCCGCGGCCGCCCGGATGCGGGCGCGTTCGGCGGCCGGGATGTCGGTGACGTGCGGCGCGAGCGTGAACGGCGCCACCTCGACGGCGTCGTAGCCGAGGCGTGCGCAGTGTGCGAAGACGTCGTCGATCTTCCAACCCTGGAAGATCTCGTTGCAGATGGCGAACCGCATCCTGGACGGTCAGTGCGCGCCCATCCGCTCGTCCTCGGGCAAGGGCTTGTCCTTGGTCTCGGGCGCGAACGGGAGGACGATCAGGCCGAGGAGGAAGACGGCGCACATGGTGAGGGCGGCGGGCCGCATGGGCTCAGGGTACGCGGCGTACACCTCGGTCTTGAGCAGACCGATGAGCGGGACGCCGGCGGCGGCGAGGAAGCGCCCGACGTTATAGCAGAACGAGGTGCCCGTGCTGCGCAGATGGGTGGGGAACAACTCCGGCAGGTAGATGGCGTACACCGCGAAGACGGAGAGCTGGAAGAAGCCCATGATCGGGATCAGCCAGAAGGTCTGGCTGGCGTCGCGGTAGAACTGGAAGGCGCAGGCCGTGGCGACCATCGAGGTGGTGAAGGCGATCGCGAAGGCGCGGCGGCGACCGAGGCGGCCGGCGACCCAGCTCGCCGCGAGCATCCCGAAGAAGGCGCCGATCTGCAGCGTCAGGAGCCCGTAGCTGGCCCACTTGTCGACCAGCGGCCCGATCTGCTCCTTGGGCATGCCCTGGGCGGCGTAGGTCTTGGCCAGCACCGTGCGGATCAGCTCGGGGGTGAAGAAGCCGATGCCCCACAGGCCGATCACACCCGAGCACACCAGCAGCATGCCGACGATGGCGTTGCGGCGCCAGCGGGGGTCGCGGAAAAGCTCCGCGTAGGTGAAGGCGCTGTGGCGATCGAGCTCGCCCGAGTCCTTCATCCGCTGCCAGCGCTCCGGCTCCTTCATGCGCGACCGGATGATGAGGGCCAGGAAGGCAGGGATCGCGCCGATCACAAACATCCAGCGCCAAGAATTGCCGAGGGAGATGACGCCGCTCTGCTCGAGGTTGGCCATGCCCATGCCGATGAGCGCGGCCGAGATGTTGCCGATGGCCGAAAGCGCCTGCAGGGCGCCGAGCGCCCCGGAGCGGGACTTGGCCGGCATCACCTCCGCGAGGAGTGCAACGCCCACCGCGAACTCGCCGCCGACGCCGAGGCCGGTGATGAACCGGTAGAACGCGAAGTCCCAGAACGACGTGGAGAGCGCGCTGAGCCCGGTGCAAAGCGAGTAGATGAGGATGGTGATCATCATCGTCTTCGCACGGCCGATGCGGTCCCCCAGGACGCCGAAGACAAGCCCGCCCGTCGCCCAGCCGGCGAGGAACACCGAGGTCGCGTAGCCGCCCCATAGGACCGGGTCGCTCCCGGCCGGCAGCAGCGCCTTCATCGCGGGCATGCGCGAGAGGGTGAACAGCTGCTGGTCGAGACAGTCGAACAGCCAGCCAAGCGCGGCGACGGTGAAGACGAACCAGTGGTAACGGGTCAGACCGTGCCACCAGCGGCCGGAAGCGGGGACGTTCGGGGAGGAATTCATGCGGGTGTGGGTGGGGAAAAGTGGGCGGAGCGCCGCGGGGGAAGGCAAGCCGAAGCCGGCGGCACGACCGGGGCTACATATCGGGTGGGACGTTGGCGAGGGCCTCCTCCAGGGTCGTGAGCCCGTCGCGCACCTTGAGCAGGCTGTCCTGGTGGAGGGTCTTCATGCCGTTGCGCATGGCGATGCGCTTCAACTCGGCCGCCTCGGCCTCGGCGTTGATCGCGGCGACCAGCTCCTCGTTGGTCACCATGAGCTCGTGGATGCCGACGCGGCCCTTGTAGCCGCTGCCGCCGCACTTCGCGCAGCCGCGCGGGGCGGCCCGGAAGACCGGGCCGCTCCAACCCAGCGCCTTCTCCAGGATCGCCTTCTCTCGCCCCTCGGGGACATGCGGCACGCGGCAAGATTTGCACACCCGCCGCATCAGGCGCTGCGCGCAGACGCAGAGCAACGAAGAGGAGATCATGAAGGGCTCAATGCCCATCTCGGTCAGGCGCGACACCGTCGTGGGCGCGTCGTTGGTGTGCAGCGTCGAGATCAGCAGGTGACCGGTGAGGGCCGCCTCGACCGCGATGCCCGCCGTCTCCTTGTCGCGGATTTCGCCCACCAGAATGATGTCGGGGTCCTGCCGCAGGAAGGCGCGCAACGCGGTCGCGAACGTCAGCCCGATCTGCCGGTGCATCTGCATCTGGTTCAGGCCGGGCAGCGTGTACTCGATGGGATCCTCGGCGGTGCGGATGACGATGTCGGGCGTGTTGATCTCGTTCAGCGCCGAGTAGAGCGTCATCGACTTTCCCGAACCTGTGGGCCCGCAGTGCAGGATCATGCCGTAGGGCTGGCGGATGCACTCGCGGTACTTCGCGAGGTTCTCATCGGAGAAGCCGAGCGCCGGCAGCGGCAGCGTGGTCTTCTGCTTGTCGAGGATGCGCATCACCACGCCCTCCCCGTGGTTCAACGGCGCGGTCGAGACGCGCAGGTCGAGATCGAGCCCGCGCTTGGAGTACTGTTTGAAAACGATCCGGCCATCCTGCGGCAGCCGCCGCTCCGAGATGTCCAGGTTGCACATGATCTTAAGGCGCGCGACAAGGGCGGGGCCCACGCGCTTCGGCAAACGGAGCTTCTCGACGCAGACGCCGTCGATCCGGTTGCGCACGATCACCTCCTTCTCCTGCGGCTCGATGTGGATGTCGCTCGTGCCGGAGAGGTACGCGTCCTCGATGATGCGCGTGGCAAGCTGGATGATCGGGGCGGAATCCTCGCTCACCTCCCCGCCCGGGGAGAGCCCCTCGCCCTCGCCCGCGGACTCGCCGTACTCGGCGTCGAGCCTCGTGACAACGTCGTGCAACCCGGCCGGTCCCGAGGCGGCGACCGACTGCGCCGACAAGCGATCCCGGATGTCCTTCTCGCGGCCCAGCATCCGCACCACCGGCCGGCCCGCCATTTCCTCGATCCGCGCCGCGAGGTTGGCGTCGAAGGGATTGGCGCAGACCACCAGCAGAGAGCCGCCGGTCTCGCCCGCGGGCAGCACGAGATGCTGGCGGCAGAACTCCGACGGGATGCGCTCGAACGTCTGCGCGGAAACGCGCAGACGTGCGGCGTTGAAGGGCGCCAGGCCGAGCGCGCGCGCCTTGGCGGCGAGCAGCGCGAAGGAAGCCACCTTGAACTCCTCCTGCAGCAGTTTCTCCAGCGCCTCCCCGGTGAGATCGTCCGGCCGCGCGGCGAGAGCCGCGCGGCGCGCCTCGTCGATCGCGCCGAGGGCCGCGAGCTGCGTGACGATCTGGAGCTGGATCTTGCCGAGGGGCATCGTCAGGAGGCGCCGGCCGAAACGGCCTTGTCCAGAAAATCAGCGATGCCGCCGAGGGTCGTTCCATACCACAGCACCGGACCGACGGCGCGTTTCTCCCAGTGGGCACGCACCGCCGGGCTGAGGTGGTAGGCGGATGCGAGGCAGGTGAAGCCGCCTTCGCGGTCAAACGGCACCGTCCAAGTCGCCCAGCACTCCCCGGGATCGAATTCCCGCCGCAACTCCTCCGGCACCTCCACCGCACGGAGATCGACCAGGCCGACGCCGTCCGCGTCCACGCACCGCCGCAGGAGATCGGCCTCGTGCACGACCTTAAGCTCGTGCGCGAGCACCCCGAGCAGGGTGCACTCGCGCGGCTCGCCGCGGGCGGTCAGCTCGAGGAGGCGTTCCGTGGCCCGCTCCAGGTCCTGGAGGGAGATCAGATCCCGCTCCACCAGCACCGGCCCGAGCAGCCGGTTGGCTCGCATCATGAGGTGACGATGGTCCTTGGCGGAGGCCATGCGCGGGGAGGCCGTCAGCCGGCGGCGGCGGGCACCGCGGACTCGATACGGCGCGGGCGCCCCGCGCGTCGGAGGAGTTCCCGCTTGAGCGCGTCGAGCCCGTCGCCCGTGGCGCAGGAGATCTCGGCGACATCCACCCCTCGGTGGCGCCGGCGGAATTTCGCCAGCCAAGGGCCGGCTTCGGGCAGGTCCATCTTGTTGGCGACGACGAGCCGCGGCTTCTTGAGCAGGGCGGGATCGTAGAGCTCCAGTTCGCGGAGGAGATGGCGGTAGTCCTCGCGAGGGTCGCGCGCGTCGGACCCCGCCATGTCGATGAGGAACAGCAGGAGCGCGCAACGCTCGATGTGCCGCAGGAACCGGTGGCCGAGGCCGCGGTTCTCGTGGGCGCCCTCAATCAGGCCCGGGATGTCGGCCAGCAGGAGGCGCCGGTGGCCGCGCCGCTCGTCAGGGAAGTCGATCACTCCGATCTGCGGGTGCAGCGTGGTGAAGGGATACGGCGCGGTGCGCGGCCGGGCGCGGGTGAGACGGCCGGTGAGGGACGATTTTCCCGCGTTGGGGAAACCCACGAGCCCGATGTCGGCGATGCTCTTGAGCACAAGCCGGTAGGTGCCCGCCTCACCCGGATGGCCGGCGTTGGCGCGGCGCGGCGCCCGGTTGGTGGAGTTCTTGAAATGGGTGTTGCCCCAGCCGCCGTTACCGCCGCGGCAGAGGATGATGCGCTGGGCTTCCTCAAGCACCTCAGCGACCGGCTTGCCGGTGGCGATGTCGACCACGACCGTCCCGAGCGGCATCTTCAACTCGCGGTTCTCGCCCTCGCGGCCGTTGCAATCGGCGCCCTCGCCGTGCCCGCCGCGCCCGGCGCTCCAATGCGGCTGGTACTTGTAATCGACGAGGTTGTTGGTGTTCACGTCTCCGACCAGGATGACGTCGCCTCCCCGGCCGCCGTCGCCACCGTTCGGGCCGCCCCAGGGCTCGTATTTCTCTCGGCGGAAGCTGACGCAGCCGCGCCCGCCGTCCCCGGCCGCCAACTTCACCGTGCATTCATCGACGAACATCGGGACGAGGATGCAGAACGGCGCGCGTTTGCCAAGCGGCCCGCGCGCGAAGCACCTCAGGGAGGGAGAACCGCGAGGACCGCCCGCGGCTCGGCGGGCGCAAGTCCCGCCAGCCGCAGCCCGCGCTTGACCTCCGGCGCGCGCATGAATGTCCGCCAGACGCCCCCTCCGCGCAGATTCTCCGCCATCACCACCATGATGCCCACGTTGATGCCGATCACCTCCGGGGCGACCCAGCCGGTGTGGGGATTGAACGCGTCGGCGAAACCATAGCGTCCCCACACCGCCGGGCCGCCGACCTCCCGCATGCGCCGCAGCGCGTCCAGGCATTCGCGCGGCGCGAACGGCAGCGACCCACCCGGCGCACAGGGCACCACGGTGCCGTCGCTGATGTCCTCGTCGGGCCCCGGCGTACCCCACGCGACGTACCCCCGCGCGCTATCCGAGGCGGTAAGACCCCACAGGTCCTCCGACCAGAGCGGGAAACGGTACCGTTGCGCGGCCGACCATTCCCGCTGGGCCAGCGTGGCGTCGACCGAGTTGCGCCAGTAATCGATCCCATTGTCGCGACGGCCCCGGAAATCGAACCACGCGTGCGCGTACTGGTGGGTGAAGAGCGGACCGCACTGGATGAAGCGCCGGCCGCCGCGCTCCACCCAGGGCCCGCGCCGCCAGGCGCTCCAGGCGGCCGGGGGCAGCGGCCGGGACGGCGCGCCGAGCCCGAGCAGGTAGAGCCCCATCAGCTCGGCGTAGCTGTCCCACCGGTGCGGGATGAATCCGTCCTCCGGCCGCCAGCCGTGCGAGAGTGCGGCGCCGCCGTTCAACGCCCACGGCCAGTCAATGCGCGAGTAGATGCGCGCGACGAGCGCGGTGATCTCCGGATCCCGCAGGTGCTCGCGGGCGTGCAGCGCGCCCTGCAGGAAAAGCGCGGTGTCGATCGTCGAGGCCTCGCTGCGCCAGACGCGGCCACCGGTCGCGGGATCGACGAAATGATAGAGCCATCCCCGCTCGTGCGCGTGCCGGTCCGCGACCGTCCGCAACGCGGCGAGCGCGCGGCGACGCGCCTCGCCCGGGGCCAGCCAACCGCGCTCCTCGCCAATGCACCAAACGGAGAGCGCGAAGCCCGTGGCGGCGACACTCGAGGGCGCGCTGGACGCACCGTCGCCCTCGCGCCACGGCGCGCGGTCGCGCGTGAGCCCGCTGAAGGGATGCGATTGCTCCGCGAAGTAAGCGACGCCGCGGCGCTGCACGGCGTCGAGCAGCGCCTCGTCCTCCGGCGGGAGCCGTGGCGCCACCGCGGCGGCTCGCGCGGTGAGGAGAAGGCCGACGGCAAGGCCCGCGGCGCGCCACAGGCGGCGGCGGGCCGGAGGCTCCTGCAGGGGTTGGGGGGCAGGGAGCGATCGCATGAGGCGGGCGACCGCCCATCACGATGCGACGCGACCCGCGGGCGGCGAGCGGAATCAAAACGGGCGCGGAAAAAGTTCGCCGCTTGCGGGCGCGGCCGGCGCGCGGAGGATCGGGGCATGAAGGACGATCCGATGCGGCCCGGATTCTGGGACGAACGCTACGCCGCGGGGCTCACCCCGTGGGACCAGGGCGGCGTGCCGCCGGAGCTGACGCGCCGTCTCGCGGCGCGAAAGGAGCGCGGACTGCGGGTGCTGATCCCCGGCTGCGGCCACGGCCACGAGGTGGCGGCGTTCAACGCGGCCGGCCACGAGGTCACCGCGATCGACTTCAGCGCCCCCGCGGTGGAGCGCGCGCGGAAGCGGCTGGGGACCGCGCTGGCGGCGCGCGTGCAGGTGGCGGACTTCTTCACGCACCCTTTACCCCCGGGCAGCTTCGACCTCGTCTACGAACGGACGTTTCTCTGCGCGCAAGCCCCCGCGATCTGGCCGCGGGTGGCGCGCCGCACGGCCGAGCTGCTGCGCCCCGGCGGCACGCTCCTCGGCTTCTATTTCCTCGGCGGCAAGGAGGACGGGCCGCCCTTCGGCCTCGATCCGGCGGAGCCGGATCGGTTGTTCGGCGCCCAGTTCACCCTCGTCGAACGTGCACCGGTGCCGGTGATGGAGAGCCTGCCGCTGTTCGCCGGCCGCGAGTTCTGGCACGAGTGGCGCCGCGGCGCGTGATTTTCCCGCGCTTGCGCGGAACATTTTCCCGGCCCAAGTTTCGACACATCCGCATGGCCCGCCTCGCCCTCGTCCCGCTGCTGGTCGCCGGTCTCGCGGCGCCCGGCGCCCCGGCCCAGACCGCCGCGCCGTCCGTTCCGGTGGCGGCGTCTTCGCCTGTCCTGTCCAACGGCGCTCCCGCCGCGGCGCCCTCGCCGTCCTCGCGCCGCTCCCGCGCCATCTCGGGGGACGCCGCCAGCGCCCTGGCGGCGTTCGCCCCGAAATACGAGCCGCCTCCCCCTCCCCCGCCCCCGCCCAAACCGGAGGAGGAGCAGCCCGACCTGCGCGAGGTCGACAAACCCAAGAACACGATTGTCCGCCTGCCCAGTTACATCGTGCAGGAGAAAAAGCCGCCGATCTTCCGCGAGCGGGACATCCACACCAAAAAGGGCCTCACGGACCTCGCGATGCGCCGGTACATCTCCGAATCCGACCGCGCCCTCAACCGCTGGACCCTGCCGCTTTTCGGCACCTCGAAGGAGGCCCGCGCCCTCGCGATGTACGCCGAGGAGGAGCGCCTGAAGAACATGGAGGATCTCCGGAACGCGGCTGACAACGCCGCGAAATCGGACACCGCGGCCGGCGACTTCATCCGGCGTGAATCGCGCGAGACCTACCTTCGCTCCGGGGATTTCGGCTGGAGCAACCGCAACAACAAATAGCCGCGCGCCCGCCGGGCCGGGCTCAGCCGCCGGTCAACGCGCGGGCGATAGCCTCCCACTCGCCCCCAAGGGTCACGCCGCGCGCCGGAACCGGACGCCCGGCGCGCGCGTACCAGTAACCGGCGTTGCCGATGTCCCCTTCCTTGCGATGCAGGTAGGCGTGGACCCAGGAAGCCTCGCGCGATTCATCCTCCTGCGCGCAGGAGTGGGCGGAGTCCCAGTCGCCGCGGGCTTCGTGCCATAGCGCGCGCACCGGGCCCGGCCAACGTTCCGGCGGCGCGGCGTCGCGCGCGAGGGAAAGCTGGAGGTCGGCAAATGACATTTGCCCCAGAGTGTTGCCGCGCCTTCCCTTTTCAAGGCCGCGCCATGCCGAAGACTGAAACCGTCATCCTTCGCGAGTTGCTCGCCCGCGAGGGCGGGTGGGTTTCCGGCGCCGCGCTCGCGCGCCAGCTCGGCATCTCCCGCGTCGCGGTCTGGCAGCGCATGGAGCGGCTCCGGGCGGCTGGTTTCTCGTTCGAGGCGGTGCGGGCCCGCGGATACCGGCTCACGGGCCGGCCGGCCACACTCCATCCGCCGCTGCTCGAGGCGCTGCTGCCGATGCGCACGCGCGGCTTCTCGCTGCAGGTGATGGACGAGGTTGACAGCACGAACGACGAGGTGGCCCGCCAACTCGCGGCCGGCCGACCGGCGCCGTTCGCCGTGCTCGCCCGACGCCAGACCCGCGGCAAGGGCCGGCTGGGCCGCGTCTGGCACAGCGATTCGCCCGTCAGCCTTTACGCGAGCCTCGGCTTCCGTCCCGAGGTGGAGCCGGAGCGCATGCGGACGTTCACCCTCTGGATGGGCGTCAACCTCTGCGCCCTACTCGCGAACTTCACCGGGGTGGAGCCGGGCATCAAATGGCCCAATGACATCCTGTTCGGCGACCGGAAGGCCGGCGGGCTGCTCACCGAGGCTCGCATCGACGCGGACCGCATCCGCGACCTCATCCTCGGCATCGGGCTGAACGTGAACCCGCCGCCGCGCGGCTGGCCGGCGGAACTCGCGAACCGCGCGACCACCCTGGCCGACGCCTGCGGCCAGCCCGTCGACCTAAACCGCCTCGCGGCGGCACTCATCGGCCGGGTGCTCCTCGCCTACGAGTCCTTCCGCGAGGACCGGCACCAAGACCAATTCGCCGATCTCTGGGCGCGCTTCGACACCCTGCGCGGACGCACCGTTACCCTGCTCGAGGGTGGGCGCCGGCACACCGGTGAGGTGCGCGGCGTGGACGACGAGGGCGCGCTGCTGCTGCACGAGGGTCGCGGGCCGCTCCGGCGGTTCCGCGCCGGCGAAGTCACCTTCGAGAAACCGCCCGCGGCCTGATCCGGGAGTCGGGACCGCGGAACAACGCGACCTTGCCCGCGTCATGATTACGCCAATCGTCCAACGCACCGTCATGACGCAACCGACCGCCGCCATCGAAGTCTCCCGCCTGGTGAAGGCGTATGGAGGCGTGACGGCGGTGAACGACATCTCGTTCCGCGTCGGTCGCGGGGAGATCGTGGGTTTCCTCGGGCCGAACGGCGCCGGCAAATCAACCACGATGCGGATCCTCACCGGCTACCTGCCGGCGACGTCCGGCAGCGTCCACATCTGCGGGCTGCCGGTGGCCGGGGAGCCGGCGGAGATCAAGCGCCGGATCGGCTACATGCCGGAGAACAACCCGCTGCCGGAGGACATGCGCGTCTCCGAGTACATGTATTTCCGCGGCCGCCTGAAGGAGGTGCCGCGCCGCAAGCTCGGTCCGCGCATCGACGAGGTGCTGGAGATCTGCGACCTGAAGCGCGTGCGGCACCGCATCATCGGCCAGCTCTCCAAGGGCTACCGTCAGCGCGTGGGCATCGCCGAGGCCATCCTCGCCGAGCCGCCGGTGATCATCATGGACGAGCCGACGATCGGACTGGACCCGCACCAGATCCTGATCGTGCGCGACCTCATCGCGGGCCTCCGCGGCCGGATGACGGTGATCATCTCCTCCCACATCCTGCCGGAGATCGAGGTGACCTGCGACCGCGTGCTGATCATCAACCAGGGTCGGGTGGTCGCGCAGGGGACGCCGGCCGAACTCCGGCGGGAGATCATCGGGCGCCACTCCTACCGGGTGGAGTTCGCCGGGGACCCGCTCCGGCTCGAGGCCGCGCTGGGCGCGGCGGGAGCCGGGGCGCGTTGCGCGCGGCTGGGGGACCCCGGCGCCGACGGGTTCCGCGCCGCGACGCTCACCACGGAACGCGAGGAGGAGTTGGGCGAATCGCTGCTGGCGGCGCTGCTGGCGCAGGGGCTGCGCGTGCGCGCGCTCGCCCGGGAGCAGCCGACCCTCGAGGACGTTTTCCTCGCCGCCACCCGCCGGAGCTGGGACGTGGTCGCGGCGCCGGCGCCGGCAAAGGCAGAAGCATCCTGAACCGGAGCGAAGCATCGGGAAACCACGGATGAGCACGGATTCACACGGATCAGGATCTGAGACCGGGAGGCTGGGCGAAACGTTTCAAACCGGCGTAACTCCGCGGATGATGAGTTCCGAAAAAATCCGCCATCTTCGTAAGCGCCTGCGGCAGACTAGCCCTCGATATGGTCCGGAGTCGGCGACCCCGGCTACACCAAGCCCTGATTATTCGTGTCCATCTGTGTCCATCCGTGGTTACTCAGCCGCGGAGCGAGTCGGGAGTGCGTTACGACCCGATGCTCAGCTACTCCACAGAAGTTTTTGGCTGTGGCTCCGCCGCCTCAGGAACTCCGTCTCCCAAACCCGGGCAAGAATCCGAGAATCCGAGTTCATCCCTGTCCATCCGCGGTTCTACCTGACCTGCCCGGTCTGACGCCGCGACCGCCATGCGCCACTTCCCCACCCTGCTCAGCCACGAACTCCGCATGCTGCTCGTCAGTCCGGCGACGTACGTGGCGGCGACGCTGTTCCTCGGCTTCATGGGGTTGGTCTTCACCAAGATCCTCGAGCTGTACGGCGCCGCGCCGCAGGAAACCTCGCCGGCGATCGTGTACTTCCAACTCTTCTGGCTGCCGGTGTGCGTGATGGTGCCGCTCCTCACGATGAAGTGCCTGGCCGAGGAGCGCCGGCTCGGGACGATCGAGACGCTGCTGACGACGCCGGTGACGACCACGGAGGTGGTGCTGGCGAAGTTCGGCGCGGCGTACGCTCTCTACACCACGCTATGGGGTTCGACCGTCGTCTTCTTCTGGGTGCTGCGGCGCTTCTCGGGCGACGAGCGCTTCCTCGACAGCGGGCCGCTGCTCGGCGGCTACCTGTTCATCGCCGTCTCCGGGCTGCTCTTCGTCGCGCTCGGCGTCCTCGCCAGTTCGCTCACGCGCAATCAATCGGTGGCGGGTATCCTCGGCTGTGTGGCGCTGGCGACGCTCATCCTCGGGGGCAACGCGCTCGCCGACTCCACCTGGCTAGCGCAGGGCGCGCTCGAGCCGCTGCGTCCGGCGGTCCAATACGCGCATGTCTTCGGTCACCGCGACGACTTCGCCCGTGGCGTGATCGACCTGCGCCACGTGCTCTTCTACCTGAGCGGCTCGGCGCTGGCGCTCATCTTCAGCATCCTCGGCGTCGAGGCGAAGCTCCTGCACGCCTGACCGGGAAACCGCCGCGACCATGCCCGCCCCCTGGCAAAGCTTCCGCGCCACCCGCTGGCTCCGCACGGCCAATCTCGTGCTGCAGGCCGTCCTGCTGCTCACGTTCTTCGGCGGGCTGAACTACATCGCCGAGAACCACCCGCGCCGTTTCGACCTCACCCGGGCGCGCAAATTCTCGCTCTCGCCGGAAACCCTCTCGTACGTCCGCAACCTGCCGCGGCCCGTGCACGCCATCCTCACGCTCACCCCCGAGAGCGACCACCCCGAGGTGCGCGGCCTCCTCGAGGAATACGTGCACGCCACCGATGAGCGACCCGCCGGGCGCATCACCCGCGAGCACCTCGACGTCTACCAGAACCGGCGGCGCGCCGAGGAGCTGGGCGTGGACCAGGCCGACATCATCGTGCTCGTCTCCGGCGACAAACGACGCGTCGTCACCGTGGCCGAGCTCTACACGATGCGGAACAAGGAGCGGGTCGCCTTCCGCGGAGAACAGGCGCTCACCGCTGCGATCCTCGACGTGGCCTCACCCGGCCGGCAGAAGGTCTACTTCCTGACCGGCCACGGCGAACTGCGGCTGGGCGACACCGACCCGGTGCGCGGCCTCTCCGCCGTCCGCGACCAGCTCAAGGTGCGCAACCTCGAGGTGGAGGACCTGGACGTCACGGCGGCGCGCCGGATCCCCGCTGACGCCTCGCTGCTCGTCGCCGTCGCCCCCCAGAGCCGTTTTTCCCGCGAGGAGCAGGAACTGCTCCGGCAGTACCTCGGGGCCGAGGCCGGCCGCCTGCTGCTCTTCCTCGCGCCCGGCCCGCCGGTCGCCTCGCTCGGCCTCGACGACCTGCTGCTCGACTGGGGCGTGCTGGTGCAGGA
>CAIUOU010000042.1 GCA_903900845.1 uncultured Opitutia bacterium
AAGGGGCGTGGTTCTGTCTTTAAGCCGAATGATTTCCTAGACTTGGGAAGTCGAGGCTCCATTGACCTTTCCCTGCATCGCCTGACCGAGGCGGGCACGATCCGACGTCTTGCCCGTGGCCTTTATCATTACCCCGAAAGCCATCGCCTGTTGGGTGAGGTCGCCCCGTCCATCGAGGCGGTGGTCAAGGCACTGGCGGCCGGCGAGCAATCCAAATGCCAAGCTTCCGGAGCCTACGCCGCCAACCTGCTGGGGCTTTCGGAGCAGGTGCCGGCCAAGGTCGTGTTTTTGACGAACGGTCGCGCCCGTAAAGTGAAGCTCGGCCAACTCGTGATCGAGTTACGCCCGACGACCCCTCGCCGGGTGGCGGCCGCGGGCCGCACCAGCGGACTCGTATTGGCCGCGTTGCGGTATTTGGGGAAGAACCACATCACACCGGATCGGATCGCCCATCTGCGCCAAACGCTCTCCGCCGAAGATCGGCGACAGTTGCTCGCCGACTTGCCGAGCGCTCCGGTTTGGTTGCATCCGCATCTGCGTGCCGTGGCCGCGAAGGAATGGCCATGAGCACCTTTGCGACCCTGCCCGCGAAGGAGCGGGAACTGTTCTTTCGCCGGTACCAGGAAAAGCGCGGCGTCGACCCCGTCATCGCGGAAAAGGACTTCTGGGTTTGCTGGTCGCTCGGACGCATTTTTGAGCAGCCGCAACTGGCGGAGGCGTGCGTGTTCAAAGGTGGAACCGCGCTTTCGAAGGTCTTCGGAGCGATCGAGCGCTTCTCCGAGGACATCGACCTCGCGATCATGCCCGCGTCACTCGGTTGGAAGGAGTCTGATCTCGACCAGGCTCCTTCCCGCACCCAACGCGAGGAACGCGTGGCCGCGTTGGAGGAGGCATGTGCCGCGGCGGTGCAGGCGACGTGGCGGCCGCTCCTGGAAGAGGCCATGCGGGACGTCCTCGGTGCTCCGGCCGGCCGCGGCAGCTGGCTGACGTACCGCTTCGATGAAGCCGGCCGCTCACCGGTGCTCCGCTTCGCGTATCCCGGCGCCTTGCCGCGCGGCGTCAGCTACATCGCGCGCGAGGTGAAAATCGAATTCGGGTCGCTGACCGATCAGCGACCGGTCGGCCGTCGCCCGATCCTGGCTTTTGTCGCCGGACTCGCGCCGGGAGCGTGCACCGACTTCGGCGCGGACGTCGTCGCCTTGGATCTGGAGCGAACGTTCTGGGAGAAGGCCACGATTCTCCATGCGGAGTTTCATCGTCCGGCTGACCGTCGGATGAAGGACCGGCACGCGAGGCACTATGCGGATTTCGCGGCCTTGTGGCGACATGCGCCGGCCCGGGAGGCGCGCCGTCGCCTCGATTTGCTGGAGCGGGTGCGCATCCACAAATCCCGGTTTTTTTCCTCGGGCTGGGCCAACTACGCGACGGCCGTTCCCGGCTCGCTGCGCCTGGTGCCGCCCGCGGCGAGGGTCGAGGCGCTGCGGGCCGACTATGAGGCCATGCAGCAGATGTTCCTTGGTGAGCGCATGCCGTTCGCGACGGTGCTCACGACTCTGCAGGAAGCCGAGGACACGCTGAATCGCGCCTGAAACCCCGAGGGAGACCAAAGGCCCCCAAGGAACTTCGTGATCCGCAGCGGGCTTGGTCGGAGGATGCACCACGGAGGCACGGAGAAGACTTGGGAGACGGTGAGAGTGGGAGACGTGTGAGACCAGGCTAGGGGCGATCGGCGAGGGGCGATAGTAAGCGGGACATGACCCATGACCGGTTTGCTCTATTCGCTCCTCACTACCTCGCTACTCGCTCCTTTGCCCCCCAACTGAACTTTCTCTTCCCACTTCAACCGGTTGTCACCTAGCTTCGGCTTATGCCCCGATTCGGTATCCAATCCCAGGTTCCGTCCGATGGTGCGCAGCATCGGCGGACGCTGGCTTTGGCGGGCATTTACGCGGGCGTCATCGGGGCGAGTTTTTACGCGGCCTATGAGGTGCGGTTCGACTTCCTTTTGCCGCCGGAGCAGCAGGTCGAGCGGGTGCGGCTGTTGCCGTGGGTGATCGGGCTGAAGCTCGGGACGTTGGCGCTGTTCCGCCAGTTCGGCACGTTGATGACGTATTTCAGCTTGCCGGATTTGAACCGGCTTTTTTGGGCGATGGCGGTGGCGAGCGGGGTGCTGTTGCTGCCGCGGTCGCTGGGCTGGAGTGAATTCGGGGCGCCGCGCGGGGTGCTGCTGGTGGATTTCATGCTGGCGTTTGGCGTCCTCTGCGGCGGTCGCCTGGCGGCGCGGTTGTACCGGGAGCGCCTGAGTGGCGCGGGGCGGACGCCGGGACGGGCGTTGCAGCGCATCGCGATCATCGGGGCGGGGGATGTCGGGGCGCGGCTCGCGAATGAATTCCTGAGCCACCCGGCGCGGGGGTTCAAACCGGTGTTGTTCCTCGATGACGACGAGACCAAGCACGGCAAGCAGGTGCACGGCGTGCCGGTGGCGGGCCGGCCGGAGTTGCTGGCGGAGCAACGGCTGGCGGAAGGATTGGACAAGGCGGTGATCGCGATGCCCTCGGCTCCCGCGCGGCGCCTCCGCGAAGTGCTGGCGGCGGCGGCGACCCATGGCCTGAAAGTGGAGATCGTGCCCTCGTTGGAGGAGTTGGCGGCGGGGCGGGTTAAGACCAGTCGCGTGCGGCCGGTCGAGGTGCAGGACCTCCTGGGCCGGTCGGCGGTGGAGATCGATTCCGCGGGCATCCGGCAGGCACTCGCGGGTAAGGTGGTGCTGGTGACGGGCGCGGGCGGCAGCATCGGCAGCGAGCTCTGCCGGCAGATCGCGGCGCTCAACCCGGAGCGCCTGCTGCTGGTGGAACAAAGCGAGGCGGCGCTGTTTTTGATCGAGCAGGAGATCAATGAGAAAGGGTTCGGCGGCACGATCACGCCGCTGGTGGCCGATATCCTCGAACGGCCGCGGATGGAGGCGATCTTCCGAAGGTACGGCCCGCAGGTGGTGTTTCACGCGGCGGCCCACAAGCACGTGTTCCTGATGGAACGCCAGCCGGCGGAGGCGATCCGCAACAATGCGTTCGGCTCGCGTCAGCTCGCGGAAATCGCCGCGGCGCACGGCGTGGAAGCCTTCACGTTCATCTCGACCGACAAAGCGATCAATCCGACGAACGTGATGGGCGCGACGAAACGCCTGGCGGAACTGCTGGTGATGGACGTCGCGCGGACGCGCGACGCGGGCGAGGGGCGAGGGAAGGGGAAAGGCAGTGGGGAGGGAGTGGGTGAAGGGTTAAGGATCAAAGGTGATGGGTTGATTGCAGGAGGTGGTACGGGTTTGG
>CAIUOU010000043.1 GCA_903900845.1 uncultured Opitutia bacterium
CGTTACCACGAGCACGGCAGCTTCAACCAACTCAACATCTCGACGCTTAATCCGGTCCGCGTGACCTTCGAGGGCATCACGCCGGACCACCCCACGCGCATCCGCGTCTTCGACAACTCCAACCGCGAACTCGATATCAACGACATCAGCAATTACCGCCTCACGACCGCGACGTCGAACGCCTACCGCGACCATAAGGAGAACCTCTGGGGCGGCGACACGCACCTGAAGCGCAGCTTCTCCGTGCGCGGCATTCCCGCCGCGGTGCAGATTGGCGGACTCTTCCGCTCGCAGGAGCGCGATCGCCGGGAGTGGAACCGCCAGTGGAACTACACCCCGGCCACGCCGGGCGATCTCTCCCCGGCGCCTTTCCTCGCGCAGGTCTACAAGAACCGCCCGAATTATTTCGGTTTCAACAACATCCCCTGGACCTCCACCAATGTCGCGGTGGAGGCGTGGAAAAAGAACCCCAGCCTCTTCGTGCAAAGCCCGGCGCAGGTCGTGGCCCAGGAGCAGAGCCGCATCGTCGGCTCGGAGTGGCTGCGCGAGCGGATCAAGGCGATGTACACGCAGGCCGAGGCCCGCCTGTTCGGCAATCGCCTGACCATTCTCGGCGGCGTGCGGTACGAGGAGACCACCGACCTCGGCGAAGGCCCGGTGTTCGAGCCCGCCAACGTCTGGCAGCGCACCGCCTCCGGCGCCTTTGTGCGCAACGCCGCCGGCCAGCGCGTGCGGCGCCCCGAGGCCGGCGCGGTCGGCTCCATGGAGGAGCTCCGCCTCATCCGCCTCGAGCGCGCCAACCGCGCGGAACGCTCCTACGACGGCTATTACCCGAGCCTCCACTTCACCTTCAACGCGACCAGCAACTTCCTCGTCCGCGCCGCCTACGCGAAGACCTACGGCCGGCCGGACTTCACGAACATCGTGCCCAACGCCACGATCAACGAGGCCGACCTGGACGAGAACGCCGACCCCACCGCGATCCGCGGCAACATCAGCGTCCGCAACACCGGTCTGAAGCCGTGGACCGCGGAAAACTATGATCTCTCCGCGGAGTACTACACCGACAGCGGCGGACTCCTCACCGCGGGAGTTTTCCGCAAGGACATCGCCGACTTCTTCGGCACATACCAGACCTTCGCCACCGCCGAGGATTTGGAGAACTTCGGCCTCGATCCGCGCTACGTCGGCTGGCTGTTGAACACCACGATCAACTCAGGCGACGCCCGCGTCTCCGGCTACGAGTTGAACGTGCGCCAGTCGCTCGCGACTCTCGGCCCGCTCGGACGCCATTTTTCCGTCTTCGCCAACTATACGCGCCTTAGCCTCCAGGGCAGCCGCACGGCGGACTTCAACCGATTCATCCCCGAGAGCATGAACTGGGGCGTCACGATCACGCGAAACCCGATCACGTTCATGGCGAAATGGCATCACCGCGGCGAACAGAACCGCGGTCCGTCCACCGGCCAGGGGCCGCGGGCATTCGTCTACCAGGACGCGCGCACCACGCTGGACCTCAACCTCACCTATCAAGCCACCAAGCGGATCTCGGTCTTCGTGAATTGTCGTAATGTTGAGAACGTCCACTTCAACGCATCGCGCTACCAGGAGGACACACCGGCCTACGCACGCCGTTCATCGGCCAACTCGTACGGTGCGCTGGGCTCCTTCGGGATCCGCGGCACGTTTTGAACCGGCGGAGAGGCGACCCGCTTTTCACCGGACCGCAATTGGTGCCAGAGGCCGGGATTGAACCGGCGACCAAAGGCTTATGAGTCCTCTGCTCTACCACTGAGCTACTCTGGCGACCGAAGGCGCGAAACGTGCAGATTCGCCTCGGAAAATCCAACCAAAATCTCGGCGTAGCGCTGCTTCCCCCTCAGCACGTCACTTCCCCGGCGGCGAGGCGGGCGGCGGCCAGCGGCCAGATCAATTTGAAGGAAGGGCAGTAGTCCGCCGGGACCTTCGCCACGCGACGACTCACCTCGGCCGGCGCGACCCACTCCGCAAACTGGATCTCACGTTCCTCGATCACGACCGGGCCGTCGTGAGGGTGGTGGTAGACCCAGACGAATTCCCAGCCAGTCTCCTCGCAGGCTGACACGCGGAACCAACGCCGCGGACAAACGCCGGGCGCCAGCCGCACGCCGATTTCCTCGCCGAGTTCGCGCGCCGCGGCGGTATCGTAGTCCTCGCCGGCATCGAGGTGCCCGGAACAGGAGGAATCCCAGAGGCCAGGGGAAAGATCCTTCAGCATAGAGCGCTTCTGGAGCAGCACCCGGCCGGCCGGATCAAACACGAGCGTGTGCACCGCGCGGTGCCAGAGGCCCCGGGCATGCACCTCTCGCCGCGTCGCACGCCCCACGACCTCGTCGCGCTCGTTCACCACATCGAACCATTCGTCCGTCGCCGTCATCGCCGGCACAAAGGCCGCACCGGCCGCGGGAGTAAAGCCCGGCCCGTGCCACCGGAAGGATTAGGCTTGGTCCGCGCGACGCTTTCGTGTGTCCCTCACGCTCCACTTTCACCCAACATGGCCAAGATCGACGTCAACAAGGTCGCCGAGGTTCTGAAGAAGAACGAAATTTCCCCCGCGGTCCTGCGCCGCGTGATGGAGGAGCTGAATCTCGCCGCCCAGCCCGATCCCGGCGAGGGCGAGAAGCCGCCGCCCATGAAAAAACAGTTCGTGATCCTGATCAGCGATCCCGAGGGCCGTTTGCCGAAGAACGATTTCGCCGGCTGGGTGCTTCAGATCCCCGAAAGCGAGAGCGTCGCCACGACCCAGGACCGGGTTTTTCGCGCCGCCTACGACTGGAACACCACCAAGAAGGGAAGCCTGCTCCCGGTGAAGACGGTCGGCGAGGCGATCGAGAATGTGCCCGCGAAATTCTTCAAGGAGACCGACGTCTGGGTGAAGACCAAGACCCCGGTGCTCATGATCCGCACCGACAACGAGATTCCCAAGGAATCCTCACGCTGACGGGCAGAACCCGGATCCAAGACGCACCTGGAGAGCCCTCCGGGAATAGTATGAGCGGTAAAGGGCCGGGCGCGGTCCGCGGTCAGGAGAGCGGAGCGATTTCGCAGAGGAATCGGCGGGGATACTTTTGGCACGGTCCCCGACGGACGGCCGTGGCTACACCCAGGTGAATCCATCCGGCTCTATCCGCGGTTGACTGCTAGCGGAGCGGTTCGGTCCCGTTGCTCAAAGCCCGTATTTCACAGGATCAAACCCACGCGCCTTCAGGGCGGCCGCAAGCGCGGCAAGGTCCAGCTTCGCGCCAGGCCGGATCCCGTTGGCGCGATACCAGCCCTGGTGCGTCTCCAATGCGAAGCGGAGATCACTGCCGCCGGACGCCACCGCACGCTCATCGAAGGGATGCAGCGGGTGGATCTCGGCGAGCGAGCCGTCGGAACGGAAAAACCCGATGTCGAGCGGTGTCGGCGTATTGCGCATCCAGAAACTCATCTGCTGGGGCTTCTCGTAGACGAAGATCATGCCGTCGTCGGAGCCGAGGTCCCGGCGCCCCATCAACCCGCGCTGCATCTCATCGAGACGCACGGCCAGTTGCATGCGGACGGTCTTCTCGCCCAGGCGGACGGGAAAGAACTCGAGGGCACCCTTGGTCGCGGCCACGGGCGCCTTCCCGGCCGGCGGGGGCGTCTCTCGCGCGCAGGCGCCCACGACCGCCGCGACCAGGAGAGATGCGAGCAGACGAACCGAAACCGGATTTGCATTTTTCACGCGCGGGTGGCTAAACGGCGACCGCTCCCGCTTCAATCCGCATCTCCCGTGCCCACCCTTCCGCCTCCCCTGCTTTACGCCGACACCGAACGCAACGCCGACGCGCTCTATTTCGGAAAGGTGGATGTTCCGGATCCCTTCATCGCGTTCGGCCACGGCGGTCGGAAATACGCGATCGTGAGCGCGCTGGAGTTCGGCCGCGTGCGGAGGACCTCCGGTTTCGACGTGGTGCTGCCCCTCGAGGATTTCCAACGTCGGGCGCGGGCCCGTTGGACCGACCGGCGGCCCGGTCCGGCCGAGGTGATTTTTCTGGCGGCGAAGGAGGTGCGTCGGACGGCGTTCACCGTGCCGGATGATTTCCCGGCCGGGGTTTACGCGCGTCTCATCGAGCTGGGCCTGAGCCTGACCATCGCCAGCGGCCCGCTCTTTCCCGAAAGGGAGATCAAGACGGCCCGCGAAGCGGCCGCGATCCGCGAGGGCAACCGGTGCAGCGCACTGGGCTTCACCGCCGCCGAGCGAATCCTGCGCGGCGCGCGGGTGAAGGGGCGACAACTGGTGCACCGCGGCAGGACGGTGACCAGCGAAATGCTGAAATTCGCGATCGAGTCGGCCTGCCTGGAGGCTGGCGCGATCTCGGCGAACACGATCGTGGCGGGCGGCGACCAGGCGTGCGACCCTCACGACCGCGGTTCCGGTCCCCTGCGGCCGCACGAGCTCATCATCGTGGATATTTTCCCCCGCGTGACCGCCACCGGGTTTTACGGCGACATGACGCGCACCTTCCTGCGGGGCCGCGCGAGTGATGCGCAACGCGCCATGGTCGAGGCGGTGCGCGCGGCCCACCTCGCGGCGATGGGAGGAATCCGCACGGGCGCCAACGGCCGCGACGTCCACCGGCGCTGCGTCGAGGTTTTTGAGACCCGCGGGTTCCGCACCGAGCACGGTCCCAAGGGTTCCGTCGGTTTTTTCCATGGCACCGGCCACGGCCTCGGACTGGCGGTTCACGAGGCGCCGCGCATGAGCGGCTCCATCGACTACACCCTGCGCCGCGGATCGGTGGTGACGGTGGAGCCTGGCCTGTATTACCCGGGTATCGGCGGCTGCCGGGTGGAGGACGTGGTGCAGGTGACCGATGGACGTCCACGGATGCTTTCCAGCCACCCCTACGAATGGGAGCTGCGTTCATGAAGGAGTTGAAGCCGCTGCTCCGGCGCATCGCCCGACTGCGCATCCTCGTGGTCGGCGACGTGATGCTCGACCACTACATCTGGGGTGACGCCACGCGCATCTCACCGGAGGCCCCGGTGCCAGTGATCGACATCGCGCGGGACACGTGGACCGCCGGCGGCGCGGCGAACGTCGCCCTGAACCTGGCCTCGCTCGGCGCGAATTGCACGGTCGCCGGCCATATCGGCGATGACGAGGCGGGGCACCGCCTCGCGACGATCCTTCACTCCAAGCGCATCGAGACGATTCCGACACCCGGTGCGGCGCCGACCATCGTGAAGACCCGCGTGCTGGTGCAGCACCAGCAGCTTTGCCGCCTCGACCGCGAGGCACCCCCGGGCTCCTACGAGATCCCAACGGGGCGCGTCGACGCCCTGCTCTCGAAGGCCGTGGCCGCCTGCGACGCCGTCATTCTTTCCGACTACGCCAAGGGGATTCTGAACGATGCGGTGGTGGCGCGCGTGACGCAGTTGGCCCGGAACGCCGGGAAGTTCATCGCGCTGGATCCCAAGCCGAAACGGAACCTGGCCTTTCACGGCCTCGACCTCATCACGCCCAACAAGCGCGAATCACTGCAATTGGCGGGCATGGAATTGGCGCCCCACGCTCGTTTCCCCGCCGCGGAGGTCTGCGCGCGCCTGCACGAACGTTACGCCACCCGCCACCTGGTCGTGACGCTCGGCGAGGAGGGCATGCTGTTGAGCGCGGCCGGGCGGGTGCAAAAGGTCATCCCCACCGCGGCACGGGAGGTCTTTGATGTCTCCGGCGCGGGCGATACCGCGCTCGCCGGGCTCGTGCTCGCCCTGTGCGCCGGCGCCCCGCTCCAGACCGCCGCGCATTTCGCCAACGCCGCCGCAGGAGTCGTGGTCGGCAAGCTTGGCACCGCGACGGTTTCCCCCGCGGAGCTTGTGGCCTACGTCAATCGCCGGTGATCCAGGATTTCATTCCTCCCCCTGCGGCTGGCACCCCGCCCGGGGCCGCACTCTTCCTCGACCGCGACGGGACGATCATCCACGACCGCCATTACCTCTGGGAGCCGGACGGCGTCGAGTTGCTGCCCGGCGCTTCGACTGCGCTTTCGAACGCCCGACGGCTCGGCTACCGACTTTTCATCCTCACGAACCAGAGCGGCATCGCCCGCGGGCTCTACGGCATGGCGGACGTGATCCGCTGCAACGAACGGATGGAGGAATTACTGGGACTGCCGCGCCCGGTTTTCGACTCCGTTTGCGTCGCCCCTGAGGGTCCGCAGGACCCGGTGGAGTACCGCAAGCCCTCCCCGCGCTTCATCAAGGAAACCGTCGCGCGCTACCGGCTGGATCCGGCGCTTTGCTGGATGGTCGGAGACCGGGAAAGCGACGTGCGAGCCGGCCTGGAGGCGGGAATCAAGTCGGCCGCCGTCTGCACCGGAAAGCTGGACGCCGCGGGCTGGTCGCGATTACTCCCACCAGGCGTGCCGGTGCACGCCGGCCTCGTCGAACTCGTGGCAACCTTGCCGGCGGCAAACCGCCATGCCTGAGCTAGCCGAGGTCGAGTTCTACCGTAAACGCTGGGCGCTGGCGGCGACCGGCGAGCGGGTCACGCGGGTTGAACTCAACGCGGACAAGCGTCCCGTGCGGCATATCGCGATCCGGGACGCCCGCCGGGTTTTGATTGGAGCCAAACTCGTCTCCTCGGAGACCGCCGCGAAACAGATGCTCTTCCGCTTCGGGGCTGACGCCCGGCTGGGTGTTCATTTGGGCATGACCGGTGAACTGATCGTCGCGCCGTCCGACTTCGCACCCGGCAGGCACGATCACCTGGTGCTGTTCACCCGACAGCACGCCCTCGTTTTCCGCGATCCCCGCATGTTCGGCCGGATCGAGTTCCACGACGGCCCGGAGGAACCGTCGTGGTGGACCCGGATCGCGCCGCCGGTGCTGTCGCCCGCTTTCACGCGCGAGGCGGTCGGTGATTTTCTCCGTCGACGCGCCCGCTCGCCAATCAAGGCCGTATTACTGATGCAGCATCGGTTTCCGGGTATCGGCAACTGGATGGCCGACGAGATCCTCTGGCGGGCGGCCATCCATCCGGCCCGGACGGCCGGGGCGCTCTCGCCCGATGAAGTCGCGACCCTCTGGCGCGCATGCCGTACGGTCGCCCGGCAGGCGCTCGACGCCATCGCCGGACGCGGCAACCAACTGCCGGCCGATCTCAACGTTGGCATCCCTCGTTCCTGGCTTTTCCTCCACCGCTGGAGCGACGGTGGTCGCTGTCCGCGCACCGGAGCGCTTCTGCGGCGAGATACGATTGGCGGCCGCACGTCATGCTGGTCGCCCGGAAGACAACGCCTGCAATGAAAGGCCTGCGACTGGACGAATTGCTGGTGGCCCGCGGATTGGCGGAATCCCGCACCAAGGCCAAGGCGCTCATCATGAGCGGACGGGTGCGCCGCGGCACCGAGCGCCTCGAGAAGCCCGGGCGTGAGTTTCCCGCCGACACGCCGTTGGAAATCGAACAACCGCCGCGGTTTGTCAGCCGCGGCGGCGAGAAGATGGCCGCCGCGCTGGACGCCTTCGCGATCGACGCTCGCGGCGCCCAGGTGCTGGATGTGGGCGCCTCGACGGGCGGCTTTACCGACTGCGTGCTTCAGGCGGGGGCGGTTAACGTGGTTTGCGTGGATGTCGGTCGCGCCCAACTGCACGCTAAGCTCCGTTCAGACCCCCGGGTGACGAACCTGGAGAAGATCAATGCCCGCCATCTCTCCGCCGCGGATCTGCCACGGAGCGGCTTCGATCTCGTCGTGATGGATTTGTCGTTCATTTCGCTGACGTCGGTCTTGCCCGCGGTCTGGCCCCTGCTGAAGGCGGGCGGCCGGTTGGTCGCGCTCGTGAAACCACAGTTCGAGGCCGGCAAGGAGGAGGCGGATCGCGGGCGGGGAGTCATCCGGGATCGCGCCGTGCAGGAGGCCGCGCTGGCCAAGGTTCGTGACCACGCCGCGACGCGGCTCGCCGGCTGCCGCGTCGTGGGCGCGACGGACTCGCCGATCGAGGGGGCGGACGGGAACCGCGAGTTCTTGCTATGTTTGGAAAAGCGGGCCGATTAGGGCCCGCCTCCCGATGAAACCGATCCGCACGCTGGCGTTCGTGGTGAACTCCCAGAAGGAAGGCGCGCATGACCTCGCGCGCGAGCTTACCGCCATCGCGCGCGCCGCGGGCATTCGCCTGCGACGCACCTCCCGTTCACCGTTGCCCCGCGGGTTTCTCAAGGGCGTCGACGCGTGTTGCGTGATCGGAGGCGACGGCACCCTGCTCGGCGTGGCCCGCGAGGCGGCGCTGGCGCAGGTGCCAATCATCGGGGTGAACCGCGGCAGCCTGGGTTTCCTGACGACATTTTCCGCCGAAGAGGCGCGCGGACGATTCGCGGAGTTGCTGGCGGGCGGCTTCCGGCTGGATGGACGCGCGATGCTGCAATGCTCGGCCAAGGGGAGCGCGCCTGAACTCGCGCTCAACGACATCCTCATCAAGGACGAGAAAAACTCCCGCCTGGTGCGACTCGAGGTCCGGGCGGACGGGGATCTGGTGACGGATTACCTCTGCGACGGCCTGATCTTCTCCACCCCGACCGGATCCACCGCCTACAACCTTTCCGCGGGAGGCCCGATTGTGCACCCCGGGGCCGGGGTGATCGCGATGACGCCGATCTGCCCGCACACGTTGAGCAACCGGGCCATCATCTTCCGCGACTCGGTGCGCCTCACCGTGATCAACCGCTCGCCCGGCGCCCGGCTATTCGTGCTGGCCGACGGACGCCACAAGCTCCTGCCCGGCAGCGACCAGCCGATCGACATCAGCCTGGCAAAGCGTTCACTGCCCCTCGCCCAACTCCCGGGATATTCACACTTCGCGATCGTGCGAAAAAAGCTGATGTGGAGCGGCGGCTTCTCCTCAAAGCGCTGAGGCGGCCCCCACCCGGGACCGCTTCCTGTAACCTTGACGGAGGCGCACCGTCTAACTGTCCTGATCCCGGAGTTACTCCAATACCTATGAAAACCAAAATCATCTCCACAGCGGTTATCGCCGCTTTCAGCATGGCTCTCGCGGTTAACGCCGCCGAGGGTGAAAAGAAGAAGGGTGGCGGTTTCGCCGCTCTGGACACGGACAAGGACGGCTCGGTCTCCAAGAAGGAGTACATGGCCTCCCCCGCTGCCCAGAAGGACAGCGGCAAGGCCGAGAACCGCTTCAAGACCCTCGACAAGAACAACGACGGCAAGCTCTCGAAGGACGAGTTCGACGCCGGCCAGAAGAAGAAGTAAGGCTTAGACTTTTTTCCAAAAGGCGACCCGGATTCCGGGTCGCCTTTTTTATTTCCCGGGCCGCGTACCCCCGGAAGCACTGAGCGCCATGGCGATCTCGTGCCGCACCGGCTCCAACCGCTTATACTCCGCCATCGCCGGCGGCATCGAGCGCAACGCGCGGGAAAGTCCGCGACCGGCATCGGCGCCGGCCAGAGTGTCGAGCCGATGCAGCGAGATGCGGATGCCGAAAAGAACACCCCCTGAACGAGGCAACGCGATCAGCGCCTGATGCTCCAGGCGAAGCCAGAGGGAATCCAGTTTCGCCGGGGTCATCGGGGCGGGTAGACGCCGATCGGGATGCAGATTGAGTTCGGACGTCGCCGCCAGGCCCCAGTTCCAACGCTCGACGGTCGTGTCGGAGGGCAGGCGACCCAGGACCTGATTGATCGAAGGCCCGAGCGCGGCGTTTAGCCCTGGCACAGGCCCGTGGATTTCGTCCAACCCGCGTCCCAGTTTTTCCTCAAGCGACCAACTGGTGGGGAAGCACAGCGCGCCGCCGCGCAAACGCCAGACGCCCGCCTCGTCCCGCGACAAGACCAGAAGGTCGGGCTCCAGCAAACCGCCGAGCTCGGCCGGTCCCGCGGCGTCCGGCAACGGCCCGGCGGCAACTCCCCATTGCGCGACGCGCCCGCAAAGTTCCCGCCAAGGCGCCTCCCCCGCGGGCTCCAGCGCCGCGTAACGCGTGGGAGCCTGCGCCAGCCATTTACGTCGCTCCGCGAGAACTTCCGCGCCCGGACCGCGCAGTCGGAGAAACTCCCGGGGATCACCTCGACGCAGCGTGAGGTGATGGCGAAAGTCCTCGTCGGGGAAGAGCCGGGCCAGATCGTTCACTCCGGACGCACCACCAACTGGACCCGCCGGTTGGACGCGAGGCGGCGGCGCGCGAAGTCAGCCAACGCTGCGATTGTGACCGCCTCGACCCGGGCGTCGTAATTCCGCCAATCGTTCGCGGGCTGTCCCTGCAGCACGTTGAGCCCGGCCTGCATGGCCCGCGCGGAGTTCGTCTGCATCGACTGCCGGCGCGCCGCCTTCAGGCGCGCCACACAGCGGGTTAGCTCCGCGGCCTCCACGCCCCCGGCGCCCACCCGCGCGACCTCCGTGTCAATCTCGGCCAGCACCTCGCGTTCACGGCCGGGCTGCGTGCCGGAGACGAAGTAGAACATGCCTGTTTCCAAGCCGGTCACACGCCCGGAACGGACGAAGTAGGCCAGCCCCTTCTCCTCGCGAACCCGCTCGAAGAGCCGCGCCGCCATACCGCTGAACAACTCGTCGGCCACTTCGCCGACGTGAAAATCCTCCTCGTTGACCGCCGGCCCCGGAAAGCCCTGCAGCACCACCGCCTGTTCACGGGGAAGATGCAGCGTGAAGTTCCCGGGCTGGGCGGGAAACGGGGAGTTGGCCGGCAGGCGCCAGGCGGGACGCGGCCCCGCGGTCAGGCGTGAAAGCACCCGCGTGAGATCCCGCGTGATCCGCACCGGATCAAAATCGCCCGCCACCGCCACCACCACGTTTTCTCCCACCGCGAGGGAGCGGTGCAGGGCCGCGAGGCCGGCGGGGGTAAGCGCCTTGGTTCCCGCGATGTCGCCCGACGCATCGAGCGCGAGCGGATGGGCGCCGAAGAATTTTTCCCGCAGGCGCTTGCGGGCGAACGTGACGACATCGTCCTCGTCCTGCTGCAACGCCGCCACCTGGGCGTCGCGCTCGACGGAGAACGTGCCAGCGCGAAACGCCGGCTCCAGCAGCCCCTGCCCCAGCACGTCGAGCGCGCGATCCACATCGGTCGGCAAAACCTCCACGCCGAAACCGATGCTGTTGTTGCCCGAGAACGGGAAAATCGCCCCGCCTGCCTCCTCGATATACCGCGCGACCGCGGCCGCGGACCGGCGGCGCGTGTCTTTGGTGAGCAGCGTGCCCAGCAGGCTGGTGGCCCCGCGCAAGCCGGCGGACTCGTGCAACGGTCCGCCTTCCATCACCACCCGGAAGTGGACGTTCGGCAGCCGATGGTCGGGCTGAAGAAGAATCCGCGCCCCGTTCGCCAGCCGCACCTCGTTGAAATCCGCGCGCGCAGTCGCGACCGAGGTCACCCGCGGACCCGCCGTGGCGGCTCCGCGTGGGTTGCTTGAAACCAGGTTCAGGCGCTCGGGCGTGAGGTAACGCGCGGCGACGGCGCGCAGATCCGCCGGCCGCAGCGAAGAAAGCCGCTCGAAGAAGCCGCGGCCGTGATCGAGATCGCCCACCACCACCTCGGCCACCCCGAGGCGCGAGGCCTGCCCGCTCATGGTCTTTCGGGTATTGATCTCACCCACCACCATCTGGCGCATCGCCTTGCGCAGGTCGGGTATGCCGGGTGCGGTCCGCGTGAGACCAGCCAGCAGCTTCTCCACCGCCCGCCGCGCTGGCTCGCGTTTGGCCGGATCACACGTGAACGAAACACAGAACAAGCCCGAGCTTCCGGGATTCCACGCGGAAGCGTCGATGGAATGGACCAACCCCTGACGGTCCCGGATCTCACGCCAAAGCAGCGAGCTGTCGCCGTGGCCCAGCAGGGTCGCCAGAAGGTCGAGCGCGGGCGCATCCTCGTGCACCAAGCCGGGGATGGGCCATGCCAGCACACAGCGCGTGACCTCCACCTCCTCGTGCCGGTGCTCCTCCCGGGGGGCGAGTTGCGCGGGTTCCGAAGGCACCAGCACCGGGGCGAGACGCGCCCGCGGCGCACCTCCGAAACGCTCAGCCACTTCCGACTGCACGGCCTCGATGTCGACGTCCCCTACGACGACCACCACCAGGTTATTGGGGACGTAGCGCGAACGATAATATCCCGCCAGATCTTCACGCGAAACCACCGAGAAAACATCCTGATGGCCAATGATCGGCTGCCGGTAGGGATGCTCGCGGAACGCCACCGAAAACAGGGTGTCCCAGAGGCGGTTATCGGCGTCGTCTCTCGTCATCGCGATCTCGCGCAGGATGACGTCGCGCTCCTTGGCCACCTCATCCGCCGGCAGGGTCGAGTTCAGCGTCGCGTCGGCGAGGATGTCGATCGCCAGGCCTACGCTCTCGCTCGGGAGATCGATGTAATAAACGGTGCGATCGAAGGTGGTGTAGGCGTTGATGTAGCCCCCGGCGCCTTGCACGGCGGCGCTGATGTCGCGCCCCGCACGCCGCGCGGTCCCCTTGAAGAGCATGTGCTCGAGAAAGTGTGATAGTCCGGCGCCGAGGTGCGCGTCCTCGTGGATGCTGCCGGTCTTCACCCAGACTTGAACGGAAGCCAATGCCGCGGAGTCGTCCTTTTTAATGATCAGCGTGAGGCCGTTGGGGAGCACCGTGCGCACCACGGGCTCTCGCCAGAAGGCCTCGAGCAACGAACGCTCGCCGGACGTTTCCCCACGGGATTTTACGGAGGGAACGCGCCCCCGGACACGACGGCCCGAAGGGCGCTTAAGCTTTGCCATAAGTCTGGGCGGAGCTCCGGCCGCCCCGGCGACCGGAGGGCAGGAAAGGCTTCACGAAGGCCTCGTCGAAATCGAAAATATCCGAGAAGTCCTCCCGGCGGTCGTTGTCGGTCTTCGAGAAGATATTGTACTCGATCAGATTGAATACGATGTCGCCGAAATGGATGCACCGGGAGATGCCCCACGCGTTGAGCACGGTCTTCGCAAGGGGGCCAAACTGGTCGAGCGCGTACCCTCGGAGGCCCTCGAGCAACTCCGGGCCGGAGACATGATGCGAGCGCCCCGCCCTCGTGCTGTCCCGTTTGGCCATCTCCTCCACCGTGCGGTTAAGTCCCAGCCGGACAAAGTCGTAGGCACGGCGATCAAAACGCGGGTCCTCCTTGCAGATCAGGGCGACAACTTCTCCAAAATCCGGGTTTTCCATGAGACGCGGGAAGTTGCAGAGTCTAGCGGCGGCGCGCAACCCCGGCGGCGAAACTCACTCATGGAGTCCGCTGTAACCCGGTAGGGTGATTCCCGAGCCGACCAAAAATTTTTCTCACGTCTTTTCTGTGGCGCATCCGTCAGACCGGCGACAGATTACATTATCTTACATGTCCCCCGCCGCCCAAAAGACCTCCTCTGATGCTCCCTCCGACATGCCGGGCCTGATCCGCAAGGCCGGGTTACGCGTCACCAAACCGCGCCTGGCGCTTCTCGACGCCCTGGCCGCCGCGGGTGGCCCGTTGAGCATAGAGCAGCTGCATGGGGCGGTTGGCGCCGAAACCTGCGACCTCGTCACGGTCTATCGTTGCATGGGCGCATTTGAACGTTCCGGCGTGGTGGCCCGCTCCTATTTCCACGACGGCACCACGCTTTTCCGGCTCGTTCGCGAGGAAACGGACCGTTTTTCGTACCACGTGCTGAGCAAGACCACCAACCAGGTGGAAGCCTTGGACGAGCATTCGTCGGCGAAGATCAAGCAGCTCGTCCAACAGGTGGAGAAATCTCTCCGGGACCAGGGATTCACCGATGTGGGCCACATCGTCGAGTTCTTCGGAACCCGCACCTGACCTCGCGGCGCGGGTGGGCGCCTGGAAGTCTCAGCCTCGGCGAGCGGCGGCGTGGACCTCGGCGACCTTGTCCCAGCGCACCACGTTCCAAAACGCCGCCACGTAGTCGGCCCGGCGATTCTGGTACTTCAGGTAGTAGGCGTGCTCCCACACGTCCAGCCCCAGCACCGGGCGCCCTCCCTCCATCAAGGGGGAGTCCTGGTTCGGCAGTGTTTTGATGCTGAGTTTGCCGTCGCGCAGGATCAGCCATGCCCAACCACTGCCAAAGGTCTTCATCGCGGCGTCAGCAAACTGGGTCTTGAAGGCATCGAGGGAACCGAACGCGCCCGAGATCGCCGCGGCGAGCTCACCGGACGGAGCGCCGCCGCCCTTGGGTCCGATGGTCTCCCAGAACAGCGCGTGGTTGAGGTGCCCTCCGACGTTGTTGCGTAACGCCGCCCGCGAGGACTCGGGCGCCTTGCCAAGTGAGCGCACGATTTCCTCGGGCCCCATGCGAGCTAGGTCAGGCAGTTTCGCCAGCGCGTTGTTCGCGTTGGTCACGTAGGCCTGATGGTGCTTCGAATGATGGATCTCCATCGTGCGCGCGTCGATGTGCGGCTCTAGGGCGTCGAGGGCGTAGCCGAGCTTGGGCAACGTGAGCGGGCCTGAGGCGGGCGCGGGCGGCGTCTGGGCGCGACCGGAAAGGGTCAGCGCGGCTCCGGCTCCAAGGGCGATGACGGCGGTACGGCGGGAAACAGGCATGGGGGATTTCATGGACCGACCGTAGGCGGGACCATGGGCTCCGCAAGTGCGCGCGTCCGGCACTTGCGTTGAGAGCGCGGCATTGAAAAGTGCTCGCATGAACCTGAAAGGAATCACCCGTCGCTCCGCGCTCCAAGGCCTTGCCGGGGCCGCCGCCCTCGCCTCGCTGAACCGCTCCGCCGCCGCGGCGGAAGGCGCGGGAACCCCCGGGGCAATCCGCCACTCCGTGTGCAAGTGGTGCTACAAGGACATCCCGTTGGATGCGTTCTGCGCGGCGGTGAAGGAATTCGGTGTCGAGTCGGTGGAATTGCTGCAGCCCGAGGAATTTCCCGTGCTGAAAAAGCACGGGCTGCACTGCGCCATGGTCAGCAATCCGACCGGCAAGACCCCGCAGGGCGTGACCGTGGGCGGTATCAACAAAGGATGGAACCGCCCCGAGCACCACGACACCTTGGTGGCGCTCTACGAGGCGCACATCACGAAGGTCGCGGCCGGCGGCTTCCAAAATCTCATCTGCTTTTCCGGCAACCGCGAGAAAATGGACGACCAGCTGGGCCTGGAGAACTGCGCGAAGGGACTCAAGCGGATCGCTGGTCTCGCCGAGAAGCAAGGGGTCACGCTTGTGATGGAGCTCCTCAACTCCAAGGTTAACCACAAGGACTACATGTGTGACCGCACGGCGTGGGGCGTGGAGCTGTGCAAGCGGGTTGGATCGGCGAACTTCAAGCTGCTCTACGACATCTACCACATGCAGATCATGGAGGGGGATGTGATCCGCACGATCCGGGACAACGCCCCGTACATCGCCCACTACCACACCGCAGGGAACCCGGGCCGCAACGAGTTCGAGCCGCAGGATGAACAGGAACTCACTTACCCGCCCATCATGCGCGCGATCAAGGCCACCGGTTTCCGCGGCTTCGTCGGCCAGGAATTCCTGCCGAAGCGCGACCCGCTCGCGTCGCTCCGCGCCGCCGTCAAGCTTTGCACCGTCTGAGGGTTCAATCCGCGCACGCCGCCAGCGCGCGCTGCACGCCGCGGAGCTCCGCCAAGCCGCGCATCCGCCCGATCAGCGGGTAACCGGGACAGGCCGGAGGCGGCCGGCGAAAATCATCCAGCATCCGGTGCCCGTGATCCGGGCGCAGGCTGATTTGCCAGTCGGGACGGTCCGCGCGGCGGCGTGAGGATTGCTCCGCGAGCAGCGCTCGCACCACGCCGACGATGTCGACATCACCCTCCAGGTGCCCGCTTTCGCAAATGCTGCCGTCGGCGCTCCGGCTCACACTGCGAAGATGCGCCGCATGAATGCGGGGACCGAGGTTCCGGACCAAGGTCACCAGATCATTGTCGGGCCGCGCGCCCAGCGAACCCGTGCAAAAGCATACGCCGTTGGCGGGCGAGGCGCTGAGCGCGCCAAGCGCCATGAGGTCGGCTCCGGTTGAAACGATGCGCGGCAGACCCAGCACCGGGAAAGGCGGGTCATCGGGATGGACCGCAAGCCGCACCCCGGCCTCTTCCGCCGCGGGCAGCACGCCCTCGAGGAAGTGCCGCAGGTTTTCCCTCAGCCCGGCGGCGTTCGCCCCACCGTAACGCGCCAACATCGCACGGAAGTCCGCCACGCTCAGCCCAAGCCTCACCCCGGGAAAGAGGTCCAAGGTCTGCCGCGTGAACGCCTCCTGTCCCACGGTGCCGAGTTTCTCCCAGCAAAAACGCGCCGCTTCCACCATCGCGGGCCCCCAGTCCTCGGCGGCCTCCTCCCGACGCAGCGCGAAAAGGTCGAAGGCCGCGAATTGCACCGGGTCGTAGCGGAGGGCCTCGCGGCCATCAGGCAACCGGAACGCGAGGTCGGTTCTCACCCAGTCGATCACCGGCATGAAGTTGTAGACCACCACCGGGATTCCGGCGGCGCCCAGACGCCTCAGCGTCAGGCGGTAATTCTCCAGATGACGGTCGCAGGCGCCGGTACGCGACTTGATATCCTCGGATACCGGGACCGATTCCACCACCTCCCATCGAAGACCCGCCGCGGCGATCTCCGCCTGGCGCCGTCGGATCGCCTCTTCCGGCCAAGCCTCCCCGTAGGGAATATCATGCAGGGCCGAGAACACCGCGGTGGCGCCGGTCTGCCTGATTTCCGCAAGCGTCACCGGATCCCCGGGCCCGAACCAACGCATGGCCTCCGTCATCAGGTTCGGCGGAATCATCGCGGGATCAGGTGAGGTGGTTTTGACGTCGCGGAGAAATCCTTCGCGACGTCTCAGTCGAGGAGGCCCCGCATGAGCCGGTATCCAGCCGCGGCGGCGGCCAGACCGAGCGCGACGCTCAACAGCGCATTGCCGGCCGCACGCGCCCAATCGCCGTCCTGCACGAGGCGCAGAGTCTGCAAGCTGAACGCCGAGAACGTGGTGAAACCGCCAAGAGCGCCGATCATGAGAAACTGGCGCGCCTCCGCCGAAAGGCCCCAGCGCGGGGAATCACCGACCGCCGCGAGAGCACCCACGACCAGCGAGCCGAGTACGTTGACCGCGAGCGTTCCCCACGGGAAAGCGTCCCCGGCGCGGTGCGCTACCCAAGCAGAAAGTCCGTTGCGGGCGACGCCGCCGAGGGCGGAACCAAGGGCGATGAGGAGCAATGCTCTCATTCGGACACTGTGCGCGGCCAGCCCGCCGCCGCGCAAGCCCCGCGCCGGCGAGGTCGCCAGAACGCTCATCTTCACGCTCGTCGCCGCGCCGCGGCTTCCTTTGCTTTGGTCTGATGCACCCCGCCGAACGTCTCCTGATGGGCCCCGGCCCCAGCCCCGTGCCGCAACGCGTGCTTCGCGCTCTAGGCTCCCCTACCCTCGGTCACCTCGATCCGCAGTACCTCACGATCATGGACCAGGTATGCGAGATGTTGCGGCAGGTTTTCCGCACGTCCAATCCGCTCACGTTCCCCGTCAGCGGCACCGGCATGGCAGGCATGGAGTGCATCGCGGTTAACCTCGTGGAACCGGGTGACGAGGTCATCGTCGCGGTGAACGGGGTATTCGGCACGCGCATGAAGGATGTGATGGAACGCTGCGGAGCCGTTGTGCACGCGCTGGAGTGCCCGTGGGGCGAGACCTTTTCGCACGAGCAGATCGCGGCGGCGCTCGCCGCGCACCCGAAGGCCAAGGTGCTCGGTATCGTGCAGGCGGAGACCAGCACGGGGGCGCACCAGCCGATCGAGGGGATCTCGACGCTCACCCGCGACCACGGGGCTTTGCTGGTGGTTGACGCCGTGACGAGTCTCGGCGGACACGAACTCCGGGTGGACGACTGGGGCATCGACGCGATCTACAGCGGCACGCAGAAGTGCCTGAGCTGTCCGCCGGGGCTCTCGCCCGTGAGCTTCGGTCCCCGCGCGCTTGCGCGCCTGGACGCGCGCAAGACCAAGGTGCAGTCGTGGTATCTCGACGTCTCGATGCTGCGAAAGTATTATACCGGCGGCGGGGGCGGCGGTCGCGTCTACCACCACACGGCGCCGATCAACATGACCTACGCCCTGCACGAGGCGCTGACCATCGTGCTCGAGGAGGGCCTCGACGCGCGCGTGGCGCGCCACACCGCGATGCACCAGCGGCTCCGCGCAGGCCTGGAGCGCCTTGGCCTCGCTTACATCCCGAAGCGATCCCTCCACTCGCTCAACTGTGTCCGCGTGCCGGAGGGCGCCGACGACGCCGGCGTGCGCAAGCGCCTGCTCGAGGAGTACGGCATCGAGATCGGCGCTGGCCTCGGCCCCATGGCCGGCAAGGCGTGGCGTATCGGGCTCATGGGCCACGGCGCCACCGTGCGTAACGTCGATCTCGTGCTCGCCGCCCTCACCACGATCCTCCGCGGCTGAATCCGGACCATCCAATCGAATTTCACCTCCCTACCCATGAAGACCCCGACCCGCGGCTTCCGCCGCCTGCTCCCAGGAATCGCGCTCGCGAGCGCCCTCTTGCTCACCGGCACCGGCCGCGCCGCCGACGGCTGGACCGACCTTTTCAACGGCCGCAACCTCGACGGTTGGGAACAGCGCAGCGGAACCGCGAAGTACCGCGTCGAGGAAGGCGCGATCGTCGGCACCACGGTGCTGAAGACCGGCAACACCTTCTTGTGCACCAAGAAAACCTACGGGGACTTCATCCTGGAGTTTGAGTTCAAGGTCGCCGCGGGCATGAATTCCGGCGTCCAGTTCCGCAGCGAGTTCTACGCGCAGGAGACCGAAAAGGAGATCAACGGGAAGAAGCGCAAATTCCCCGCGGACCGCGTTTTCGGCTACCAATACGAGATTGATCCCTCGCCCCGCGCCTACACCGGCGGCGTCTACGACGAGGCCCGCCGCGGCTGGTTGGCTGACCTCAAGGACAATCCGGCCGCCCAGAAGGCGTTCAAGGCGGGCCAGTGGAACAAGGCCCGCATCGAGTGCCGCGGCGACCAGATCCAGACCTTCATCAACGGAGTGAAGGCCGCCGACCTGAAGGATGGGATGACCAAGCGCGGCATCATCGCCCTGCAGGTGCACGGCATCGGCGACGGGAAAAAGAATCCCCCGGGCGAGGAGATTCGCTGGCGCGCGATCCGCCTGAAGGAGCTCTGAGCACGACGGGGACCGGCCCGCTTGCCCTCACCCTGCCGCCGCCGCGCCTCCCCCGGAGCCGGCGGCGGCGTCCAGCCACCTTTACCCCGATGATTATACCCCTGCTTTCCCTTCTCCTCCCGTTGGCCGCGCATGCCGCGGCGCCCGCGCCATCAGGATCCGCGCGCCCTAACATCGTCTACATCATGGCGGACGAGCTCGGGTATTTTGAACCCGGGTACGCCGGCAACCCGCACCTGCTCACACCCAACCTCGACCGGCTGGCGTCCGAGGGCATCCGTTTCACGCAAGGCCTGGCTGGATCGGCGGTCTGCGCGCCCACGCGCTGCTGCTTCCTCACGGGAAAACACAGCGGCCACACGTCCGTGCGCCTGAACGGCGGCGGCACCCCGCTCCGCGCAGGCGAGGCCACCATCGCGTCGATCCTGAAGCCCCTCGGTTACGCCACCGGCGGCTTCGGCAAGTGGGGCAACGGCGGGCGCGGCTCGACCGGCGTTCCGGAGGCGCAGGGATTCGACGTCTTCTTCGGTTACTACGATCAGGTCCACGCGCACACCTACTACCCGCCGTACCTGATCCGAAACAGCGCCGAGGTCCCTCTGTCGGGCAACCGCGGCAACAGCAGCGGCGACACCTACGCGCAGTACGTGATCTTCGACGAGGCCGTTAAGTTCATCCGCGCCAATCGCGCGCGGCCGTTCCTCGCCTACCTGCCGTTCACTCCACCCCACGGCAACTTCGACATCCCGGATGCCGACCCGTCGTGGGCCCTGTTCCGAGACAAGCCTTGGCCCGAGCCCGCGCGGCGCTACGCCGCGATGGTCCATCTGCTCGACCGGCAGGTCGGCGGGATCCTGGCCCTGCTGAAGGAACTTGGCCTCGAGGAGAACACGCTGGTCATGTTCAGCGGCGATAACGGCGGGGCCGATTACTTCGTCACCGCGGATTTCCCGCGCGGGGTGCACGGCGCCAACAAGGATCCACGCACCGGCACCGAATTCCGGGGTAAAAAGGGCCAGCTTTACGAGGGAGGATTGCGTGTTCCGGTCGCGGCCCGCTGGCCCGGGCGCATCGCCCCCGGCCGCGTAAGCCAGCACCTGTGGTACTTCCCCGACATCCTGCCGACCATCGCCGAACTCTGCGGCGCCCGGGTTCCGGCTGACATCGACGGCCTCAGCCTCGTGCCGGAACTCCTCGGCGAGGCCGCCGCCGGGCGGAAGCAAGCGCGCCATGAATACCTTTACTGGGAGTTCGTCGGCCAGACCGCGGTGCGCGCCGGGGACTGGAAGGCCATCCGGATGAAGCCGGACGCCCCGTGGGAGCTGTACAATCTGGCCAACGATGTGGGCGAGCGGCATGACCTCGCCGCCCGGCACCCCGACGTGTTGACGCGGCTGCAGGCCTACGCCAAGGCCGCGCATACACCCGTCGTCGAGGGCACGTTCTCCCGCACGGACCTGCATGAGCGCGATCGCGCGGCGAAGTTCGGCGGCAATCCACCGCCGGCAAAAGCCAAGTCCAAGAAGAAAGCCGATTAAGCCGCCCGATGAACCAGAGCCCGCTACGCCTCATCCCAGCGATCGCTTTCCTGCTGGCGTCCGGTTTGCTGTCCGCGGCCACCCCGGCCGCGCGTCCCAACATCGTTTTCATCATGGCAGACGACCTCGGCTGGGGCGATGTCGGCTTCCACGGCGGTAACGCCCCGACGCCGAACCTAGACCGGCTCGCGCGGGAGGGACTGGAACTCGCCGCGCATTATGTCGCGCCCGTCTGCAGTCCCACGCGAACAGGCCTGATGACCGGCCGGTGCTGGAGCCGCTTCGGCGTCACCAACCCGCAGAACGACCGCGCCCTGCCATGGGACACCCTCACCCTGCCGCGCGCCCTCCAGACCGTGGGGTACGACACCGCTTTGGTCGGCAAGTGGCACCTCGGCTCCAAGCCGGAACAAGGCCCCAACCGGTTCGGGTTTGATCACGCCTACGGCTCACTGGCCGGCGGCGTCTCGCCCTACAGCCACAAGTACAAGAAAGGTCCCTACTCCGAAACCTGGCATCGCAACGGCCGGCTCATTTCCGAGGAAGGGCACGTGACCGAGCTGCTGACCCGAGAGGCGGTTTCATGGATCGAGACGCGCGGCGACCGGCCGTTTATGCTCTACGTGCCGTATACGGCGGTCCATCTGCCGGTGCGCGAGCCCGAGGAATGGGTCGCGCGCGTACCGGCCGGAATCACCGGGGAGGTGGCGCGCCACTACGCGGCGTCCATCATGCACCTCGACGACGGGGTGGGCCGCATCCTCGCCGCGCTCGAGCGCACCGGACGCCGCGCAAACACCCTCGTGGTCGTCACGAGTGACAACGGCGGCAGCACCGCGCAGAACAACGATACCTCATATCCGGACGACCAGTGCCCATCCGGCACCCTCCCCGGCCGCAATCTTCCGTGGCGCGGCAAAAAGGGCGATCTCCACGAGGGCGGTATTCGTGTTCCCACAGTCGTGTCGTGGCCGGCCGGAATGCGCCCCGGCCGCGTGGAGACGCCGGTGCAGATCATCGATTGGCTGCCCACCTTCGCGGCGCTAGCGGGTTACCAGCCCGCCGCCGACCCCAGATGGGATGGCACCGATTTGTCCGCGCTGCTCACCCGCCACGTGGCGCCCCCCGCGCGCCCGCTCTACTCGGTGGCTCCTGGCTGGCGCGCGCGATCACTCCGATTCGGCAATTGGAAGCTCATCGTCACAGGCGACGGGGCGAAGGCCGCCCACGAGTTGTACGACCTCGTCGCCGATCCCGCCGAGAAACGGAACCTCGCCGACGAACAGCCGGCGCGCTTGCGCGACCTGCTCGGAACCCTGGCTCAAGTCGCCGCCCGTGATCGCGACGCGATGGCGAAGGACTGAACCATGCGACGCCCCGGTTTCTCCACCGCCACGCTCTTCGCGCTGATCGCCCTACCCGCCGTTGCCATTGCCGCCACCCCGACGCTCACGCTCGACGTCTGGCCCGGAACGCCGCCGGGCGAAACGAAGCTGCTGCCGCCGGAGGCGGACCAAACTAAGGAGACCGACCGGCTCATCGCGGGGCGCCGCATCATCAAGCTGGGCAATGTCAGCCGGCCGCAGCTGGCCGTGTTCCGTCCGGCCCCCGAAAAGGATACCGGGGCGGCCGTGATCATCTGCCCGGGCGGAGGCTTCAACATCCTCGCCTACGATCTGGAGGGCACCGAGGTGGCGGAGTGGCTAAACGGACTCGGCGTCACGGGCATCGTGCTCAAGTACCGCGTTCCGGCCCGCGATCCCGCCCAGCGTTGGCTGGCGGCGGTGCAGGATGCGCAGCGTGCGATGGGAATGGTGCGGCGGCGGGCCGCGGCCTGGGGACTGGACGAGCGTCGCATCGGGATCCTTGGTTTCAGCGCGGGTGGAGTCACGGCCGGCTACGCCGCGCTTTCCGGGGAAAAACGCCACTACACGCCGCAGGATGAAGACGACCGCGTTTCCTGCCGGGCGGATTTCGCGTTGCTCATCTATACCGCGGGCTTCGTGGAACGCGGCCAATCCGCCTTCCGCCCCGCGGTCGAGATCGGCGCGGGTACCCCGCCGTTCTTCCTCGTTCACGCCTTCGACGACGGCGTGCCCGTGCAAAACTCGCTGCTGCTTGCGGCCGAACTCCGCCGGAACGGCGGCTCCGCCGAGGTACATGTCTACGACACGGGCGGTCACGGCTACGGTCTGCGCCCGGTCCCGGATCTGCCGGTCACGACGTGGCCGGCCCGGGCCGCCGAGTGGTTCGTCCGCCGCGGGCTGCTGCGTCCCGCCAAGGCAGCAGCCCCTTGACATCCGTTCGACGCCACCGCGCTCTGAAATCGCCACTTCCAAAGTCCTCATGAAATTCCTGCTCCGATCGCTGATCACCCTCAACCTTTTCGCCGCGGGCGCGGTTGCCGTCCTCGCGGCCGACCCCGGCACCGGAAAGTCCTTCCAGGGCCCGGTCGGATTGCAGCTTTACAGTTTGCGGGCCCAATTCGCAGCCAATGGCGCCGCCAAGACCCTCGACGCCGTGAAGGGTTACGGCATCCGCTACGCCGAACTGGCGGGAACCTACAACCTGAAGCCGGAACAACTCCTCAAGCTGCTGTCCGACCGGGGCATCAAGGCGGTCAGCGGCCACTTTCCGTACAAACGCTTCAAGGAAAACCCCGAGGCCGTGGCCGCGGAAGCCAAGGCGCTCGGCCTGGAGTTCGCCGGTTGCGCTTGGGCCGACCACAAGGCGCCGCTCGATGAGAAGCAGGCCCGCGAAATCGCGGCGGTCTTCAATCGCGCCGGCGCGGTGCTCGCGCAGCACGGACTGAGGTTCTTCTATCACAACCACGGCTTCGAGTTTTACCCCCTCGGGAACGAGACGCTGATGGATCTCATCATCCGGGAAACCGACCCCAAGCTGGTGAGCTTCCAAATGGACGTGCTGTGGACCGTGTTTCCCGGACAGGACCCGGCGAAACTGCTCAACAAGTATCCGGGCCGCTGGGCGCTGATGCATCTGAAGGATCTCAAGAAAGGCGTGCCGACCGGCAGCCTCGTCGGCAAAACCGACGTGACCAATGATGTGGCGCTCGGCACCGGCCAGATGAATTGGACGGACATCCTGGCCGCCGCCCGAAAGGCCGGCGTGAAGTACTACTTCATCGAGGACGAGTCCCCCACCGCGCCCGAGCAGATCCCGCAGAGCATGCGTTTCCTCGAAAAAGTCACTTTCTGATCAGACCAAGCACCCGCATTTCTCCATGAAAGCCAAAATCCTTCATCTCCTGGCCGCATCCGCCATCATGGGCGCGGCCGCACAGCTCAACGCGGCCGACGCGGCCCCTAAGAACGCCGCCCCCGAGGCCAAGCAGCAGAAGCTCGTGCGTGTTTCGACGCTGAGCACTATCGAGGCCAACCGCGAGTTTCAGACCAACGTCCAGTTGCTTCAGGCCCAGCGCCAGGCGGCCATCGAGCTTAACGCGGCTCATGACAAGGAGACCGACGCCGCGAAAAAGAAGGACCTGAAGTCGCGCCTTGATGCGGTTCTCGCGCGGCTCAACGAGAACAACGACAAGATGCGCAAGACCTACGGCTTCTCGATCGACCGCAATTACACCGTCGTGATCGAGACGGCCCACGTCTACATGTTCGTCACCGACGAGGAGGCCGCGAAAATCGAGGCCGCCGCGAAGGCCGACTCCGCCAAGAAGAAGTAAGCGCGCGAAGGACGAACGGGCCGCGGGTCCCGGCCCATCTCCGCGGGCATCCTCGCCTAGGCGAGGATGCCCTCAATGAGGTTAGCGCCCTCGACTCCCGTCAGCCGGGCATCAAGGCCCTGGAACTTGACGGAAAACGCATCGTGGCGCACCCCCAGTTGGTGCAGCATGGTAGCGTGGAGATCGTGAACGGTGCAGACGTTCTCCACCGCGGCGTAGCCCAGGTCATCCGTTGATCCGTAAACCTGCCCGCGCCTGATTCCCGCACCAGCGAGCCACATCGACATAGCCTTGTTGTGGTGATCACGGCCGGTCGACCCCTTGTTGGCCTGCGCCATCGGGGTCCGCCCGAACTCCCCGGTCCAAACCACGAGGGTGTCATCCAACATTCCGCGCTGCTTCAGGTCCTTGACCAGCGCGGCGGACGCACGGTCCGTCTCCCGGGCGCGCAGCGGCAGCTCCTCGACGAGCTGGCTGTGATGGTCCCAATCGCGGTGGTAAAGCTGGATGAAACGCACCCCGCGTTCCGCGAGACGGCGGGCGAGCAGGCAGTTCGAGGCGAAGGAGCCATCTCCGGGAGCGCACCCGTAGGCCTCCAGGGTCGCCGCGCTTTCGCCGCGCAGGTCGGTGAGTTCCGGAACGCTCGCCTGCATCCGGAACGCCATCTCGTACTGGGCGATCCGCGTGGTGATTTCCGGATCGCGCACCAAGGCGTCGTGCTGCCGGTTGAGCGCGTTGATCGCCCGGATGTCCGCCTCTTGCTGGCCCCGGCCGATTCCCGCGGGGTTGCCGAGGTAGTGCACCGCGTCACCACGGCCATGGAGCTGCACGCCTTGGAAACGGCTTGGCAGAAAACCGCTGCTCCATTGGCGGGCCGCCACCGGCTGTGGGGATCGCCCGGGGCCCGTTGAGATCATCACCACGAAACCCGGCAGATCCTCGGCCTCGCTACCCAGCCCGTAGTTCACCCACGCCCCCATGCTGGGGCGCCCCGCGATCTGCGAGCCGGTGTTCATGAACATGTGCGCCGGATCGTGATTGATCGCATCGGTCGTCATCGAGCGGATCAGGCAGATGTCGTCGACGATCGATCCGATGTGCGGGAAGAGCTCGCTGAGCTCGACCTGCCCACGGCCGAACTTCTTAAACTTGAATTGCGGCGCGTGACACAGGAGCTCCTGGCCTTGCAATTGCGCCAGCTGCTGGCCTTTCGTGAGGCTCTCCGGCATCCGCTGCCCGTGCATCTCCGCCAACTTCGGTTTGGGATCGAAGGTCTCCAGCTGGGAGGGACCGCCGGCCATCGTCAGCCAGATCACCCGTTTCGCCCGTTGCGGCAGCGGCAGGGGGTGGAGCACTCCGCGGGCCGGTGCCCCGGACAAGTTTCCGCCCGCCAGCAGCGAGGCCAGCGCAATGGTGCCCACGCCTTGCGCGGAACGTCCGAGGAAGGCGCGGCGGGTAAACGGGGAATACGGCTCCGGTTTCATGTCGCGCTCAGGATCGGGTTATCAGCTCGTGAAGATTCAGCAAAACCCGCGCAAGATGCGTCCACCGGGCGACCTCGACGGGATC
>CAIUOU010000044.1 GCA_903900845.1 uncultured Opitutia bacterium
CCAACGTGATAAAGTGGTGGAGGTGGCGGGATTTGAACCCGCGTGCCCCTGGCCTTTGCACGCCACGTCTACCTGTAATAGTGCGACTTTGATCTCGCCGGGGCCACGCCGCCGCACGCGCTTGAGCCCCAGCCAGTCCCCGGATCGAAGATACAGCGCGCGGTCCGCGGACCGCTCCACGCGCCATGCCTGCTGTCGACGTCAGTTCCAGCTAGCAGGTGTCGCTAGACCGACGTGGCTGTCATTAGGCAGCCAGGGGCATTTCTTCAGTTTTGCCGTTTGTTGTTTCGCGGGGGGATTTACGAGAGGCCCACGACTCTCGACAGGCAGCGGCGCGCTCCAACCAAGGGTAGAATCCAGAACACCCCCGGAAAATCGAAGGGCCGGACGGTGGTTCCGCCCGGTTGGGCGAAGCAAGGATCAGGCCCCCGATCGCGTGATCCGCGATCAAAGAACGCCGGCACCATGCGCTCCCGCGCCCGCTTGGCAAGCGCGCCGGCGCGGCCTCAAGGCGCCGCGCGCTTCATCGGCACGAAACGCACCGGGTGCGACGCCTTGCGCTCGAGCGTGCCGTCGGCGCGTTTGACGAGCAGCCGTAGCTCCTGGGTCGCCCCGGCGGGGCCGACGGGAATGCAAAGCCGTCCACCCTCGCGGAGCTGTGCGATGAGCGGCGCGGGCACCTCCTCCGGCGCGCAGGTCACGATGATGGCGTCGAAGGGCGCGGCCTCCGGCCAGCCCTGCCAGCCGTCGCCGATGCGCAGCCGCACGCGTTCGTATCCGGCGCGAAGCAACGCGGCGGCCGCGGTCTCGGCCAGCGGTCGCACGATCTCGACCGAGTAAACGTCGCCCGCAACCTCGGCGAGAACGGCGGCCTGGTACCCGGACCCGGTGCCGATCTCGAGGACACGCGACCGGGGCGAGAGCCCGAGCATTTCCGTCATCAGCGCCACCAGCGAGGGCTGGGAGATCGTCTGCCCGTGGCCGATCGGCAACGGATGGTCGGCATAGGCCTCGCGCCGGAGGGGCTCGGGGACGAACACGTGCCGCGGCACGCGGCGCATCGCGGCCAGGACCGCCGGATCCTTCACGCCGGCGGGGATCACCTCGCGGTCCACCAGCGCGTCGCGCGCCCGGCGAAAATCCTCGGAGTCGAGCGATGCGGGAGGGGGCGATTTCATGGGACGATTCGTCGCCGGCGATGCCGCAGCCCGACCTTCAACCCCGGCCGCGGCGAACAGCAGCGCGAGGCACGCCGCCGAACACGGGAGGAGAAACAGGTTGCCGGGCGTCAGGGTGCACATGAGGCCGGGGTTTTAAACCACCGAAACCATGCCGCTGTTCACGCGGATCGTCAAAAGTCCGAATGGACTCACGGGAGAACAAGCCGGCGCCGCGGAGGCGCGAAATGAGAAATGAGGAGCGCTGGTAGAACGGGGGCCATCGGTCGGATATTTCCGGTTCATTCCGGCGAGCCTTTGACCGATGAAACCTGCAACCAAGAGCGGCCGGGGGCGTCATGACGCCCCCTTGCCAAAACTTTCCTTCACCCAGCGAAACCTTACCCTCCAGGGGCGGTCCTTGAGACCGAAGGCTCCCTGGCCGGCCAAACATCCATGAACGCGCAAGATCCCAAGTTTTCCCCCTCGCTCGAAAGCGCGTTCCGCCGGTGGCGCGAACACGCCCTCCGTGAGGGCTCGCCGGCTGAAGTCGCGGCGAGGGAGAACCGGCTCCACTCGGCGGTGCACGCGTTGACGAACGCGGGCCTGGCGCCGGCCGAGGCGTTTTTGGTCGCGCTGCGGAGATTGGGGGCGGATGACGCCGGCACGCGGGGATTTGTCCGCAGCCAGCCCGGCCTGCTTTGGGAACCCGAGGCCGTACCGGCCGGCCGGAGCTTCCCCGGCCGGGAAACGCTGGCGGCCCTCGGGCTGGCCGCCGGGGCGGCCGCGGCCATCCAGGTCCCCCACTTTTTCGGCCTCACCTTCGGTTCCGCCGAATATTTTTACGCGCGCAACCTCTCCCTTCTGGTTCTCCCGTTCCTAGCCGTACTCCTCGCCTGGCGGCGGGAAATCGGGGGCGGTCCCCTCGCGGCTGTGGCGGTCGTTTTCGCGGCTGCGGCCCTCCTCGTGAACACCCCGCCGTTCCGGCCCTCGGACGCACTGGTGACGCTCACGGCGACGCACCTGCCGATCGCACTATGGCTGGCCCTGGGCTTGGTCCACGCGGGCGGGGCTTGGCGGGAGACCGCCGCGCGCATGGAGTTCGTGCGGTTTTCCGGCGAATTTTTCATCCACGGGGTCCTCATCGCTCTCGGCGGCGGGGTGCTGATCGCCTGCGTGACGATGATCTTCCGCGCCATCGGCCTGGACATCCGTGAGTTCATCGGGTCTTGGCTGGCCCCGTGTGGGCTGGCGGCCGCGGCCGTGGTCGCCGCCTGGCTGGCGGACGGCCGCCGCGGTTTGGCCAGCGGCATGGCGCCGCTGCTGGCCCGGATCTTCACGCCGCTCTTCACCGCGGTGCTGGTGACTTTTCTGGCGACAGTGGCGCTCACCGGACGCGGGGTCACCGCGGACCGCGAGGTGCTGATCGGCTTCGACGTGCTGCTCGCGGTGGTGGCCGGCCTGCTACTTTACGCGGTGGCGTCGCGCGACCCGCACGCCCCGCCGGTCTTCTTCGACCAGCTGCTGCTGCTCCTCCTGGGGTGCGCGCTCCTCGCGGACCTCCTCGCGCTCCGGGCGATCGCGTCCCGCATCAGCGATTTCGGTTTCAGTCCCAACCGCGTGGCGGCGCTCGGTGAAAACCTCATCCTGCTGGTGAACCTCGGTTGGTCGGCCGTACTGCACGGGCGCTTTGTCCTGGGCCGCGGCGGCTTCGGCGCGCTGGAACGCTGGCAGACCCGTTGCCTTCCGGTCTACGCCGGTTGGGCCGCCCTCGTCGCGATCATCTTCCCGGCGGTGTTCCGCTGACGTCAGGGGCCGGCCCTAGCGGGTCTCGACGCGCCGGAAAAGCACGAGCCCGAGCGCAATGAAGACGAGGTGCGGAACCCAGAGCAGCAGGTCGGGCCGCAGCGCGGGCCGTTTGTCCAGTCCCTTGACCGCGACGGTGAGCAGGTAGAACCCGAGCACCAGCACCACCGCGAGACCCAGGTTGGCCGAGGTCTCCCGGCGCGAGACCCGGATCCCCAGCGGCACCGCGACGAACGCGAAGCAGAGCACGGCCGCGGCCTGGCTCCATTTCTCCATTGAGATCATGGCCAAGCGCAGGCCCGCCCGCGCGTGCTCCTCGCGCCCCTCCGGGGGCGGCGACTCGGCTGCTTGCCGGGCCCGCCTCGCCTGCAGCTCGCCGTAGGGCAGCCACTCATCCTTCAGTCGCACGAAGTGCTCGCCCATGTAGCGGTCCAGGGGAATGCGGATCTCGTCGAAGCGGCCGACGGTGACCACGCGCGGAGCCCGGCTGAAGTTCTCCGGGTCGGCAGGGTCGCGCTCCTCCACCGTCGCGCGCCTGAGCGCCGGGATCAGGCTGTTGGTCGCCTCGTCGTACTCCACGCGTCCCGACTCGGCGCGCACGAGGCGCCGCACGCGCGATTGGCGGTCCAGGTCCCAGATCCAGATGTCGCGGAGCACCTCGCCGTCTCGCGCTCCGACGTAGATGACGGCGCCCTTGAAGTCCCGGATGAAGGTCCGCGGCACGATCACGCCGAGCGGGTTGGCGCGGATGGCCGCGGGCAGCTCCCGGTGGAATTGGGCGCGGGCCCATGGCGCCGACTCGAGATTGACATGGAGGGCGAGCAGCGTGCCCAGCACGGCAAGGATCGCGACCGGACGCGCGATCCGCGGAAGGCTGATGCCGCAGGCCCGCATGGCGGTGATCTCACTGTCGGCCGAAAGCCGTCCCAGGGTGAGGAGCACACCGGTGAGGATGCCCATCGGCAGGGCGAAAGAGATGGCGAAAGGGAACAGCAGGGCCACCAACCGAGCGAAGGTACCGGCGCCGAACTGCCCGGCCAGGAACGGGCCGAGCAGATCGCGCACCACGTTGGGCACGGCGACGACGAAGGCGAAAAGCCCCACCGCGGCGGCGCACGTCAGGAGCACGCTCCGGAAGATGTGGCGGTCGAGCAGGTTCACGCGGGGCTTCCGCGCGGAGGTTGGCGCCGCCGGAGCCCGCGGCGAGGGAATTTCCGCCGCGCCCCGGGATCTGCCGGGCGAGGCGGCGGACCCTCAGGGCAGGTCGGTGTCGCCCATCAGGTAGCGATCGCACTCGCGGGCCGCGCCGCGGCCCTCGTTGATCGCCCAGACGACGAGGCTCTGGCCGCGGCGGCAATCGCCGGCGGCAAAGACACCCTTCAGGCTGGTGGAATACTTCTCGTGCTCGGCCTTGATGTTGGAACGAGGATCGGTCTCGAGCCCCATCTCCTTCACCAGCGCCTGCTCGGGCCCGAGGAATCCCATCGCGAGAAGGACGAGCCCGGCGGGTCGGGTCTGCTCGGTGCCGGGAACCTCCTTGGGCACGAACTGACCCTTCTCGTTCTTCTCCCACTTGATCTCGACGGTCACGAGCTCCTTCACGGCGCCCTGCGCATCGCCGACGAATTTCTTCACCGTCGTGAGATACACGCGCGGATCGGCGCCGAACCTGGCCGCCGCCTCCTCCTGGCCGTAATCGACCTTGAGGGTCTTGGGCCACTCGGGCCACGGGTTGTCGGCCTGCCGCTCCAGGGGCGGCTTCGGGAGGATCTCGATCTGCGCGACGCTGCGGCAGCCGTGACGGATGGAGGTGCCGACGCAATCGGTGCCGGTGTCTCCACCGCCGATGACGATCACGTCCTTGCCGCCGGCGTGGATCGGGCTGTGGGCGGCGCCCCCGTTGAGCACCGCCTTGGTGTTGGCGGTGAGAAACTCCATAGCGAAGTGGACGCCCTTGAGCTGGCGGCCCTCGATCGGGAGGTCGCGCGGCTGGGTGGCGCCGGTGCAGATGACGGTGGCGTCGAATTCCTTCAGGAAGATCTGCGGCTCGACGTTCTCGCCGACGTTCGCGTTGCAGATGAACTTGATGCCCTCCTTCTCCATCAGCTGGATGCGGCGCAGGACGACCTCCTGCTTGTCGAGCTTCATGTTCGGGATGCCGTACATGAGAAGCCCGCCCGGGCGATCGGCGCGCTCGAAGACGGTGACGGTGTGGCCGGCCTTGTTGAGCTGGGCGGCGGCGGAGAGCCCGGCGGGGCCGGAGCCGATCACAGCGACCTTCTTGCCGGTGCGGACGCGCGGGGCCTCGGGCAACACCCAGCCCTCATCCCATCCCTTGTCGATGATGGAGACCTCGATGTTCTTGATGGTGACCGGCGGGGCGTTGATCCCGAGGGTGCAGGACCCCTCGCACGGCGCGGGGCAGACCCGTCCGGTGAACTCGGGAAAGTTGTTGGTCTGGTGGAGCCGCTCGAGCGCCTCTTTCCAGAGCCCGCGGTAGATGAGGTCGTTCCACTCCGGGATGAGGTTGTTGATCGGGCAACCGCTGGCCATGCCGCCGATCAACTTGCCGGTGTGGCAGAACGGGATGCCGCAATCCATGCAGCGCGCACCCTGCTGGCGGAGTTTCTTCTCCTCCATGTGGTGGTGAAACTCCTTCCAGTCCTTCACGCGCTCGACAGGAGCACGGTCGACGGGGAGTTCGCGGAGGTACTCGATGAATCCAGTTGGCTTGCCCATGGGGAAGAGGGTTGGAGGTCGGGATCGTGGGTGGTGCGTGGCTCAGTTGCCGCCGACGCGGGAGAGGTCGCGGGCGTTTTCCTCGAAGGCCGCCATGACGGCCTCGTCGCCCGTGAGGCCCTGGGCCTTCGCGCGGTCGAGGCAGGCGAGCATGCGCTTGTAGTCCTTGGGCATGACCTTGACGAACCGCGGCACAAACGTGCCCCACGCCGCGAGGATGGCGCGGGCGCGGTCGGAACCGGTGTGGTCGAGGTGGCGTTGGACCAGCGTGCGGAGGGCGGCGATCTCGCCGGCGTCCTCGAGTTTCTCGACGCCGACCATCTGGGAGTTCACGCGGCCGGCGAAGTCGCCCGATTCGTCGAGCACGTAGGCGACGCCGCCCGACATGCCGGCGCCGAAGTTGCGCCCGGCGCGGCCGAGAACCACCACGCGACCGCCGGTCATGTACTCGCAGCCGTTGTCGCCCACGCCCTCGACGACGACGTCGACGCCGGAGTTACGGACCGCGAAGCGTTCTCCCGCGAGACCGCGGATGAAGGCCTCGCCGGCGCTGGCGCCGTAGAAGGCGACGTTGCCGATGATCATGTTTTCCTCGGCGCGGAACGTGGACGCCGCGGGCGGATAGACGACGAGCTTGCCGCCCGAGAGGCCCTTGCCGAAGTAATCATTGGCATCGCCCTCGATGGCGAGGGTCATGCCGCGGGTCACGAACGCGCCGAAGCTCTGGCCGGCGGAACCGGAGAACTTCAGACGGATGGTGTCCTCGGGCAGGCCCTTGGCGCCGTGCTTCCGGGTGATTTCGCCGCTCGTGATGGTGCCGGTGACGCGGTTGACGTTCCGGATGGGAAGATCGGCGGAGACCTTCTCGCCCCGCTCGATCGCGGGGCGGCAGAGCTCGAGGAGCTTCGTCATGTCGAGCGAGCGGTCGATGCCGTGGTCCTGCTTCATCTGGCAGAAGCGGCCCACCTCCGGACCGACGTCGGGCTGGTAGAGGATCTTGGAGAAATCGAGCCCCTTGGCCTTCCAGTGACTGATGGCGCGACGCGGCTCGAGACGGTCGGTGCGGCCGACCATCTCGTCGATGGTGCGGAAGCCGAGCTGGGCCATGGTCTCGCGCAGGTCCTCGGCGATGAACCGCATGAAGTTGACGACGTGCTCGGGCTTGCCGGCGAAACGGGCGCGCAGCTGGGGGTCCTGGGTCGCGACGCCGGCCGGGCAGGTGTTGAGGTGGCAGACGCGCATCATGATGCAGCCCGTGGCGACGAGCGGCGCGGTGGCGAAGCCGAACTCCTCGGCGCCGAGCAGCGCGGCGATGGCGACGTCGCGGCCGGTCTTGAGCTGGCCGTCGGTCTCGACCGCGATGCGGGAGCGAAGATTGTTCAGGACGAGCGTCTGGTGGGTCTCGGCGAGACCGAGCTCCCACGGGAGACCCGCGTGCTGCAGCGACGTCTGCGGCGAGGCGCCGGTGCCGCCGTCATAGCCGGAGATGAGGACGACATCGGCGTGGGCCTTCGCGACGCCGGCGGCGACGGTGCCGACGCCGACCTCGGAGACTAGCTTCACGCTGACGCGCGCGCGGTGGTTCGCGTTCTTCAGGTCGTGGATGAGCTCGGCGAGGTCCTCGATCGAGTAGATGTCGTGGTGGGGCGGCGGTGAGATGAGGCCGACGCCCGCGGTGGTGCCGCGGGTCTTGGCGACCCACGGGTAGACCTTGGTGCCGGGGAGCTGGCCGCCCTCGCCGGGCTTGGCGCCCTGGGCCATCTTGATCTGAAGCTCGCGGGCGTTCACGAGGTACTCGCTGGTGACGCCGAAGCGGCCGGAGGCGACCTGCTTGATGGCGGAGTTCTTGGAGTCTCCCTGCTCGTTGGTCCACGTGAACCGGGCGGGATCCTCGCCGCCCTCGCCGGTGTTGGACTTGCCGCCGATGCGGTTCATCGCGATGGCGAGCGTCTCGTGGGCCTCCTGCGAGATGGAGCCGTAGGACATGGCGCCGGTCTTGAACCGCCGCATGATGCTCTCGGCGGGCTCGACCTCGGAAAGCGGGACGGCCGTCTCGGCGGGCTTGAGCTCGAGGAGACTGCGCAGCGTGCAGAGCGCGGCGCCCTGCTCGTTGATGAGCCGCGCGTAGTTCTGGTAGGCCGTCTTGTTGTTGGTGCGGACGGCCTTCTGGAGGGCGTGCACCGACTCGGGCGTGAACAGGTGGGCCTCACCGCTGGAGCGCCACTGGTAGATCCCGCCGACGGGCAGCACATGGCTCTCGACCGCGCGTTCCGGGTAGGCGGCGCGATGGCGCAGGAGAACCTCCTGCGCGATGACGTCGAGCCCGATGCCGCCGACGCGCGAGGGCGTCCAGGTGAAGTAGTGGTCGACGACGTCCTGGCGGAGGCCGAGCGCCTCGAAGACCTGGGCTCCACGGTAGCTCTGGATGGCGGAGATGCCCATCTTGGACATGACCTTCACGACGCCCTTGGACCCGGCCTTCACGAAGTTGGCGCAGGCCTTCTTGTGGTCGATGCCGGTGAGCAGACCCTCGCGGATCATGTCGTCGATCGTCTCGAAGGCGACGTACGGATTGATGGCGCTGCAGCCATAGCCGATGAGCAGCGCGAAGTGATGCACCTCGCGGGCGTCGCCCGTCTCGAGCACGAGGGAAACCCGGGTGCGCAAGCCCTCGCGGATGAGGTAGTGGTGCAGGCCGGCAACGGCGAGCAGCGACGGGATCGGGGCGAACTCGCGGGTGACGCCGCGGTCGCTGAGGATAAGGACGTTGACCTCCTCCTCCTCGATCATGCGGCGGGCCATGGCGGAGAGCTCCTCCATCGACTTGGCGAGACCCTTCTCGCCGCGGGTCACGCGGAAGAGAATGGGCAGCACGCCGGTCTTGAGTCCCGGCAGGTTGGTGCGGCGGATCTTGCCGAACTCCTCGTTGGTGAGGACCGGCCACTTCAACTCCACCCGGCGGCAGGCGGTCGGCTCGGGGTTGAGCAGGTTGCCCTCCGAGCCGAGGCGGGTCTCGGCGGAGGTGACGATTTCCTCGCGGATCGAGTCGATCGGCGGGTTGGTGACCTGGGCGAAGAGCTGCTTGAAGTAGTCGTAGAGCAGACGCGGCTTGTTGGAGAGCACCGCGAGCGCGGCGTCGTTGCCCATGGAGCCGATCGCCTCGACGCCGTCCCGGGCCATCGGGGCGAGCACGACGCGCTCGTCCTCGAAGGTGTAGCCGAACGCGATCTGGCGCTGGAGCAGCGTGGCGTGGTCCGGTTGCTCGAGGCGCGGCGCCTCGGGCAGGTCGCCCAGGTGCACGAGGTGCTGGTTGAGCCACTGCCGGTAGGGCTGCGCCGAGCAGACCGCGCGCTTGATCTCCTCGTCCTCGATGATCCGCCCTTGGGTGGTGTCGATGAGGAACATGCGGCCCGGCTGGAGCCGGCCCTTGCGCACGACCTGGTCGGCGGGGATGTCGAGCACGCCGGCCTCGGAGGCCATGATGACGGTGCCTTCCTTGGTGACGTAGTAGCGCGACGGCCGCAGGCCGTTGCGGTCGAGGATGGCGCCGATCTGGACGCCATCGGTGAACGCGATCGAGGCGGGGCCGTCCCACGGCTCCATCAGGCACGAGTGGTATTGGTAGAACGCGCGACGCTCGTCATCCATCGACTCGTGGTTGGACCACGGTTCGGGGATCATCATCATCATCGCGTGCGACAGCGGGCGGCCGGCGAGCACCAGCAGCTCCAACGTGTTGTCGAACATCGACGAGTCGGATCCGTTGGGGTTGATGATCGGAAGGATCTTCTTGATGTCGTCGCCGAACAGCTCGCTGGCGAACAGCGCCTGCCGCGCGTGCATCCAGTTCATGTTGCCGCGCAGGGTGTTGATCTCGCCGTTGTGGGCGAGGTACCGGTACGGGTGCGCGCGCTCCCAGCTGGGAAACGTGTTCGTCGAGAAACGCGAGTGGACGAGGGCCAGCGCCGACTCCATCGACGGGTGCTTCAGGTCGGGGAAATACTGGTCGACCTGATCCGTCGTGAGCATGCCTTTGTAGACGAGGGTCTTCTGGGAAAGACTGGCGACGTACCAGTACTCGGCGCCCGGCAGCGTGGAGGTGCGGATCTCCGCGTAGCTGCGCTTCCGCACCACGTAGAGCTTCCGCTCAAACGCCATGTCGTCGACCATGCCCGCGGGGCGGCCGATGAAGGCTTGGCGCATGAAGGGCTCCACTGACTTCGCCGTGTCGCCCAGCATCGAGTTGTCGGTCTTCACCGTGCGCCAACCGATGAAGGTGAGGCCTTCGGACTGCACGACCTGCTCGAAGCGCTCCTCGATGCGGCGGCGCATGGAGGGATTGCGCGGCAGGTAGAAAAGTCCGCAGCCGTACTGGCCGGGCTCCGGCAACTGGAAACGTGCCGCGCGGCAGGCCTCCTGCAGGAAGCGGTGCGGCATCTGGATGAGAATGCCCGCGCCGTCGCCCGTGTTGATCTCGGCGCCGCTCGCGCCGCGGTGGTCGAGGTTGCGCAGGATCTGCAAGCCGTCGGCCACGATGCGGTGCGACTTGCGTCCGTGCATGTCGACGATGAAGCCCACCCCGCAGGCGTCGTGCTCGAAGAACGGATCGTACAGGCCCTGTTTGGTCGGCTGGCCAGGGGAGCGACGCGGCTCGGTGCGGGAAGCGTCGGCGGACAGGTTGGAGGCGCGGCGGAGTTGGTCGTTCATGTCTTCGGAAAGTTCGATCGGGGCGCTTAGAGCATAAAAAGGGCCGTTCCCGTCATCAGCGAGAGCGGCCCGTGAAGTTTTTGATGTGGGATGGCTCTCAGCGTCGGACTAGAAGAAGCGGATCGTTTTCGTGGCCATTTTGGCATGCTCCTCGTCGGAGCAGCCCGCGTTGGTGGGCACGTCCGTGGTGACGGCGGTGGGTTTCACCAGGTCGTTGCTGAGCAGGTAATTCTCGACCTCCTCGCCGGAGACATCGGCCAGCATGACGCCGTCGAGCTCGACGCAGGGCGACAGCGGCTGGCCCGACTTGCGGACCATCTCCGCGTAGTTGTCGCGGTTGTTAATGATGTCGATGTCCTCGAACGGCAGGCTGTGCTTTCGCAGGATGGCGCGCACCCCGTTGGACCAGCCGCAATGCGGTTTGAGGTAGGCTTTGATAGTCATGCGATGAACGTGGGCGTGGACAAAAACGCCGCAAGGTAAAGGTCTGGTTTTTCGGCGATCAAGCGTCGTTTTGGAAATTTTCCCGCGGCGCGCCGGCGTTGTGGCCGGACAGTCCATGCGACGGCCCGCGGCGCGAAACGCGGCCTAGCTTTTTCCGGATCGAGCGGGTATCTCCCGCGCGATGAAAGTCCTCGTGACCGGAGCCGCCGGCTTCATCGGCCACCATGTCGCGCGGCGCCTCGCGGAGACGCGGCGCTGCGAGGTGCTGGGCGTGGACAACCTGAGCGACTACTACGACGTGGCGCTGAAGCGGGCGCGGCTGGAGCAACTGGCGCCGCTGGAGGATTTCCGGTTCCTGCAGGCGGATTTCGCGGACGCCGCGAAGTTCCCCGCGCTGGTGGCCCACTTCAAACCCGACTACGTCGTGCACCTCGGCGCGCAGCCCGGCGTGCGCTTCAGCATGGAGCAGCCGGCCGCGTACACGCGGAACAACCTCGAGGGATTCGCCACCGTGCTCGAAGCGTGCCGGCGGAATCCGCCGCGGCATCTGGTGTTCGCCTCGAGCAGCAGCGTGTACGGCGCGGGCGCGAAGCCGCCGTTCCGCGAGGACGACGACGCCAACCAGCCGGTCTCCTACTACGGCGCGACCAAGCGCGCGAACGAGCTGATGGCGTACAGCTACGCGCACAACCACCGGCTCAACGTCACCGGCCTGCGCTTCTTCACCGTCTACGGACCGTGGGGCCGGCCCGACATGGCGCCGACGCTCTTTGCGCGCGCGATTCTCGCCGGCGAGCCGCTCAAGCTCTTCAACGGCGGGCGCAACCTCCGCGACTTCACCTATGTCGACGACATCGTCGACGGCGTGATCAAGGTCCTGCTCTACCCGCCCGCGCAGCCGCCGGTGCCGCCCCTGCGGATCTACAACCTAGGGCATCACCGTCCGGTCGAGACGCTGCTCTTCGTGCGGATGCTCGAGGAGTTGCTCGGGAAAAAGGCCGCGGTGGAGCTGCTGCCCCCCCAACCCGGCGACATGACGGAGACCTGCGCCGACCTCGCCCTCCTCCGGAAGGAAATCGGCTTCGAGCCCAAGGTCCCCCTCGAGGAAGGCCTGCGCCGCTTCGTCGATTGGTTCCGCGGCTACTACCGCGCCTGAACGCGCGAAGGTTGCACCCGCGGACCGCGACGCTTGGTCTGCCCCCATGGCCCACGCCGAAGGCGTCATCCTGCTCGATCCGTTCCCACGCCGCCTCGGCCGCATCTTCGAGGCGGAGGACCGCGCGCGCCTCGAACGCCTCGGCCGCGTGCTCTGGCACGACGGCACACCCGCCGATCCCGCGCACCTCGACGCGCATCTGCCGGAAGCGATCGCGCTGATCGGGCAGTCCCCGCTCAGCAAGGAGCGCCTTGACCGCGCCCCTCGCCTGCGCGCCGTGTTCAACGTCGAGAGCAATTTCCTGCCCAACGTCGACTACGACGAGTGCCACCGCCGCGGCATCCCGGTGCTCTCCACCGCTCCGGTCTACGCGCGCCCCGTCGCCGAGATGGCGCTCGGCATGGCGATCTCGCTGGCGCGCCGCATGCACGAGGCCGACGCCGCCGTGCGCGCGCGCCGCGAGTTCAAGGGCGACAACCACGACTCCTTCCTGCTTCACGGGAAACCGCTCGCGCTCATCGGCCATGGCAACCTCGGGCGCGCTCTCGTGCCGCTGCTCCGGCCGTTCACGCGCGAGATCCTGGTCCACGATCCGTGGATCCACCCGTCGGTGGTGCGCGACCAGGACCTCATTCCGGCGACGCTGGACGAATGCTTCGACCGCGCGCGGGTGGTTTTCCTGCTCGCGGCCAACACGAGCGAGAACACCGGCCGGATCGGCGCCACGCAGTTCGCGCGGATGCGGCCGGGCAGCGTGGTCATCCTCGCCAGCCGCGCGGAGATCGTCGACTTCCCCGCCCTGCTCGCCGCCGCGCGCTCCGGCCACATCCGCGCCGGCATCGACGTGTGGCCGACGGAGCCCATCCCGCCCGACGAGGCCGGCCGCGACACCCCCAACACCCTCGTGCAAGCGCATCGCTGCGGGAGCGTGCCGGAAATCCAGCCGCTCATCGGCCGGATGGTCGTCGACGACCTCGAGAGCATCCTCGCCGGCCTGCCCCCGCAGCGCTGCCAGCCCGCCCGCCTCGAGACCATCGGCCGCATCCGCAGCAAGCCGGTCGGCACCTGGTCGCTGAGCGATCGCGGGAAGAATTAAGATCGATCGCGGGCGATCCGCCGGGCATGCCGCGGGATTGCCTCGCCCCCACGGGGCGGCAAGCTCCCGGCCCAGCATGAAAACCCCCGCCCTGCTTTTACTCGGCCTTGCCCTGCTCGCGACCGGTGCCTCCGCCGCGGCGCCCGCGAAGATCCGCGTGCTCATCGTCGACGGTCAGAACAACCACACCGTGTGGCCCAAATCGACGGCCATGATGAAGACCTACCTCGAGGCCACCGGAAAGTTCGAGGTGTCCGTCGCCCGCACGCGATTCGCGTGGAAGGGCGAAAAATGGCTCGCCCAATACCCCGCGCCGGGCGGGCGTGCCGCCGAGAACCTGCCCGAGCCGAAGGCCGACCCGGAGTTCACACCGGATTTTTCGAAGCACGACGTCGTCATCTCCAACTTCGGCTGGAAGGCGGCTGATTGGCCCGCGCCGACGCGGCAGGCATTCGAGGACTTCGTCGCGCGCGGCGGCGGCTTCGTCTCGGTGCACGCCGCGAACAACTCCTTCCCCGCGTGGCCGGCCTACAACCGCATGATCGGCCTCGGCGGCTGGGGCGGCCGCAACGAGAAGGACGGCCCGTATGTTTATTACGACGCGGCGGGCAAACTCGTGCGCGACACCTCGCCCGGCAACGGCGGCGCCCACGGTCCCCAGCATGAGTTCGTGATCGAGACACGCGCCGCCGACCATCCCATCATGCGCGGTCTGCCACGCCGCTGGCGCCACACGCAGGACGAGTGCTACGACCGACTGCGCGGCCCCGCCGAGAACATGACCGTGCTCGCCACGGCTTTCTCGTCACCCGAGTTCAAAGGCACCAACCGCCATGAGCCGGCGCTAATGGTGATCGAGCACGGCAAGGGCCGCGTCTTCCACACCATCCTCGGCCACGAGGATTACTCCTTCGAGAGTGTCGGCTTCATCACCACGTTCCTCCGCGGCGTCGAGTGGGCCGCGACCGGCAAGGTGACGATCCCGGTGCCGTCGGATTTTCCGAGCGAGGAAAAGGCCGCGCGTCGCCCGTTCGCCGGCAAATGAACGGCCGTCGCCGCCTCATGCGCCCCCACCCCGCGCTGTTCACCGCGCTCGCGTTGCTCGCGGCCTTCACCGCCTTCGCCCAGCAGACACCCGCGCAGAAACGCGACACCCGCGTGGGCCCCGCGACCAAGCTTCGGACCAAGCTGCCGCCCGGCTACACGATTCCGGTGGTTGACATCAGCGCCGACCGGAGTCGCCAGGTGATCGTCGACCGCGAGCCGGGCCAGTACCTCGGCCACCCCACGACGGTCCTGCTCGAGGACAACAAGACGATGCTCATCGTCTACCCCAAGGGCCACGGCCGCGGACAAATCGTCTACAAACGCAGCACCGACGGCGGCCTCACCTGGAGCCCACGGCTCCCCACCCCACGCTCCTGGGAAACCTCCCTCGAGGTCCCGACGTTGCACCGGGTCGTCGACGCGGCCGGCCGCCGTCGCATCATCATGTTCAGCGGCCTTCATCCGATACGGATGGCGGTGACCGAGGACGACGGCGCGACGTGGGGCGATTTGAAGCCGATCGGCGATTTCGGCGGCGTGGTCACCATGTCGACCGTGATCGACCTGCGCACCGGGCCCGGACACTACCTCGCGTTCTTCCACGACGACGGCCGGTTCATCCGCGGCGGCTCGGAGGAAAAGTTCCGGATGAAGAGCCCCGGCAGCACCCACACCTCGCCAGCGGCGAAGCCCTGGCGCTTCTGGGTTTACACCTCGCTCTCGCATGACGGCGGACTCACGTGGAGCACGCCCGCGCCCATCGCGTCGCTGCCCGACGCCAGCCTGTGCGAACCCGGCGCCCTGCGCTCGCCCGACGGCAAGCAGATCGCCGTGCTGCTCCGGGAGAATTCGCGGCGCTACAACTCGTACGTGATCGTTTCCAACGACGAGGGCCTCACGTGGAGCGAGCCGCGCGAATTGCCCGCGGCGCTGACGGGCGACCGCCACGTCGCGAAGTACGCGCCCGACGGGCGGCTGTTCATCAGTTTCCGCGACACCACCCACGAGAGCCCGACGAAGGGCGACTGGGTCGGCTGGGTCGGGCGCTACGAGGACATTCTCCAAGGCCGCGAGGGCCAATACCGCGTGCGGATCATGGACAACACCAAGGGCGCCGATTGCTGCTACCCCGGCGTGGAGCTCCTCCCCGACGGCACGTTCGTGACGACGACCTACGGTCATTGGACCGAGGGCGAGCAGGCCTACATCGTCAGCGTGCGTTTCAAACTATCCGAGCTCGACGCCCGCCTGCCCCGCCGGCCCTGAGGCTCGCCGGCATGCCGGTACAGCCCGGCATGCTGCGGCATAAACCGGCCTCATGGTTGAATCCCCCGGAAAACCATCGACGCTTCTGGGAATGACACCGGGCCTCGCTGAAATCCGCCGCGCCGCCGACCTCATCCGCGGCCACGTGCTGGAGACACCGTGCGTGCTTTCGCGCACGCTGAGCGAGATCACCGGGGCAGAGGTTCATCTCAAGTTCGAGAACCTGCAATTCACCGCGTCGTTCAAGGAGCGCGGCGCCTGTCACCGTCTCTCCCTACTGACTTCGGACGAGCGCCGGCGCGGCGTGGTGGCGATGAGCGCCGGCAACCACGCGCAGGGCGTGGCCTACCACGGCCAGCGGCTCGGCATCCCCGCGGTGATTGTGATGCCGCGTCACACCTCGGCGGTGAAGGTGGAGCGCACGCGCGGTTTCGGCGCGGAAGTCGTGACCCACGGGGAAACCCTCGAGGCCGCCAGCGAGCACGCCCACGCGCTGGCCCGCGACCGCGGTCTAATCTTCGTGCATCCGTACGACGACCCGGCCGTGATCGCCGGCCAGGGCACACTTGCCCTCGAGATGCTGGCGGCGGTGCCCTCGCTCGACACCCTGGTGATCTCGGTCGGTGGCGGTGGCCTGATCGGCGGGGTCGCCGCGGCGGCAAGGGCCCTGCGTCCGGAGATCGAAGTCGTCGGCGTACAGGCGCGCCGCTTCCCGGCGATGTACAACGCCGTGAAGGGGGCGTCGCTCCCGCAGGGGGAAAGCACGCTGGCCGACGGCATGGCGGTGGGTCGCCCGGGCGAGATCACCCGCGAGATGATTTCACGGCTGGTTTCCGACGTGGTCCTCGTCGACGAGGGTCATCTGGAGCAGGCGATCGTGCTGTTACTGGAAGTGGAGAAGACGCTGGTCGAGGGCGCGGGCGCGGCCGGCCTCGCGGCTTTGCTCGCCGAGCCGGCGCGTTTTCGCGGGCGGCGCGTCGGGCTGGTACTCTGCGGCGGCAACATCGACCCCTTGCTTCTTTCGTCGATCATCGGCCGCGGCATGGTGAAGGCGGGTCGGCTGGTGCGACTGCGCGTCGGCGCCCGCGACGTGCCGGGCTCACTGGCGCTCATCACCGCCAACGTGGCGCGCGCCGGGGCCAACATCGAGGAGGTGCACCACCGGCGCGCGTTTTCCTCACTCTCGGCGCAACACGTCGAGGTCGAGCTGGTGCTTCAGACCCGCGGTCCGGCGCATGTCGCCGAGGTCGTGGCGGCGTTGCGCTCCGCCGGTCTCGCATCGGAACCGGCCTGACGCCACGCTTCCTTCCCCCAACATGCCGAACCTCGCTCCTGAGATTTCCTCCCGGCTCGACGCCCTCGCCCGCCTCGTGGGGCGCACGCCGCTCATCGGGGTGCGCTTCCGTTTCCGCGGCCGCGAGCGCGTCATCCACGCCAAGCTCGAGAGCTACAACCTCACCGGCAGCATCAAGGACCGGATGGCGCTGCACATCCTGCGCCGCGCGTGCGAGCGCGGGGAACTGTCCCCCGGGCGACACATCCTCGAGGCCACCAGCGGCAACACGGGCATCGCCTTCGCCGCGGCCGGTCGGGCCCTCGGCTGCCGCGTCACCATCTTCATGCCCGACTGGATGAGCCGCGAACGCGTGCTGCTGATCCGCAGCCTTGGCGCGGAGGTAAGACCGGTTTCACCCGACGAGGGTGGTTTCCTCGGGGCGATCCGCATGACCGAGGAGCAGGCGGCGCGGAGGCCGGATGTCTTTCTCCCGCGCCAGTTCGCCAACGAGGACAACATCGAGGCGCACGCCCTGACAACCGGACCGGAGATTTGGAATCAACTGGCCGCGCTCGGCCGTAAACCAGACGCCTTCCTCGCGGGTGTCGGCACCGGCGGCACCGTGATGGGCGTCGGCCGCCACCTGCGTTCCCGGCACCCGGGCGTGCGCATCCACCCGCTCGAACCCGCGGAATCGCCTACGCTTTCCACCGGACACAAGGTGGGGCGTCACCGCATCCAGGGAGTCTCCGACGAATTCATCCCGGCGATCGTGCGGTTGCGTGACCTCGACCGCGTGGTGGCGGTGCCCGACGGCGATGCGATCCTGATGGCGCAACGCCTCGCGTCCGGACTCGGCCTGGCCGTGGGCATTTCCTCCGGGGCGAATTTCCTGGGTGCCCTGCAGGTGCAGGAGGAGCTCGGGTCCGACGCGACCGTCGCCACCATCTTCTGCGACAGCAACAAGAAGTACCTCAGCACCGACCTCCTGCGGGACGAACCCGTGCATCCTGGTTATCTCACCCCGGAAATCGAGCTGCTCGGCTTGGAGTCGGCACCCTCCGCCTGAGCGCAGCGGGAAGCCGGCAAGGCACTCACCGCGGACCCCGGTTCGGGGCCGCCGAGACCTCCGTTCTTCGTAGTTCGATCTGCTCAACGCGTCCGTCCGTGACGACGATCCGCGCCACACAACCCGGCTCGGAGTACTGGAACGGGGCTCCCATGATGGGCTGCCTAGCCGAAGGCAGCGATCGCTTCATCTCGATCTCGGCACTACCGACGGACACCCCGCAAGCGAGCTTCACGCTAGCCCCCCGCAGGACGGCGCGGCTGAATCCCCGGTCACGCGCATCGAAAAACAGGGTCGCGTCCTTGTAGATGAGCACCCGGACCGCCGGATGGGTGCGATCGTCCTTCTCGGGAGGGCCCAACTTCGTGAGCACGACCTCGAGCGGGTCCGACAGCAGCATGCCGTTTGAAAAAGGCTCGAGGCGACTGGCGGCGACTCCAACGGCAAGGGGAGCGCGTAATTTCGGCGCTTCTCCCCCGGCGTTGGCGCGGGAGCTGCGCCGAATGCGAATACTCGAAACGACGGATCCGTCCCGTTCGAGGGATACGAGCAACCCGGAAACCTCCACCTGAACGGCGTCCTCCGCCTCCGCTTCGCGGCCGAACTCAGCCGTTACCTCACTCCACGGACTCCCCACCTTGAGTCCGCCGGCCAGCGCCACCCCATTGATCAGTCGGATCGCGGTCAGGCGTCCCGACTCACGGTCGAAGGTGGCGGCGAAGTCGCGAAAAGTAAGCTGCTGGAAAGGCAGCGCGGAAGATGGTTCATCCGATACCGGTGGTCCGTAGCGTTCGACCACGGCTGGAAGGCCAAGTTCAAACGAAAGCCCGTTGGAGAGCGGCAGAATACGATTGGCCTCCCGCCCCGGCCGAGGATCGCCGACCGGACCGGCTTCAGCTGCCCATGCGTAACCGACCACAAAAAACCCCAGCGCGGCCATGAGCAGCCATCCCTTCCAGCCAAGACCGCATCCCGCCGCGTCCGCGTGATGATTCAAGAGCGCCGCTTTCATTGTCAGGATCCCGGCGCGAACCCGTCCTCGGTGCCGCTGCTAACCCGGTACTCGCCCGTGCGGACCGCACCCGAACGCTGGTTGTAGATCTCGATCACGCGCGTGAGCTCGAGCAGGTTGATCTGCGCATCCCGCGACGTGTCGGCATCGTGATAACGTGAAATTTTTCCAGCACCGGTAGCCGAGGCGTTGGCGGCGAAACCATCCTCTCCCGAAACGTCGGGCAAATAGGCGCCGGTGCGGCGTGAAAGCGCCGCGTTACGGGTGTTGTAAAGCTCGATGACGCGCGTGAGCTCGATGAGACCGATCCGGTAATCGCCATTCAGGTCGGCGGAATGCGGACGAGGAGTCATGGACAAGATCAGCGGATCGGGCTTGGCCAGCACGGCACCCGTCACTTCTCCATTGGTCACTTGTGCCTGCGCGGTGATGGCTTTGGAGCCGAGAGTCTCCGAAGGCACCGAGAGAGTGTAGGTGATGACCACCGGGCTCGCGGGCAGTGACGTCCAACGCCACTCCAGCAGACCCGCCACCCCGGTAACAGGAGCGGAACTGGTTCCTTGGCTGTTCTGCGCGGTCAGCTGCCAATCCTGGGGAACGAGGACCTGCCAAACCACGGATCCCGGCTGACCGGAATAAGTGATCGTGGATGAAAGGGTGATCAAGGAACCCGCGCTGTAGCCCGCGGTTCCGCCGGCAGCGACCCCGTGCGCACCTTGAAGGTCCACCACCCTTAACACCGCCCGCCGGCTGGAGGCAGGTCCGTTACTGTTGATGGCCTCCACGTAGTACTCGCCGGCTGACGAGGCCGCGACCGCCGAAAGCTGCAGGGTCGCGGAGGTCGCGCCTGAAATGGCGTTCCCGCCGAAAAACCAGCGGTATGAAGTGGCGCCGGCCGCCGCGACGGTGAAGGTCGCCCCACCGCCCGAGGCTACCAGCAAGTCAGCCGGCTGCGCCGTGATCACCGGCGGCAAAGCGGATCCGGAAGCGGCAAAGGCGATCTGATCGAGAGCCATGCGGAAGGGCAGCAGGCCGACGGTGCCGCCTCCGATCGTCCACTCGCGAACCTGGGCGGGGTTGAAGCCGGCGGCCCAGGCGCCGAGCGGGATCTCCACCGCGGTGGACGCTGTGCTGGAGAACTGCGCGCTCGCAACCGACACCACGTGTGGATTCAGGCCGGCATCCCTGAGCTCCAAAACAAAAAAGGGCGCCTCGTTACCTGGGTTGCGCTGCCCGGTGATGGTCACGTAACGCATGGCGGAAAGGTCCAAGCCCGCGGAAAATCCACCCCAGCCATTGTCGTCCTTGGCGGTACCACCAACCACGATGGTGTCGGCGAGGCGCTGCACATTGCCAACCCACGTCGATCCTGATCGCACCGCCCCCGTGGCGCCGGTCGCGCTGAAGTTCTCCAGCTCGACGGGTTGGGCCAGCGCGATGGCGGCCGTGAGAAGTCCTGCCGCGATTGGACGCAAGCGGCGCAATTTCAAGAAACGCCCCCCTGCGCGTTCAAGGAAGCGCCGCGGGGAAGGCAATGGTGCGCTCCTGGGTTCCGGCCGCCGAATTCCGCCGCTGCACGAAAACGGGGACTCCCGCACGGATCATGAATTCGTCTCGGTTCGAGCCGGAATCACCCACCCGCTGCCAGTAACCGGCCGAATCATTGTGGAAAAAACTGAGCCATGTGGCGCCGCTCCAGACGGAAAGGATATCGGCCTGTGACGGGTCGCTGGAGGAGCGCCAGCCAGACACCCGGTCCGATCGTTGCAGGGCTAGATTACCAAGGCTGATGTCCCCGGGCTGCATCGTGGCCAACAGGCTCTGGAGGTTATCGCTGCCGAGTTGCACGGCCCGGTGCGGCACAGAAAGCACCCGTCCCACCACGGCCATCACCAGAGGCGTGTCGCCGCGGCGCGTGATCATGATACCCCGGTCAGGCCGGAGCAGCGCATGGTTGCGGGCCGCATCCACCTCAGTGTCGGAGTCCAGCGCCCAGCGGTTCCACAGGGTGTTGAAATAGTAGCGCTTCCAGCCGGACCCGGCCCAAAGCTGCACGAGATCGGCGCCGCGGGCGTCCGCGGCGCCCTGCACGACCAAGGCGTCGCCCGGGGTGTTGGATCCGAAAAACGTGGCGAGGGTATCGGCCGGCAGAACCTCGAAGGAAGCGCCCGCCGTGCCCGACTCTATTTGCAGGGAGGTAAGATCTAAGCCGTCGGTTTCCAAGTAGAGTCGGGACGCGGTGTTCGCGGTCGAGCTGACGAGGAAAATCCGGCCGGAGGCCTGGCCGGAGGTTACGCGCACCGCGTAGGGCGCGGAAGGCGCCGAGAAAGCGCCGGGCGCCCACGCGGCTCCCTCGGAATCAATGTACGTGGCACCCAGCCCGCTGACCCGGCGGATTGCGTCGGGACGGCTTGAGACGTCCGGATCGAAGGGGATCGAAAAGGAAGCGGTCTGACCGGCCGGAATGGTCTGCGTGAGAAAGCCGACGGGCCGCGACTTGACCTCCTGGGCGTGCAAGGAGCCCCACTGTATCGCGACAACAAGGAGTCCGAGCAGCAGCGCGGGGAAGGCGAGACTGGCGGACCGGGTGATGGGCAGGGCGCGTGGCGTCTTCATGGCTCAGTTACCCGCGTTGGAGTAGGTGCGGAGGAAGAGCTTGATGTCCGATACACTGGCCGCGAAGCGGTTCAGGCCCTCCTGCTCGTTAGAGTGCAAGGTGTACGCGGGGATGACGATCTTCCAGCCGCTGTTCCAGACGCTGCGGCCGACGAGACGCGAGCTGGTGAACTCGGCGGGCATCGAACTGTAGAAGAACGACGGCTCGCTGACCGCGCGGAAGGCGTTGTGGCGCCGCGTCACCCACGGAACCTCCATGAGGGAGCCGTTGGCATACACGTACTGCGAGGAGGAGAACTTCGTCGCGCCGAGGTTATACGGCAGCGGCAGCGCCTGATCGGCGACCTGCCAGCCGCGGATGTCGTCGGTGTCGCCCAGCGGCGGGGCGCGCATGTAGTCGGTGCCAGTCGGGATGAGGTAAACGTACGGCGTGGCGCTGAGGGCGTTGGGCGTGGTGCCAAAGACCACCGGCGACGTGGCCGAGCCGTTCAGGTTGGGGTCGATGCCCACGTAACCGGAGAGGACAACTCCGGCGGAGTAGATCTTCGTGGAATAATTGGACGCGGAAAACGCGTGGTCGCCCTCCGCGAGCGACAGGCCGAAGAAGTTCTGTCCGTGCTGGATCGCCGTGCGGAACGACAGGATGACGCCCGGCACCGAGCTGCCGTCGGGCTTCTGCAGGTTACGACACAGGAGCGCCACGTCGGGATCGGCCAGCAGGTTGGGAACGAAGTTCTGCTCCAGGGTCTGGCGCCAGATGGTGTCGTCCGTGGTGATCGCCGGGTCGTCGCGGATGCGGAACAACTCCCGGCGCAGGGAGAACACAGTGCCGTTCTGGTCGGGGTTGTTGATGCCGAGGCGGGATTTGGCCACGGACCAGTCGGACTGCAGCTTGGCCATCGCTCCGGCCAAACCGGCGTCGCCGGTGGAGCCGGCGGTGGCCCGCGGCACATTGCCCGTCAGGTCGCCGATCGAACGAGCGGAGACAATGGAGTTCAGCACGCCTCGGCCCGCGGCGGAACCGAGGAGCCCGGTCTCGTAGTCGTAGCTCTTGGCCGCGAGATAGGTGTAGCGGCTGGCGAGGTCGAAGAGCGTGCGGTACTGCTCCAGAGCCTCGTTGCGGAACGTGCGGAAGACCACATCACGCGTGCGATAGCCTTGCACGACCGCCGCCGCGCGTTGGCGGAAAAGGGTACGTTCAGCGAGAATGCGATTGGCCTCATTCAAGGCGCGGCCAACCGACTCGTTGGCGGCCTGTAGCTTGGCGGCGCTCTGCGCCACTTCGTAGTGGGCAACCGAGGCCTCACGGAAGCGCAACTGGAGCTCAAACCCGACCTGAGCATCCTCGTACGAACCCATGATCTCGGCCAGCTCTACGGGGAGATTTTCCGCTACCCTGTCTTTCTCGGAATTAAGGTCGATGGCGGCCCCAGCCATGGCGATTGAGGAAATCTTGGCGGCCAACCAGATTCCCGCCCCGATATACCCGATAGGAATCTTTATCCCTGCCAGCACGTCGGTGGAAAAACCGACGACCTTGGGAACGCCTTCCTCGGTGGCATCCACGAGTTCGAGTACCATCTGCGCCGTGGCATCCATGACCGACGATGCCACCTCCAAATCAGAGGCTGTTTTGCGCAACGAGTTGATCCTGCTCATCGCCGCCGCTTCAGCCGCTCCGGCCCGTTCGTTGGCTTTGATCCGTTCCTGCAACAAAGCGTAATGGCTCTTAAAGGCCTCTTGTTTTTGCAGGAAACGGTCCGTTGCACCCATGAGCTCCACTTGGGCAGAGTAAGCCGCAAGAAGGGCCTGTTGAAGACTACCGACTACGGGACGTGACCCGAGACTTACCGACCATTTGTCAGCGAACTGCCCCATCCTGTTGGGGACTATACTCAAGGTCCTTGTCTCCAACGAAGAGCCAGCGGTCTCGTTGATTTTGGATACGTCGAAATCACTGAAGGAAAGTAGCCTGAATTCCTTCGGGACGCTTACCGTTACTGAGTACTCGGTTTCCGTTCTCACCAGGCTGGAGGGCCGGTCGATGAGGAACCACAAGAATTGGTCCGGGCCATCATAGCCTTGGGCGTAGGTTTTGCCCGGGCCCACTGAGCCAGAATAAGGCTTACCAAAAACCTCGACCAGCTGGCGGTTAAACGCCGCTTCCTGATTAGAGTAAGCTTCCAGGTATCCGCTGGATTGATTTTCCTGCCCGCGAAGCATGGCCGACATCTTGGAGGCCTGGTCGAAGGCCCCCTTGGCGTTGAGCGCGGCTTGGAGCGCGCGATCGTACACCTGTTCGAAGTGGGACTTGCCGGCTTTTAGCTCGGTCGGCGAAATGTCGAAGGCGATGGCACCCGGGCTAAGGCCGAGCGGATTGAGCCTCGCGTTGGCGCTATCGAGGGTCGATTGCAACGCACCTCCGACCACGGCGATTTCCGATAGCCCGGTGACGGTGGTTCGATCGATCCTTTGCACGCCTGACTTGTTCGGGTCGGCGTCGAAGTCGGGTAACATGGAATTTCCCGTGAGCCAGTTGAAGTAGGCGCCTTGAATGGAACGGGAGGCCCACTCATCGACGCCCCAGTAACGGCTGACGCCCGTGCTGCTGTTGTAACGGCCGTCACGGAACTGCCCCCAACCCGTCGAGCCGTCCTGGTAGGCTTGGCGGTAGGTCAGGTTCAGGATCTGCTGGGCGGACCTCGCCACGCTGGCCGCAGAATCCGCGAACCGCCGCTCATCGTAGTAATCAACCGTCACGGGTTGACCCAAAACGGTCACGGTCTCCGCCCGCGGGGACCAGGTGAACTTCGGGCTCTGGAGGAGCCGGTAGTAGCCCTTCACGGCGGTCAGATAGTGTCCGTAGGCATCACCGTGGCCCTGGGGAAACATCCACTGCGCATCCGCGGCGTCCACGGTGCCGTTGGTGGCAGAGCCCGAGGCCGCCTCGCGGATGTTGTAATTCAAAGCGTAGAAGGCCTCACCCGAGTTGATGCCCCGCGTGAAGTTCCAGTACATGCGGTTGTAGATCGGCGCGACCCGCACGCCGGGCGCCAAGAGATCGTCGCGGCCGCGTAACAGACCCAATTCCTCCTCAAGCACATTGGCTACCTGCCCCTCGAAGGTGAAACGCGAGGTATTGACCGTGGTGATGTTGGAGCCCTGATCCACGGCAATCGTGGAGTTCGCGGCGTCGGCGAACGCCTCGTTGCCCAGCACCACGTAGAGATCGTTTAGATAGCCGGCGGCGAGCAGCAGCGCGTTGTTGGCGGATGGATCGTCGTACCCGGAATCGATGCTGATCGCGCGGGCGCGATTAAGGAGGGTCTCGTAGATCTCGATGAGTCCGAAGGTGTTGATGTTGGCGAGTGAGAGGGCGACATTACCCTCCCAGCGTTTGCCCGCTTCCGTGAGCACGCTCACGTCGGTATCGATCGAGGCGGAACCGAAATTCTTGATGCGCTGGTTGAAGGGATTGATGCCCGCCAGAGCCCGCTTCACAAAGCCCTCGACGAGCTTCGGGTCGGCCCAGCGGGACCAAGTGGTGTCGGACACGACCAGCCCGCTTCCTGCCTTGGGGCGGTACCGCATCGTGAAGTAGTTGTCGCCCAGCATGAGCAACGGCGTGCTGAGCGGGTTGGTGGGTGAACCCCCGACCGTGATGATGTTGGTCAGATCTCCATTCGGACGTACCCACGGGCTGCCCACCGCAACCACTTGATCAGCCTCCTGAGCGGCATGGAGCCGGAAATCCAGGGTCTCCAATGTGTTGGCAGCGGCGGAAGTGAAGAGAAGAACCTCGATCTGATTGGACCCCGCCGTGAAATAGCCCGTCGGCAACTCGAACTGCAGCGGCAACCCGCCCTCTTCCTCCTTCAGGAGACCGGAGGCTGCCGCGGCCGACGCCGTGACGCCCGGCTTCTTGTAGGTCAAAACCTTGACGTTATTGACGTAGAGCTCCCAACCCGACTGCGGGAGCAAGGCGGCGGCACTGAATATGACCCGGACCGGTACACCAGAGGAAAAGTCCACGTTGAAAGCGCGCAGGGCGATGCCCGGACGCAGATCATTCGACCAAGCCGTCCACGAGGAGTCCTTGATGGCGGCCTGCCGGGCAAGGGCCACCGTAGATGCCGCATCGTAAACGGACTGCGCGGGCCGCAGGACCGTCGGATTGCGAAGCATCTTCCACGCCCCGGACTGCAGTCGCGACGACATCGCGTAGGCGTAAACCGCCGGAGCCTGGCCGTCGGTGCCGGGTTGGGCATAGCGCCACTCGAATTCGTAGCTGCCCGGCTGGCCGCGGAAGTCAGCGGTGTGACGAAGGGTGACCTGTTCGTCCAAGGGATTCTCGGAGAAGAGAACTTTCATCTCGCCGGGATAAAGATCGGGCACGACGCGGAGGATCTGCATGTCGACCGGCTCGGTGCCGGGCGTGAAGGCGCTACCTCCGCCGAAGACGAGGGTCACCCAGCCGGCCCCCGCGCCTGGCGCGGTCAAAGCGTAGTTCACCACGGCGCTTTCAGGATCACCAATTTCGACCACGGATCCTGCCGTGAAGCTTCGGTCCAGGGACGCATCCCGGCGGTACAGGCTGGGGTTCACTGCATCCGGACGGAAGGTCTCAACCGTGGTCGCGAGGCTGGCGATGGCCGTCGCCCATCCCGCCGCGTCCGGATCACTGGTACCGACGAGCTCTCCCAGGACCCTGAGGTCATCACCCGAAAGGACGTTCAAATTGAGGTAGGATTCGCCCACGGGTTCCTGCACTAACTGGCCTAGAAGCACCAAGGTGCCTGCGTTGCCACGAAGCGGATCATAGTAGAATCGCCTTTGCAGGTGGGGAGGCAGCCGCTGGAAGTAGGTCTTCCCGGCATCGGAAACCGTGGCGATGGAGACAGGGAGCTTGAGGAGCCCCGCCGCCGAACCTAACGCCAGCGCTTTTTCCCGGAAGGAATCATGGAGCACCACGCTTGTCTTCAAATCCGTGGCATAGGACTGCTGGTACAACACCTGGGCGCTCGTCTGACCGTAGACGGTGGGCAGTCCGGATTTCGGGAGCGTGAGGGTTTCCGCCACCCGCAGCGTGGGCGCGAATTGGGGCCAAGCGGGCCGGTAGGTAATAACCACCGGATCGCCACTGGAAACCGCCGATCCCGAGTAGGGGGCGGAGGAAGCAGGCAGCAGGAAGGGCAATGGCGTGCCCACGGTGGGTTGAGTCGCGAGTCCGGGAATGAAGAATCCGCTCTGCATGGGATACCAGAACTGCATCCCAAAGGCGGCGTTCGTGGCGGAAGTCGCGTGGGGGCCACGGTAGACCCAATCAAAGCCCTTCCGGTCCTTGAACGTGAACTTTTGATAGGTGGTTCTAAGGGCCGTTGGCACCCCTGCGTTCAACAGGGAGCTGTCCGAGCCGTTGGTCACCGTCGCCTCGCGATTCTTGGAGACCTTGGTGCTGGGGTCCAACGCGAGGGGCAGAACTGCCAGCGGCATGGGCGGCTGCAGCATGGTGCCGGCGGTGACCGGATAGTTGAACGTGTACGTGGCGTTCTCGCGCAGAACCTTGAAAGCGGTCATGGCGGGACGGCCGTCCGTCGGGGAGGTATAGGAAAGAAGAACGAACTTTTCGGACGTGTAGGAACTCCCGGCCGAAGTGTTGTTCAGGTCGTCGCGCAGTGCGTAGACCACGCCGCCCGTCATCACCGCGTGCTCCTCGTTGGGATTATAGCCGATGGCGTCCGCGACGTTTTGGATGTGGAGCGAGCCCGCGCCCTCGGCGGCGGTCAACGGACCCGAGCCGGCATTGGAGGCCATCACGATCTCCGGGGCACTCGTCGGAAAACTCGTGGTGTAAGTTCCCTGTTTGGAGGGCACGAAGAAAGATCCGAAAACATTCCCCGGGGACTGGATTTCTTTGTACCACCAGACCTTGAGGACCTTGTCCTGGGGTCTGGCGTTGACCGGGATGATCGCACCCAAAGCCGACTCCGCCACTCCGAGCGAGGCCGGATCCTTGTAGGCCGCTTCCAGATAGTTGCGGCCAGACTGGATGTAGCCGGCTGTGGCGTACCCCGAGGGAGCGACCAAACGCTGGCCTACGGTTGCGGCGCCAGAAAGGGCCGGCCCATCAGGTTCCTGAAAAGCAAGACGATCGACACCCTGCGAGAAAAGCCGCACGTACCAAACGGCATTTTCGGATGAAAACTTCAAAAGGGAGCGATTGAAGCCGTCTCCGGGTACCGCGACGGTGAGCCGTTGGCTCAAAGCATCAATCGAAGCTTCTTTCTGCGCCGGATCGTCTTGATAAATGATCTGCGGAATTTTTCCGGACGTTAGCTGTGCGCCGGTCGCGGACGTGCTGCCGCCCGAGGGCACCAGATAGTGAACGAAAGACCCTAATGATGCGGGCCAGACAAAGGTATAAGTATTTCTCCAAACCGGCCATTGTACCGTTGGCGCAAAATTGCCGCTACCGGAACCGGGCCCCAGTTGCGCAGATTGGCTTTCGAGCCAGTAGAAGACGACCCGATCTGGGTCCAAATTCTGCCGTTCGGCATAATAATCCGTGACACCGTCGGCGCGTAGAGTGCTGCCGTAACAGACCTCGCCCTGGGAGGAGAAAGTCACCGGCGACGCCCTCCATTGCTCGCTGGTCTGGCTCGGCGCGCCTCCACTGGCGGTCAGGGGCCGGACTTTCTCACCAATGTCGGTAGAGGCGACGGAGGTGGGCATCACTCGTAACACATCCACAACATCGGCGCCCAAATATTCCCGTTTGATCGATTCACCAGGCAAGAGAGGGCCGAGGTACTCGATTAGAATCCTGCCCTCTACGTTGTAGGCCCGCAGTTCCGCTATACCACTATTGTTCTGATACCACAGCGTGCGACGCTCCTGGGATGCGGCAGCGGTGTTGACCACCAGCTGACCGGTGTTCGGGTCCAGATACCCGAAGCTGAAATCAGCCCCGACCAGGAAGGGGAAGTTGGAGTTAAAAACGGGCGACACGGCTTGCACGCCTTGGGCCGGCAATCTGACCGGCGGCGCAGTGTACTCCTTCTCTGTCCAATACATCCTGCGCGTCGGCACGGATGAAGCGCTAGAGACGTTGAAGATCTCTTGCCGGAAAAGATACCTCACCTCGGAGCTTCCGGGAACCGTCTGAGGGGCGGAAGTCACCCAAGTCACCGAGACACGCCCCGCCTGCGAGGCGAACACCTTGCCGGCGTGGGGGCTGTAGTACACGGACGCTGACGTGGAGCTGGGCGCATATTCCTCGGTAATCGCCGTGGCTGTCGCCCGCGTGCCCGAGGCAGGCGCCGCGATACTCACGACGGGAATTCCCGTGAAGCCGTAGCCGGGCGCGGTCAGGTTAACGGCCGTCACAGCTCCCCCGCTGACGACCGCAGTGGCGGCGGCCCCCACTCCGCCGCCGCCCGTGATGGTGACGACCGGGGCCGAAGTGTAGCCACTGCCGCCAACGTCGATCCGGATGGACGCGAACCGGACCGGTGTACCCACTGCGGACGACCCGGGCTGCGAAAAAGTCTCCCCCGGCTGGACCGGCCACGGGCGCCAGTAGCCCACCTCAGCGGTGGTGGAACCGCCCTCTCGCGCGAGCGGCGGGAAGATAACGTCTGCAAACAGGTACTTGGGCACTCCGGAAGCGAACGCATTACCGAAGCTGGAGCGGACAAGTACCATAGCGGTCCCCGTGGGCGCACCGGAAGGATAGGACGTTCTATAGATCGACGACGGGTACTGGGCCGATTGGGCGCCGGATACCGCCCGCGCGGAGGAAGCCGCCGAGGTCGCCTGCACCGCCTTGAATTGGGGCGTCGTGATGGACGGTGATCCCACCCCTGGCACCGACGCGGCCGCAACGTAGAGTTGGTTGAGGGAACCGCGCTTGAGTTCGAACTGCGCCCGGCA
>CAIUOU010000045.1 GCA_903900845.1 uncultured Opitutia bacterium
CTGCGCGGAGTAGGCACCGGGACTCAAGGTGAGCAGCACCGCCGCGTCTTTGCTGCCGCTCGAAAGCGCAAAGGCACCGGTCTTGATCGCGGCCGCGGCGATTGCGGCGCTGTTGGCCCAACCTTCGTTGGTGGTGATAACCTTGCTGTCTTGATAGATCGTGAGCTCGGGATCGGCGAGCGCGCCGGCGACACCGAAGGCGGTGAGCGCAGGACCAATGCCGCGGATCAGCAGCGTCTTTGGAGAATTACCCGTCACCACAAATCCGCCGATGAGTGCACCGTCACCCGGGGTGACCGTGCCGCGGCCGGCGATGTTCACGAGCCGTTGATCCTCGGCGGCCGGGTTCACGCTGGCGTCGTAGATCTCGGCTAGAGCCACGCCCGTGCCGGTGCCGCTCTGGTCGGAGATATGCGCCGTGTAGTCGCCGGGCGCGAGCGTCGTCAGGATCGCGGCATCTTTGCTCCCGTTCGGGAAGGCGAAGAGCCCGAGCCGGCCCATCTCAGCCGCATCGGCGGGGTTCCAATCGTCGTTCTGCGCGATCAAGGTGGAGCCGCGGTAAATCTTGATCGTCGGATTGGGCAAGGTGCTGGCGAGGCCGAAGGCCGCGAGCGCGGGCCCGCCGGCACGGATGAGGACCCGTTTGGAGTCCGTGCCCCCGATGGCGACGCCGGTGATCAGGACCGATTCCCCTGTGCCGACCTTGGAGCGCGAGGCCAGGCCGATCAAGCGATCGGTGCGCTTGGTCGTCGTGCTCAGACCCGAGAAATCCACCTTCGTATTGCCCGGCAACGTGAGCGTGGCCGTGGTCGTGGTCGTGGTGGGATTGACGCCACCACTGAGGGTCACACTGCCGGACGTCGTCGTCGCGGCGAGGGTGTAGGAGCCGTCGGCTTTGAGGGTCGTTAGGCCACCGGTCGTCACCGTGGGCGTCTTCACGAGCACGAGGACTTCATTGTTGGATCCGACGAGGGAATAAACCGTGCCGGACTCGGCGGAGAGCGCGGCGGAGGTGTACAAGCCCACCGAGGTCGTACTGGCCGGTGGGTTGACCGGTGCCTGCGCTTTGAAGCCATAGCCGAGCGGTTGAATCGAGCCGGTGAGGACGTTGTTCACGAAGGTACCGGTAAACGTATAGGTGACACCCGCGGCTTGGACGCCCCTCTCCAACGGTAGGGCAGAGGGAGTCGATGAGGATTCGAAACTCGCGGTGAACGAACCGCCGGCACCGAGGGTAAACTCAGCCGTGCCGCTGGGGCCGTTGCCGGAGGACACCAGCAGCAATACGCCCGTGCGGGAATTACCCGTCAGGACTACACCGAGGGTGCCTTCGGTCTTTTGCGTCGAGGGATTGACCACGGAACTGAGGACCACCTGCGCGCTGCCGGCAGTAACGGCGAAGGAGACTTCGACCGCCGGTGCGGCGGCGTAAGTCGCGTTACCCGCCTGGCTGGCGCGGATCTTTACGGTGCCAGCAGCGCCGGTGAGATCGAGCACGTTACCTGTGAGCAGCGCGGGGCCGCTCACCACGGTGAAGGTCACCGGTAGGCCTGAGCTGGCGGTGGCCGCGGGGGTGAAGGAGCCGCTGTTGCTCGTGCGGTCGGCCGGCGCGGCGAAGCTGATCGTCTGGTTCACGAGGCTGATCGTGAGTACATCGCTCGGCGTGCCCGTATCACTGGAGCCCGCGCTGTTGTTGGCGGAGACCGTGAAGCGGTAGGACTTGCCGGGCGTGAGGCCGGTGACTTTGGCGGGGGAACCGGTGGCGTTGACCGTGACGATCGAACCATCGCTCGCCTTGGCGCGGATCGTGTAACCGGTGATCGCGCTGCTGCCGGGGTTGCGCGGTGCGGTGAAGGTGACCGTGGCTTCGCCATTGGCCGTGGTGGCGCTAATGCTCGTGGGCGCGTCGGGTACGGCGACCGCGACGCTGAGCGCTACACTGGCGCTCGCTGGATTGTAGTTCGCAGTATCCGTTGGGGTGAAGGTCGCGCTCAACGTCTGCGTGCCCACACTCGGGATCGAACCCCTCGCAGGGCTGTAGGCGAAGGCTCCCGCCACGCTGCCCGTCGCGTTAAGTTGCGTCGCGGAGAGCGCGGTGCCGTAGGTGATCGCACTCGGCGTCGCCCACGCGATCGTTGGCGTCGCTTTGTTCACGGTGAGGGAAACCGTGCCGGTCGCGGGGTTGTAGTTGGCCTCATCCGTCGGGGTGAAGGTCGCCGTCAACGTCTGCGTGCCTGCGCTCGGCGTCGTGCCGCTGGCGGGGCTGTAGGCAATCGTACCTGCTACGCTGCCCGTCGCGTTGAGCTGCGTCGCAGACAGCGCGGTGCCGAAGGTGATCGCACTCGGCGTCGCCCACGTGATCGTTGGCGTCGCTTTGTTTACGGTGAGGGACACCGTGCCGGTC
>CAIUOU010000046.1 GCA_903900845.1 uncultured Opitutia bacterium
CACCCACGTTCGCCGTGACGAAAATCGCCCCGAGGCTCAGCGCCTGGCCCGCCAGCAGGACATCGTACGGACCGATCGGTTGAGCGTTTGGCCGCCGCGTTTCGAGATGCGCGCGCACCAGCCCGGCATGAAAGGCGGCGTCCTCGCCGAAGTCGGCGGCGACCGGGAAAACCGCCTTCAAGCGCTCGATCCGGCGTCTCAGTTGCGGCAGATCGGGCCGCTTGGCGGCACCGTACTCCAGCTCGAAAAGGCAGATCGGGGAGAGCTGGCAAAACTCCAACTCGGCTTCCAGCCGGTCCCGCAGGCGCGCGTCCTTCTCCCGGAGGAACCGGGAGAACACGTTGGTGTCGGGCAGGTAGATCACTTCGCGCCGGGAAGGTCCGGACACGACCCCCAAAGCTTGCGCAACGCCCTCCGCCGGCGGGCCAGGTTGACGGGGTCGGTGAGGAGCACCCCGCCCGGCATCGGCGTAAGGCGCACCACCTTGCCCTTGAACCGGTAGCCTTTGGGCAGGCGCACCGCCTGGGAGTTGCCCGACTGGAAGACCTTCGCGGTAACGGCGCTCATGTGTGTATACGAAGTATATCTTTTACGCGACGTCAAGGCGCGCTCTCCGTGTCTCCGTGGTGAACCCTCCGAGCCCCGATCCTTTTAACCACGGATCACGCGGATTTCACGGATCAAACCGCCTTACCCGCTTCCTGCGCCTCTTGCGCCTCTTCGCGGCCATTCCCCGGTTGGCCGCCAAAAGGCTTTCCAACAAGTAACGGGAGGCCCCTTCGGGTCGCCCCCTTTGCGAGCCCGCCCCCACCGGCCGCTCAACCGCGACTTGCCTCGATTGGCTCGACCGCTACCCATTCATCATGAACCCGTCACCGGACTTCTCCGTATCTGCCTTACGCGAGGCGGTGCGCGCGGTCTGCGAGGAGCATCCGGTGGCGCGACTGGAACTCTTCGGTTCAAGGGCTGAGGGCCACGGCGGCACCGATAGCGACGTGGACTTGCTGGTGGAGTTCATCCCGGGTTCCGACCCGGGGCTGCTTGAAATGGGCGCCCTCCAGCAGGCTTTGGAGCGAAAGCTGGGCGTACACGTCGACCTGTTGAGTCGGCGCGCGGTGGAACGGAGCCGCAACCCCTACCGACGGCGTTCCATTCTCGCCCGTCCCCTCTCCCTCTATGCCCGCTGACCGGCAGAACGGCCTGCTGCGCGACATCCTCGATTCCGCCCTCCGCATTCGCGAATACCTCGCCGGCGTAAAATTCGAGGCATTCCTCGTCGACCCGCAGCGGCAGGACGCGGTTTTGCGCCGGCTCGAGATCATTGGCGAGGCGGCGGGCAGGCTGTCACCGGAGACTCGCGCGCTCTTTCCCAACCTGCCCTTTCAGGGCATGCGGGGAATGCGAAACATTATCGCCCACGACTATGGCGAAGTGGACCTCGACCTCGTGTGGACGACTGCCTCGCGCGACCTACCCGTCCTCATCGCAACCCTCGAGGACTATTTTCTGAAGGCCGGTGACTCGGGCTCCGAAGAGAACAAGGGACTGAACGATTAAGGGACTGAGGGAGTGGGGCTAGGGACGGCGCGACCCACGCCGCAGTTGAGGTCGGAAGTTTTAAGCCCCTATCACCCATCACCTATCACCATGTCCCACTTGCTATCGCCTCTCGCTTGGCTCGCTCCGCGTCAGTCCGCGAGCCCGCCTTGACCGCAATGTCCGTAGCATTAACGTCGCACCATGAAGTATCCGGTCACCTTGGTTGAATCCGACGAAGGGTGGGCGGTTTGGTGCGACTCGTTGCCGGGCTGTTGCTCGCAGGGCGTGACGCGGGACGAGGCCTTGGCGAATATTCGGGAGGCCATTGCCGAGTATCTTGCGGCCAAGGCCGCCGAAATCCAGGGGGACGCCGCGGTCCGTTCCGTGCAACACGAGGAAGTCGCGGTCTGAGCGATGCCGCGGATTCCGGGCATCGGCCAGCGTGATGCGGTCAGGGTGCTCGAGAAACGCCGCTTCCGCGTCGTGCGCCAAGGCAAACACATCACTCTCTCCAACGGCATGGTGATGGTCCAGGTACCGCGGCATACCACCATCAACGCATACACCATGGGGTATATTGCTCGCACGGCCGGGCTGACCCCCGAGCAGTTTCGGGAACTGCTCTGATTCGCGCGCCATCCCCCTCGGCCTCCGGAACGGCGGCGCGTCTCGCGCTCCGGTTTAGGTTCAAAGTTGAAGTTGAGGTGACAGCCACCGGCTCCGCCTGTCTTCAACTTCAACCCGGTCGCCACCCGCCGTCTCGTTGGTCTCCCCCAGACCGACGGACCAAGGGACGAAGGGACTAAAGGACCAAGGGAGTGGGGCTAGGGACGGCGCGACCCACGCCGCAGTTGAGGTCGGAAGTTTAAGCCCCCTTCGGGTCGTCTCGCCCCACGCCAATCGCCTCTCGCCCGGTCTCACACGTCTCCCACTCTCACACCGTCTCACTCTCTTCCCCACCCTCAACCGCGGCACTTCCTCGCTGCATCCCGACCCCTTCAGGACGGCCGCTTGGACGTCCGCCGCTTGCCGCTTGGCATTCCCAGAGTAACTCGTACTCCTTCGTCTACCATGAACGCGCTCGGAGAAATCGAGATCCACATCGAGGGTCAGGTGGGAGCGCAGCAACTCGTGCCCGCGCACGTCGACATCGACGAGATCAGCGCGATCTTGGCCGAAGCCGCCGACCTGCTCTTCCCCACGGAGAAACGCTCGCAGCGGCCCGTGATCAGCTACGAGATCAGCGAAGGATCCGTGCGGCATCGCTTCCGCACCTTGATGCAGACCGTAATCGGATTTGGGGCCGTGATCGCCCAGATCGGGGGCGAGGGACACATCCATTTCCTGCACGAACGCACCGCGGCAGCGATCGAGTCACTCCAGCGCATCGCCCGAGAGAAGGACTATGTGGTGACCCTGCTGGCCAACCAGCAGAGACTGCGGATCGACCGTACGACTCACTACGAGCGCCGCGAGCAAGTCTGGGTGGACGCCGAGTTTTATCTCTACGGCGAGCTGACCAACGCCGGCGGAAAGAACAACCCCAACATCCACCTCGACACCAAGGAGCACGGCATGCTCCGCATCGCGGTGGAAAAGGACTACCTGAGGCAGGGGGAGAAGAATCTTCTCTACAAGAGATTCGGCGTCCGGGTAGCCGGAAGACAGAATCTCGAGACGTTCGAGATGGATTCCAATTCACTGCGATTCATCGAGTTTCTGGATCATGACGCCGCGTATTCGCAAACGTACCTCGACGGCCTGCTCCAGCGCGCAGCCCCAGCCTGGGCCGGGGTTGCCAACGTGGACGCGTGGCTAACCGAATTACGCGGGGGCGCCCATGCCTAAGGCAGCCGCCGTTACCCACGGCGTGCTCTGCGACACCAGCTTCCTCATCCGATGGGCGAAGCCGGACGACGCGCTGCACCCGGCGGCGCACGCCTATCTGAAATACCTGGTCGAAGGCGGTCACACCCTCCACGTCTCGACCATCGCCCTGGCCGAATACGCCGTGCGTGACGCCATCGTAAACCTACCCCTGAAGTATTTTCGCGTGGTGCCTTTCAATGTGGATCACGCCCAAAGGGCCGGGGAGTTCGCACGGGCCGTGTTCGAGGCCCGCGGAGCCCTGACTCCGCAGATCGGTCAACGAACGATCATCCCCAACGACACCAAGATGTTCGCCCAAGCCGACCTCGCGCCCGAGATCACCCACTACCTGACCGCCGACGGGGATTGCGAAAAGGTCTACCGACTTCTGAAACCGGTGACGAACCCTCATTTTCAGTTCGTCCACCTGTCGACGCCTTGGCACCAGGCGTTTGGGCAGCTCGATCTCACCGAGTAGTCTGACCAAGCAGGACGACCTGCGCCAGGTTACCCCCGCCCGCTGGCAGCCGGCCTCGGCCTAGTCCCGTTGCCTCATTGGTAATCTCCCTCATGGCTCCGCGCGCCTGCGGACCAATTTTCCCGTCCAGCCAAAGCGGTGCCCCTCCGCGCGCTCCGGTTTAGGTTCAAAGTTGAAGTTGAAGTGCCAGCCACCGGCTCCGCCCGTCTTCAACTTCAACCCTCAACCTCAACTCGGTCGCCATCCGCGACCGCCCGTCAGCACATCCGCACGCCCGGTTCAGCCAACAGGAGTTCGCGGAGAACCGCGGAGTCTTTCGCGCCTCTTCGCGGCCACTCAACGGTTGGCCACCAAAAGGCGCAAATCGCGCAGGCCGCCATCTCGTTGGTCTCCCACTCTTCCACCGTCTCACTCTCTTCCCCACCCGCGACCGCCGCGTTGCGTCTTGCGTCCCGCCGCTTTCCGGACGGCCCGCCGCGTTGCACGTTGCGTCC
>CAIUOU010000047.1 GCA_903900845.1 uncultured Opitutia bacterium
CCGCCGCCAGCTTCGTCCCGTCCGCCGACGAGGCAATGGACCGCCAAGACCGGTTGCTCTCCCGCGCCGTCCACGTCGCGCCTCCGGCACCGGTCGGCCCCGCCGGGAGCGCGAAGCTCGGCGCGTCGTTCACCGCCGAGACGGTGACCGCGGCCGTGGACGTGACAGGCGTGGTGCCGTCCGACACCGTGACGGTGAGCGTGTCCGCGCCGGTGGTGTTCGCGGTGCCCCGATAGGTCAAGGCCAACAGGGCCGCGTTGAGTTGCGTCGGCGTACCGCTGAGAGTCAGGCTGGCGCTCCCGAGCGCCCCGGTCGATACCGTGGCCCCGTCGGTCAGGGTCGTCGTGAGCGTGCCCCTGCTGACGCTCAGCGCCACCGTCAGCGTCGCGCTATCCGCGTCGCTCACCGACACCCCGCCCAACAAGCTCAGCTTCCGGACAGCCTTATACCCATCCTCGGTCACGTAAAGGTTGCCCGCCGCGTCCACCGCCACGCTATTTGGGTTGGAAAACTGCGCCGCTGCAGCGGTGCCATTCAGGAAACCTTGGGTGCCGGTGCCGGCCAGCGTCGTGACCACGCCCGCCGGGCTGATCTTCCGAATCCGATGATTGCCGGAGTCAGCCACGTAGACGTTACCCGCCGCGTCCGCGGCCGTGGCATAAGGAGCGCTGAACTGCGCCGCCGCACCGGTGCCTTCTGCGAAACCAGGGGTGCCGCTGCCCGCCAGCGTCGTCACCACGCCCGCCGAGGTGATCTTCCGGATCCGGTGGTTGTCGGTGTCAGCCACGGTGACGTTGCCCGCCGCGTCCACCCCCACGCCGCGCGGTGTGTTCAACCGCGCCGCCGTGCCGTTGCCGTCCAAGTAACCCTGAGTGCTACCCGCGAACGTCGTCAACACGCCCGCCGGCGTAACCTTATGGACCTTATGCGATATGTGGCCAGCCGCGTAAACGTTGCCCGCCGCGTCCACCGCCAGACCCACCGGCGCGTTTAAGTCGCCGCCGCTCGCCAGCGTCGTCACCACGCCCGAGGTGATCTTTTTGATTTCATTGCTATTATATCCAGTCGTGTAAACGGCACCCGCCGCGTCCACCGCCACGCCAAACGCGGTTGGGACGCTCGCCAGCGTCGTCACCACGCCCGCGGGCGTGATCTTCCGGATATTACCGTTGGCCGAGTCAGACACGTAGAGGTTGCCCGCCGTGTCCACCGCCACGCCAGTAAGATAGGCGAACTGCGCCGCCGCGCCCATGCCGTCCGCGTTACCGGGGGTGCTGCTGCCCGCCAACGTCGACACCAAAAAGGTGGAACCAGCCAACAAAAATGGGGTGTCCTCCGCCCCCGTGAAGCTGGGCTCAAGGGAGAGGACCGGGGCCGCGGCCCGCACCGCCACGGTTAGCCCCACCCCGAGTAGCCCGGCCGCAACGCCGCGGCGCGCGCGCCCCCAGCCCACGGCAAAGCCACGAACGAACCCCTGCCCCCGAGGGGGGCATGACATGGAAAAATGGGTGAGCAACCGGGGCAGGAAGGAGAGAAAAATGAAGGAAACCAGCGCCGAGACCAGCGTCCCCGGGTTGTTGGCGTCGGCCACGTCTTCCGCGATCGTCGTCAGCGTGCTCGCCGCCGCCACCGGCGCAGTGTTTTGCGCCAAAAGCGTAGGCGTGGAGCATAGCGCAGTGAGCAACAGCCAAGTCGGCTTAAGCCGGGTCCACCGACCAATTTTCCCGATCGCCAGATTGGATGTCCGGCCGGAAACAGCGGGAATCCGGGATTCCCTTGATGCAGCGGCGGAGGATGGTCCGGTTCCGTTCATTCGCGTCCCACCGGCTTTCCGGCCTTCACGACGGCGAGGCCGCCAGTGCTGCCGTCGACTTCCCATCCTCGCACGAGGCCGTCGGCCTGGCCGGCCTTGAGGGGGGTGACGCGTGCGAGGCGGCCGTTCGGATGCCACTCGCGGAACGAACCGCACAGGGCGCCGTGCTGGATCCAGACCTGCGACTTGATCCGGCCGTTGGGGTGCCAGCGCGTTCGCCAGCCGTGGCTCACGCCACCGCGAAAGGTCTCCTCGACCTCGCGGGTTCCGTTCTCGTACCAGCCGTGGGTTACGCCGTGCACTTGGCCACGCCTGACCGGCACCTCGGCTTTTCGGCGCGCGGCAGACCAGTTCTCCACCAGCACCCCGTCAAAAGGAGCTTGCGCTCCGGGCCGGAAAATCAGCCGGTCGCGCAGTTCAGTTTCCCTGAACTCGACCGAGTCTCCGACGGACCGTTGATCCCCGGTCCGTGCGCCCAATCTCTGACTGAAGGCGGCCACCATGAGGACAAGGGCTGGGAGAAGCGTTTCCCATGTCCTACTTGGCATAGATCCGGTAGAAGGCGGATCCCGCCGGGGGTAGCGGGGCCCAGACATCGACCAAGGTGATGTCTGTGCCCGTGAAGGAGCCCTGGAGGCCGGAGGCCGAGGCGCTGAGCGCGAAATCCTGGGCGGTCCAGGTGTTCAGCTCCGTGGATGATTTGATGGTGTAAACGCGCCCGGGGATCGTGGCGAAGCGCAGGCGCGCCCGGTCGTTTTCGACGGCCACGATCGAAAGAGAAACCCCGTCAAGTTTGTCGAGGGCGTAGGTCCCGAGCAGGAACTCATGCCGGTTGGTGAGCCCGTCGCCATCGGCGTCATCTCCCGGTCTGACGTCCGCCAGAGTCTTCAGCAGGCCGGATGAATCGCGGTCGATGAGGGATTTCTCCCAGGCGTCGGGCAGGCCATCGCCATCGGTGTCGACCCCCAATGTAAGATCAAACCGGGTCCTCTCCCCGGGAAGACCCACGGAGTGGGGAACGCGGGATACTTGGATCGGTACGTGGGAAACCGAGCCGATGAGAACCTGGAAGGTGATGGCGCTGGCGGGAAGGACCGCTGTCGGCTTGTAGACCGACCCCAGCCGTCCGGCATCCATCGGGATCCGGAGAAGGTAATTCACCCCCTCCTCGGCGAGTTCATTCGAAACGGATCTAACCAGCTCGGTGGTCCCGGAGAGGGCAATCACCACGCCCTCGCCCTTGGTTAGAAGCTTGCCCCGCTCATCGCGCACCGCGCCGAAAATGACATGATCCGGCGCCGGCGGGTACGCTACGGCGGAGGTCAGTAGCCCCGAGACGAGACCCAGCGCAATGAATTGAAGGACGCTTCGGTGGGTCATCGTCAGTTCCCCGAGGTGGAGTAGGTTTCGAGGTAGATCTTAATGTCCTTCACCCGGTCGGCGAAGATCTGCATGCCGCGCTTCCCGTCCGAGAGCAGCGTCTCGCCCGGGATGATCAACTTCCAGCGGTTGTTCCAAACCGAGCGGCCGATGAGGCGCGCGTTGGTGAAGCCTGGCTGGCTGGAGAAGACGGCGCTGTCGGGAACCGCCCGGAAGGCCTGGTGCTGACGGACGGTGAAGTTCTCGGTCAACGACATGGAGGCGTTCCACGTCGTGGTCTTGGCGTAGTCGCGCTGGCTGATGTTGAAAGGCAGCGGGATGGCTTGGTCGCTGACGTTCCAAGTCCGCACCACGCTCGCCTTTTCCAGCGGGGACCGGATCGAGTCCACGCCCGCTGCCACGAGATAAACATAGGGCGTCGCGCTCAGCGCAGAGGTGTCATTGAAAGCGGTATAAGGGTCCGTCGGGGTGGTGGAGCCCGTGCCTGAGAGCACGCCCGAGGTGGAGGTGGGGCTCGCCATGCCAACGTAGCCGCTGAAGGCGACTCCCGCGCTGCGCACCTTGGTCGCGAAGCTGGACACGCTGTAAGCGCTGTCGCCGCCGAGCAGCGGTTTGCCGAAGAAGTTAAGGCCGGGCATCACCGCGGTGCTGAACTCGATGATAAAGCCGGGCACCGTCATCCCCGTCGTGTATCCGAGATTGAGACAGTAGCGGGCGGCGTCTTGGTCATCGAGCAGGTTCTCCCGCCACGCACCCAGCAGAACCTCACGCCAAGCGGCGTCGCCCTGCGTACCTTGGACGATACGGAAGTTCTCGGTGCGCAGTGAGAAGGTGGTGCGGTAGCGGTCGGGGTTGGTGAATCCCAGCCGCGGTTTAACTACACTCCAGTCCCCGTTGAGTTGTGCGAGCGCACCAGCCAAGCCCGGGTCGCCCGTAGAGGCGCCACCGAACTGCGGCACGCCATTCAGGACCACACCCGGCGAACGCGCCTTGATGATCTTGGAAAGGAACGCCGCCGCTGCCGAATTGCCCGTCGGGTCGAGCAGGCCCGTCTCGTAGTCGTAGGCGTTGGCGGCTAGATAGGCATAGCGGGCCGACAGCTCGTACAGCTGCTTGTACTTCTCCAAGGCCTCATCGCGGAACGCGCGAAATGCATAGTCCTTGGTGCGGTAGCCTTGGATCAACGCCGCCGAGCGTTTCCGGAATGCTTCCCGTTCGGCTTGGATCCGGTCGCCCTGGGCGATAAGCGCGCGAAGGTCGCGGTCGGCCTGGTCGTAGCGGCGAATGAGCGAGTCGACCACCGGCTGCCGGTCGACTGCGGTATTCAAAGCCTCCCTCAAACCGTAAACCAACTGCTTGTACTCCTCGGTCCAGGCGGTCTTCGCATCCTCGATTTCCTTCAGACGCGCTAGCGACGTCTTCAATTGTTCCTGGATGCGGATTTGGACGTCCAGGCCGGATATTGTCATGCCCAAGGTGGCCTTGGTGGCGGCCTTCATTCCCGTCATGGCCGCCCGGATCGCGGAAGTGGCGTCATTCGCCAAACCCACCACGGTCGGCGGCGCTGTGGCAGCGGCGTCCTGGATGATTTCGCTCACCTCCATGGCGACTTCCGCTCCCTTTTGCAGCGTGAGCAGAGCCTGCTGGATGATCTCGATCGTGGTCAGGACCCCTTGGTAGGTCTCCATGCGTGACGTGAGCTCGGAATTGCGACTCACGGCAGCCCGGAAGAGGGCCACTCGGTGTTCCAGCTGATCCTTCAGCGACGAATACTGGTCCAGGCCTTGGAAAAGGGCGAGTCGCGCGAGGAGTAGTTCGGAGACGGCGGTCTGAACTCTACCCGGGCTTGAACGGCGTCCGGCCCACTCCGAAGGCTTCACCATAGCGCCGATGGAATCCAAGCGATACGTGATCTTTTGGGTTTCGCCATAGTTTATGGACGAGGGGTTGGACTCGTTAAACCTCGGATTCAGCAGCAGCTGGAAGTCCTTGAAGCCTTTGGTGACCAGGCCTTCGGGAACGTCGACGTAGCCGTAGTGGAGCAGGTCTGGCCCCGCGTAACCCTGCACATAGGTCTTACCAGGACCGATGTCGTCGGCATAGGGGCTGCCGTACAACTCGATCAGCTGGTTGGTGTAGGCCACTTCCTGCTGCTGAATCGCGCTGCGGACCGCGGCCAGACTGTCCTCCTGCTGCCGCAAGAACTGCGTCGAGGACCGCGCATTCTCAAAGGCGGAGATGGTGTTCTGCAGCGTCTGCGTCGCGCGGGCGTAGATCTGCTCGAAATGGGTCATGCCCTTGTCGACGTCCGCGGCGGAGATGTCGAAGGCCAGAGCGCCCGAGGCAAGCCCGAGCGGGTTCAGGCGGCCGTCGGCGTTGATCAGCGTCTGCTGCAGCGAGGATGCCTGACTGACCAACTCGCGCAATTCATTCACCGTCGTACGGTCGATTTTTTGGATTCCTTCATGGGACGGATCCGGATCCACCGCCGGCAGCATCGAGTTGCCGGTGATCCAGTTGAAGTAGGCTCCTTGCCAGCCTCTCACCGCCCAGTCATCTACCCCCCAACGACGGGTCACTCCGCTGGTGACTTTCCCGTCGGTCAGGTAGTCCCAAGAGGTCGTCGAAGCAGCGTCGTAGTCCTGACGATACGTCAGGTCGGTGATTTGCACCGCTGACCTAGCCAGAGCGACCGCGGCGGTGGCGAACTTGCGCTCGTCCATGTAATCGACGGCAACCGGCTTGCCGAGAACCGTCACCGCCTCGGTCCGAGGCGACCAAGAGAAGTTGGGGTTGGCCAGCAGCGTGTAATAAACCGTGAGGGCCGTCAGGTAGTGGCCGTAGGCGTCTCCATGGCCCTGCGGGTAAAGGGACGCGGCGTCTGTCGCTCCCACCACACCATCGCTGTCCATGTCCTTTATGTTATAGTTCAAGGCGTAGACCGCCTCGCCCGAGTCGATACCGCGCGTGTAATTCCAGATGAGTCGATTGTAGACCGGATTGATCCGCGTACCTGGCTGCAGCGAATTGTCGCGGCCGCGGAGGAGTGTGAGTTCCTCGTCCAGCACCGTGGCAAGTTGGCCCTTGAAGGCGAAAAGCGAGGTGGTGGCGGCTCCGTAGGCGGACCCGCTATCGGTTGCGAAGGCGATCGTGGGGTTCGCCGCATCGGCGTAGGCCTCGTTGCCGAGGATCATGTACAGGTCCGAAAGATAGCCCGCCGCCAGCAGCAGCGCGTCGTTGGCCGCAGGGTAATTGATCGCGGGCGTGCCCTCGATGCTGAGTCCCTTGCCGCGACGCAGGATCGTCTCGTAGATCTCGATCAGGCCGAAGCTGTTGATGTTGGAAAGATTCAGCGCCACGTCGCCCTCCCAGCGGCGGCCGGCCTGCTGCACCAAGCTCACGTCGGTGTTGATCTCGTTGCCGAAGAGATTCGTGACGCGCTGCTGGAAGGGATTGATGCCTGCCAAAGCCCGCTTGATCCAGCCTTCCGCCAACTGCGGATCAACCCATTGCGACCATCCGGCATTGCTGACGAACGCGGCATTCGTGTTGTCCCGCGCCCGATAGCGCATCGTGAAGTAATTGTCGGTCAGCGTCAGGATGCTGTTGCCTTGGATCACGTGCTGGCTCTTGCCGCGGATGGACCCGCTCAGCAGACCGATCGTCTCGTCGCTCGCCGCATCCAGTTTCACCCAGCCGTTCGTGGTCGGGGTCATCTGAGTGCCCTCGATGCGAACGTTGACCGTCGAGGCCGCGTTGATGTCCGCATCGGAATAAAGCTCCAGTGTGACGACGTTGCGGCCGATCTTCAGGATCTGGGCCGGAATCTCATAAACGAGCCGAAGTGTGGTGTAACCGCTCGGCGCCGAGACGTTGGGGGTATTGCCTGAAGGGCGGTTAACGACCGCCACCTTGGCCTGATTGAGGTAAATATCCGCGGAGTCGCGGCTGCCGATTTCTACGCTCAGATAGGCCCGCAGCGGGAGTGTGTCGCTGACGGTGAACTCTTTTCTGAAAGCAGCCTGCGGCAGCGTGGTGCCGTGATCGGCGGTATCCCCGGAGTCGCGGACCGCGAACGAAGCAGGTGTGGCTACCAGCGTCGCGGCGTTGAAGGGTGCCGGCTTGGGACTGGCGTCCGGATTCGCCTCAAGGGCACGAAGGTCCTGATAATTGGCCGGAGGCTGGCGGTAGAGCTGCCATCCCGTCGAATCACCGAGCAGGAGTTGCCGGTTAACGGTGAAGAGCGGAGGCGCGGCCCCGTCCACCGGCGGCGCGTACATCCACTCGAAGTCATAACCGGCCGCGTCTCCGCCGAAATCACTGGAGTGGCGCAGCGTGAGTTTCTCGTCGAGCGGGTTGGCGGACTGGATGACTTTCAGTTCGCCGCGGTAAAGGGGCGGCACCACCTTGAAAACATGGACCGAAACGGGCTCGTCGATCGGGGTAAATGCCCGGCCATTGCCGACAACCATGACGACGAATCCTTGGCCGCCCCCGACCGCGGTGACCGCGTAGGAGTCCACCGCCGTATCGTCGTTGTCGATTGAAGCGAGCTGCCCCGGGAGGACATCCCGGTTTTTTGAGGTATCCACGGTGTAGGTACCCCTCTTCACCGGGTTTTCCATGAAGGTCTCCATCCGGGTGCTCAGCCCGTCGATCGCGGTGTTCCATGCGGTTTTGTCCTGATCATCAGTGGCTACCAACCCCTTCAGCGCCACCGTGTCGGCCGTACTGAGCCGATTGAGGAGGAGGTAATCTTCGCCCAGCACCTCGTCCTTGAACTGTCCGATCAGCACCAAACTGCCTTTGGCCCCCCGGTTGGGATCGAAGTAGAAACGCTCCCGCAGGTGCGGCGGCAACCGGGTGAAATACGTCTTGCCCATATAGACGTCGGTGGCGGCGCTGCCCGGGATTTTACCGAGCGCCGAACCCAAGGCATAGGCCTTGGCCCGCGTCGGATCATGGAGGGTGACGCTGGTCTGCGCGCCCCCGGAATCCTTGGCGATCGATTGCTGGTAAATAACCTCGGCGCTCGTCTGCCCCCGCACCGCGGGCAGACCATACTTCGGCATCATGAGCGATTCACCCACCCGGAGTTCCGGAGCCGAAGCCGGCCAGACTGGGGTGAAACGTACCGTAAGCGGCTCGCCCTTTACCGGGCTGTCGGTCGCAGTCTTGCGGATGTAAGGCACCACGGTTCCCACTGCGGGTTGGGCGTCGCCCAGTTCCGGGAAATGGAATCCCTCCTGCGTGCGGTAGAAGTACCGCATGGTGAAGGAGGCGGTACGCGCCTCATTGTGCATACCACGGTAGATCCACGTGGTTCCCTTGCGGTCGAGGAACGTGAACTCCCCGTAGCGGGGAGCGTCATCATTGGTCTGGCTCCAAGTGAGGTCTGTCTTGGCGGGCGCGTCGGCGGAGACTGGCGCGGCGGTCGTTCCTCCCCGGACTTCATGGTTGGCGACGACTTCACCCGCTTGGTAGGAGGGAAACCAAAGTGGAGCCGCGTCGAAGTAGGCGCTCCACGAGCTCGTGCCGGAGGGGAGCGTCGGTAGCGGCAACAGGGGCAACGGCATCGGAGCCTGCAGCACTTTGCCAGCCTCCGCGATGTACGAGAAAGTTTTCCCCTCCACCGCTTTTTCCCGCAGCACCTTGAACACCGCCATGGCCGGAATGTCATCCGCTTCGGTGTAGTCGATGAGCACAAAGGCCTGGGAGGAGTCGGTGCGATTCAGGTCATCGCGCAGCGCCCAGGCACGGCCGTTCAGCATCAAGGCATGCTCTTCGTTC
>CAIUOU010000048.1 GCA_903900845.1 uncultured Opitutia bacterium
CATCCTGAAGGCCGCCGGCTTCGCGCTCTTTGCCCTGCTCAACGCTCTCGTTTTCCGCACGGGCTCCGGGAAGCAGGCCCTGGTGCGCGCCTGGCGCTCCTGTGGCTACCTGTACCAGATTCCCCGCAGCCTGCTCGGACGTATCTGAGCTTGGCACGCCGCACAACTGCGATCGCCGCTCTCTCCGTTACCTCCGTTAGCTCCTGTTCAACCTAGGCGGGAACAGGAGGTACCCGAGGCAAGACCGTTAGCCCGTTCCGCATCTACCGAGCGCTTCGCATCCGGGGAAATCTCCCACCTCCCTCAACTCCGTGTCTTTGTGCGTCCGTGGTGAAACGGTCCGGTTAGGTCGCGGTGAAGACGAGCAATGCCCGGGCCGCACCGCGGCAACGCGCGGCTTTACCCCGCGACGCGGCGCCTCCACGGTGCACGCATCGAACCGATCGTCCAGTCCTCCGCCGGCAGCGTCCCGCGCCTTTCGGTGGTGATCGTCGCGCGGAACGAGGAGCGCAACCTGCCGCGCTGCCTCGCGAGCGTGTGCGGCTGGACCGACGAGATCATCGTGGCGCTCAACGGCACGACCGACGGCAGCGAAGCGGTGGCGCGAGGAGCGGCGGCCGCGGTGCATCATCTGCCGTGGCGCGGCTACCGCGACACGAAGAACGACGCCCTGGGGCTGGCGCGGAACAATTGGGTGCTGGCGCTTGACGCCGATGAGGAGGTTTCGCCCGAATTGCGCCGCGAGATCACAGCTTTCCTGGCCGGCGGGGACCGAAAGCATTTTTCCGGCGTCCGCTTCCCCCGCAAGGTTTGGTTCATCGACCGGTGGATCACGCACGGCGATTGGTATCCCGACCTAAGCCTGCGGCTCTTCCGCCGCGACCGCGCGCGCTGGGGCGGCGACGCGATCGTGCACGAAAAGATCGAATGCGACGGCCCGGTCGCCACGGTGCGGGGCGACCTGCACCATTACTCGTTCCCGGACGTCGCGGCGCACCTGGCGAAGATCACGCCGTTCGCGGATCTGTTCGTGCGGCAGCAGCGCGAGAAAGGCGGAGGCTTCGGAGCCACGGCCGCGGTCACACGCCCCCTGTGGCGATTCTTCCGCGCGTATGTGCTGCGCCGCGGCTTCCTCGACGGCTTTCCGGGACTCTATATCGCCGTCGCCACCTCCTTCGGGGTGTTCGTCCGCCACACGCGGCTCTTCGAGTCCGAACGCGTTCGCGCCCCGGAGACGGGAAAATGAGCGCCGCGCGCAAGATCACCACCCGCGGCGAGGTGCCCACCTTCAGCAAGGTCGCCCAAGAACTGATCGCCGCCCTGCGACAGATTGAACCCGACGCGCCGAAGCGTTCCCAGGTGCGTCCGTCGCAGCCGATCGGCGGGTTGGTGGAATCCATCCTTCAGGAGAACCGTATCGGGCGCGACGCGCCGGAGCATACCATCCGCGAGCAGTGGCCCGAGTTGGTCGGCCCCGCGAGCGCCGCCTACTCCCATCCCGTGAAACTTGAGCGCAACATGCTCACGGTGCTCACCTCCCACGCGGTCGTGCGCAACGAGCTCTTTCTTCATCGCGAGGAGATTGTCGCCCGCATCCGCCTTCTGCGCGGCTGCGAGTCGGTGAAAGCCCTGAAGCTGACTTGAGCAACTATAGAGCAAACAACCGAGGCTGACGACCGGGGCCCCAGGGCACGACGCAAACCGCGCACAGTCGATGCTTCGAACAGCAAGGCCGGAAAGTTCGGGAAAATTCGAACTGAACCACTTGGTCTGCACTACTCTGCCTGAAGGTCGCGTTTTCCCACACGACTCCACTCGGTTGCACCATCGTCGCATTCATCCGCGCCATCAGCGAAAACCGCGGCTCAAGGTCGCCGCGTTCGGAACAGCCTTTGGCCATCACGCAAGCGGCATGGTCCGCGGCGAGCGTCCGCGGCGACACGGGATGCCTTTCGTCGGGAAGTACCAGACCGACTTTCGTTAAGAGACGCGTGCGATGTAGCCGAGGGTGTCTTTCTGCCAAAGGCGGGGTCCCTCGGAGGTACGGGAATTCCTTCCGCCCAGCCCCCCCTCACTACCCCTCGCTTTCCCTGGTCCCTACCAGCCCGGCGTAGCCTGAACGGTGCTGCGTTTCCGGCGGAGCCGCTTCGGATAATCAGGGCCGTCTCTGGCGCAATCGGGCCGCACCCGCGAAGTCGCTGTTGCCACCGATCCGCACGCTCCATTTCCCGCCTGCTCCCCTCTTTCTTACCCCTGAGCCCCACCCCAAATTTGCTCTTGCGGCCCCATAACCCGCCTTTGCATCTTGGGCCCTTGCGTCAGTGGAAACCCGCCGGTTGCGGGTGGCCACCATGACTGGTCCCGCTCCGGCGGGATTGGAACGGTGACGCCGGCCCAATCCGATTTCCAGTCGGGCGGGGCGGGCGCCACGGAGCCCGCAAGGGTTCCCTACAGTCGTGATCCTCAACCATATAAACATGTCAACCAGCGTAGTTAAGCCAGAGATCATCTCCCAGTATAAGACCCACGATAAGGACACCGGCTCGTCCGAGGTTCAGGTCGCCCTGCTCACCGCCCGGATCAATCACTTGACCGAGCATCTGCGGACGCACCGGAAGGACTTCCACTCGCGCCGCGGACTTCTCCAGATGGCGTCCCGCCGTCGCAAGCTCCTCGATTATCTGAAGCGGAACGATCTGCCGAAGTACAACGAGCTGCTGAAGAAGCTGAACCTCCGCAAATAACGCTTTTCTCTAACGGGCGACCCGATCCGCGGGTCGCCCGTTGTCTTTCCGACACTCGAAACCGGACCGGGACATTTCCGCCTGCCGCCCGCGGACCAAGGGCGCCAAACGGAAATCTCTCGCGTCCGTGCGAGCTGAGTCAGGCGGGATAGCAAAACATCCCCCCGAACGCGCGCGGCCCTCACGCCGCCGCCGCTCCCGACCAACGGGAGCACCCCGGACCACATCCGCCCGCGTGGCGCAGAACGGTCCGTCCCATCCGAGCCACGCGATCCGTAAGAAAAACCATGCAACAGAAACACAACGTCACCGTGCCCGGCCTCGGGATCACGTTCTCCACCGGCACCTACGCCGGCCTCGCCAACGGCGCGGTCAATGTCTGCGTCGGCGAAACCAACGTCTTCGTCACCGCCTGCATCGCGCAGTCCACCAAGCCCGGCCAGGACTTCTTCCCCCTGACCGTCGACTACCGCGAAAAGTACGCCGCGGCCGGCCGTTTCCCCGGCGGCTTCTTCAAGCGCGAGGGCCGTCCTTCCGAGAAGGAGATCCTCACCTCCCGCCTGTGCGACCGTCCTTGCCGCCCCCTCTTCCCCGAGGGCTTGCTCAACGAGGTCCAGATCATCGGCCAGCTGATGTCGGCCGACCAGATCAACGACTCCGATATCTCGATGGTTAACGGCGCCAGCGCCGCGCTCGCCATCTCCGACATCCCGTGGGGCGGCCCGATCGGCTGCGTGCGCGTCGCCCTGATCGACGGCCAGTTCCTGGCCAACCCCACGATCGAGCAAATGTACTCCTCGTCGCTCGACCTGATTTACGTCGGCACCAAGAAGGACATGCTCATGATCGAGGGCAGCGCCGACCAGCTGCCCGAGGAGGAGTTCATCAAGGCCCTTGAGTTCGGCCACCAGGCCATCCAGCCGGTCATCGCCGCCATCGAGGAGCTGCAGAAGCTAGCTGGTAAGACGAAGAGCGCCTTCCCGCTCGTCGGCGCCACGCCCGCGGCCCGCGCCATCATCGAGCGCGTCGTCCCGACGGAACGCATCGTCGCCGCCATCTTCGGCAAGGAGAAGGCCGCCCGCTCCGCCGGGGTGAAGGCACTCAAGGAGGAGGCCAAGGCCGCCCTCGTCGCCGAGCTCGGGGCAGACAAGTTCACCGACGTCGACCTGAACGTCGTGTTCGAGGACCTGCAGTACAAGGCCTACCGCAAGAACGTCCTTGAGAAGGGCGTCCGCGCCGACGGCCGCGGCCAGCGTGACCTGCGCCCGCTGAACGCCTCGGTCGGCGTGCTGCCCCGCGTCCACGGTTCCGCCACGTTCCAGCGCGGCGACACCCAGAACATCGCCCTCACCACCCTCGGGCCCACCAAGGACGCCCAGGAGCTCGACGGCCTCACCGGCGGCGCGAAGTCCAAGTCGTTCATCCTCCACTACAACTTCCCGCCGTTCTCGGTCGGTGAGACCGGCCGCTTCGGCGCTCCCGGCCGCCGCGAGGTCGGCCACGGCGCCCTCGCCGAGCGTTCGCTCGTGCCGGTGCTGCCCCCGGAAGACGCGTTCCCCTACTCCATCCGCGTCGTCAGCGAGATCATGTCGTCCAACGGCTCGACCTCGATGGCCTCGATCTGCGGCGGCTGTCTGTCGTTGATGGACGCCGGCGTCCCGATCACCGCCCCCGTGGCGGGCATCTCCTGCGGGCTGATGACGCAGAGCGACGCGAATGGCGGCATCGAGAAGTGGGTCACGATCACCGACATCCTCGGTGAGGAAGACCACTTCGGTGATATGGACTTCAAGCTCGCCGGCACGACCAAGGGCATCACGGGCTTCCAGCTTGACCTCAAGATCAGCGGTCTGCCCTTCGAGATCGCCAAGATCGCCATCATGCAGGCCCGCGACGCCCGCATCGAGATCCTGAAGGTCATGCTCGCCTCGCTGCCCGCACCGCGCGCCGACCTCAGCAAGTACGCTCCCCGCATCCAGACGATCCAGATCGATCCCGAGAAGATCGGCCTGCTCATCGGGCCCGGCGGAAAGACCATCCGCCGCATCACCGAAACGACCGGCGCGCAGATCGACATCGCCGAGGACGACTCGGGCAAGGTGTTCATCTACTCCAACAACGGCGACGCGATGGCCCGCGCCATCGCCGAGGTCGACGGCCTGTGCGGCGGCGGCTCCGGCGGCGGCGGCACCCCGATCGAGGTCGGCAAGCTCTACAACGGCCGCGTCACCGGCATCAAGGAGTTCGGCTGCTTCGTCGAGTGCACCCCCGGCAAGGAAGGCCTCTGCCACATCAGCGAGCTCGCCGACTTCCGCGTGCGCCGCACCGAGGACGTCGTCAAGATGGGCGAAATGATCTGGGTGAAGTGCGTCGGCATCGACGAGCGCTCCGGCAAGGTGCGTCTGTCGCGCAAGGCCGCCATGAAGGAGATGGAAGCGCAGAAGCCGGGTCAGCCCGCCGACGCCGCGCCCGACGCTCCTGCGGCTCCCGCGAACTGAGCTCCGGAAAATTCAAAACCTCAAAGCCGCGTCCCGCCCGGGCCGCGGCTTTTTCATGCCCGCAAGGGACAAGCTCCACGCTTGTCTCCCGCCGCGCGTGCCGGCCGTCTGACCGGAAACCATGCACCGCGCCGCCCTGCTCGAACTCCTGCGTCGCTACCGGCCGGTCGACGCCGCGGACGCCACCTGCCTCTCCCGGTTCACCGCTTTCGTGGAAAGCCAACCGCGCTGCTTCGAACGCTCCTTGGAGCCGGGGCATGTCACGGGCTCGGCCTGGATCACGAGCCGCGACGGCTCCGACGTGCTCCTCACGCACCACCGCAAACTGAACATCTGGGTTCAGCCCGGTGGCCATGCCGACGGCGACCCCGACATCGCGGCGGTCGCGGCCCGCGAGGCTCTCGAGGAGACCGGCCTGCCGGGCCTCGTGAGCTGCGGCGACGGGATCTTCGATCTCGACATCCACCCCATCCCCGCGCGCGGCGACACGCCCGCACACGAACATTTCGACGCGCGTTTCGCGCTCCAGGCGACGACCACGGAAGACTTTCAAGTGAGCACCGAATCGCACGCCCTCGCCTGGGTGCCGATCGACGAACTTGAGAAGTTCACCCGCGAACCCTCTCTACTGCGGATGAGGGGAAAGTGGTACCGGATGCGGCGTTGAAAACGAAGAAACCGAGGCTTGCCCACGGAACACCCGGAAAGACACGCATGAGTGAAGACGTTGGAGATCTCCGGGACGCCTGAGCCCGGAGGGTTATTCGTGTCCATCTGTGTCCATCCGTGGTTACTCACCCGCGGAGCGAGTCGGAGGCGCCTTACGACCGTGACTCGACTATCCGAAAGCGCGTTGGGGTTTCGAATTCGCCGCGTTAGCTTCACCGGAGGTTGAACCACCGCGGGTCCTTCGCGTTTCCCGAAAAACAAAACCTTTGCCGGGGAACGGCCTTGTTGGCCCGATCGCGCGATGCGTTTTCTGGTCACGAACGACGACGGCATCGGATGTGTTTTTCTGCACGAGCTCGTGCACGCGCTGGTCGCGGCAGGCCACGACGTCCGCGTGGCGGCGCCCCGGCACGAGCAGAGTTGGGTGGGCGCGGCGAAGTCGCGCAGCCGGCCGGTGCATGTGACGGCGGCTGACCGAGGTCTCGGGTGTCCGACCTGGATCGTGGACGGCACGCCGTGCGACGCGGTGAACATCGCGATCGGTCACCTGCTGCCGGAGGGGCTTCACCTCGACGCGGTGATCAGCGGCATCAACACGGGACTGAACGCCTCGCTCGGTTTCATCATCGCGAGCGGCACGATCGCCGGCGCGTGGGAAGGCGCGCTGCACGGCCTGCCCGGCATCGCGCTCTCGCAGGACATGAGCCGGGAGACCTACGACCGCCTCAAGGCGTCGGACGACCGTCCTGATGCCGACTTGCTGGCGACCCTGCGCGCCTCAGCCGCGCACGCGGCGCGACTCGCGCCCGAGCTGGCGGCGTCGACCCCGCGCCGCAGCTTCATCGTGCATAACGTGAACTTCCCCCTGCCCTGCGGTCCCGCGACTCCGGTACGCCGGACCGTCCCCGCACATGTCGTGGTGCCGGGCCTTTTCACTCCCGCACAGGACGACGGCACGCACCGTTTGGTATTCCGCCTCGGCGATGACCTCTCACCCGCTGAACCACTGACCGACCGCGCCGCCTTGGCGGCCGGCGCGATCAGCCACACCGTGCTGGATTACCGGAGGCTCGGGCTGGTTTGACGGGGTGAACCGGTCGCAGACTCACGTCTCGTCGCGGTGTATTTCTCGCCGCCGGAAAACGAAAAGGCCGGGCCGCGAAGGCCCGGCCTCGGAAAGGACCAACGATTGGGGCTCGTCAGAAGCCGCTCACGTTCAGGCGACCGCCCGTGACGGTCTTGCCAATGAGAGAATTTGTGGGCGAGGCGGAATTGAGGATCGCGGCCTTGATAGAAGCAGCATCGGCGGTGGGATTAATCGACTTATAGAGCGCACAGGCGCCAGTCACGTGCGGCGTAGCCATCGAAGTGCCGTTGTAGGAGGCATAGCTGGAAGCATTCTTCCTGCCCGGCACGGTGGACCAGATACCGCTTCCAGGAGCACCCAGATCAACCTGCGTCGCACCATAGTTGGAGTAACTGGCCAAAGCGCCCGAGCTGGTGATGGCAGCTACGGCGATCACATTGGGGTGGTTGTAGTTGGACGGATAATTCACGACCAAGTCGTTGTTTGAAGACGCATTGCCCGCCGCCGCCACAAACAGGATGCCCGCCGTGTTGGCCCGACCGATCGCGTCAAAAAGGAGCTGGGAGAAACCGCCGCCGCCCCACGAGTTATTGGAGGCGACCAGATTCAAATTGTGGCGTGTCTTCAGGTCGGTGAGGTAATCCACCGCTTTGATGGCGTTGGCGGTGGTTCCACCCGTGGCGCCCAGGAATTTCACCGGGATCATTTTCACGTTCCAGCAGACGCCGGCGACGCCCACGCTGTTGCCGCCAACGGCACCTATTGTGCCAGCGACATGGGTTCCGTGGTCGTCGGCGGTTCCGTCGTAGACCGAGTTGTTATTGCCGGCGAAATCCCAACCGTTCACGTCGTCGACCAGACCGTTGCCGTCGTCGTCCCGCCCATTGCCGGCGATCTCCGCCGTGTTTTTCCAGATGTTGGCGGCGAGATCCGAATGGTTAATTTGCACCCCTTCGTCGATGATTCCGACGACGACCGTGGAGGATCCCGTCTTGTTGCCTGCCCACGCCACCGCCGCCCCGGAACCGAACGCGTTCCCGGGAGTCGTGTTGGGACCGTACGCGCCCCAGAGGCTGCCGTTTGTGTAGTACGTGTCATTCGACGTCGCGAAGTGCTGGTAGATCCAGTTGGGCTCAGCGAAGGAGACCGCGCTGTCGGACTGCAGGCCAAGGATACCGGCAGCCACCGAAAGGCCCGGAGGCAGACGAACGAGATCAAGGTCACCCAGACCGTCGCGGCGCCACGCGCTATTCACGACGTTGGAGTCACGTGTGCCGGAGATCCGGGCGAGGGCGGCGGACTTTTGCGCGGGGGTTGCCCCAGCGCGGAATTGCACGAGCACCTCGTTGGTGACGTGCGGCGCCGTCGCGAGCTGGGCGAGCACCAAGGCAGACTTGCCCTGGGCGAACGCCGCAACGTGCGACGCGAACAGCGCGAGAAGAACGCGGATCAAACGAGAGGCGGAGGAGGGTGTCATGGCTTCTCTAATACAGGAATTACCTTAGGCTCGGGAATCAAACGATTTTCCGCCGGATACAAAGAAACGAGGCCGTTTTCTCCCCATCCGCGCCATCAGCGAAATCCGCGGTCAAAAACGCGGAGCGTTTCGGGAATGCCTTCGGCCGTTCCCAGTCCGGCATCGTCCGCGGCTGCCAACCGCGGCGACAGCGAACCATGGCACTCGGCATCGGTTTCCATCCGGGTCAAACCGTGGTTGCCCCCCGCGGAGCTTCTCGGAAAACCCCGTCGATCGATCCCGCCTACGGATTGTCCGCCCGCACCACGACGCCGTTGCGAAATACCACCTCGCGCACATCGGGCATGGTGGGCCGCGTGACGATCGGGCCACCGATCCCGCCCATGCCGCCGACGCCCCCGATACCGATGCCCGTGCCGCCGACCCCGACTCCTCCGGAGCCGATGCCGATGCCTACGCCACCGGTGGAACCGATCACAGTTCCCCCGCGGCCGGTGCTGATGCCGATCCCGGGGCCGCCCATGCCGATGCCAACTCCTCCCATTCCGACCGTACCCATACCGGCGGAACCGGGATAGATCACGGAGCCCGGATCTCCGCCTTTGGTGTAGACCCAGATCTCGTCCCCGGCGGGGGAAACGCTCACCTCGCTCGGCTCACCCCAAGCCACCCGCACCATGTCGGCGTTCATGCCCGGTTCCACCTTTCCGTCTAGGACCGCCTGCCGCACCTCGAGCGGCCACGTTTCGTAGACGTCGCGGTTGCGATCGATGCGGCTCATCTGCGACGACGAGCAACCTGCCCCTGTCAGCAGGGCCAGCCCGACGCCAAGCCATGACCAAGCGCGCTTCATCGGCGCGGAACATACACGGGGGCGACCGTCCGTAAAGTCCCCCGCGGCGCCTTTCCGCCCGGCGCGGCTACGCCGTGCCGGGCGGGATGTGGGAAAGTGAATGGGAGTAATGCGGAAACTTGCGCCCGCCGTGCGCCAGAGCCCTCAACCCCTCATTCGCTCCTTCGCCGCTGGTTCCGTGTTCTCCGTGTATTCCGCGGGCCCACCTCGCCGTGTCTCCCAGCCGCCTAGCAACTCAGCCCTGAGTTCCTGATTTCCAGATTTTCTTGGTCCTCCGTGCCTCTGTGACTCCGTGGTGAAACGGTTCGCCTGCCAACGAAGCATTCCGGCCGAAAGTCCGAACTCAGCGCTGAAGCCGCAAGGCGGAGCTTTGGGTTGCCACGGCGCGGACGCCGCGGCTCCACTTTTCCTCCGCCATGAGCAATCCCGTCTTTCCCGCGCGCACCACGACCATCGAGATCGAGCTCGGCGCCACGCTGCAGCCGAAATTCGGACCCGACGGCCTGATCCCCTGCATCACGCAGGACGCGCAGAGCGGCGAGGTGCTGATGTTCGCGTTTATGAACGCCGAGGCTCTGGCGCACACCCTCCGCACGCGAAAGGCGACCTATTGGAGCCGGTCGCGCAACAAGCTCTGGGTGAAGGGCGAGGAATCCGGTAACGTGCAGCACGTGCGCGAGCTGCGCACCGATTGCGACCAGGACGTGATCCTGATCAAGGTCGAGCAGACTGGCGCGGCCAACGCCAGCTGCCACAACGGCTTCAAGTCGTGCTTCTACCGCCGCCTTACCGATGTGGAGGGTGCGGAGGCGTCGGGTTACCGGCTGACCACGACGGCCCAGCGGCTCTTCGATCCCGCGACCGTCTACAAGAAGAAGTGACGGCGGCGCCCAAGCGGGCGATCAGCGGCCGCCCGGGGCCAGCCCGCGGCTGCTCGCGCCGGAAAACGCGCGGAACCGGCTGAACTCGGGACTGTCGGCCGCCGGATGGCTCGCGATACGCTCGAGGGCCTGGGTGCGGTTGAGGCCGTCGCGATAAAGAATCCGGTGCAATTGCTTCACGCGGTCGAGCTGTTGCGGGGCGAATCCATTGCGCTCCAGACCGACCTGATTGATCGCCCGCACCCGGGCCGGCGTGCCATCGGCGATGAAGAAAGGGGGAAGGTCATGGACGAGCTTCGCCGTGGCGGAGAGCATCGCATAGGCGCCGAGGCGGCAGAATTGGTGGACGCCGCCGTAGCCGCCGATGACCACGTGATCCTCCACGACCACATGCCCGGCCAGCACGGCGCCGTTGCTCATCACGATGTGGTCGCCCAGCACGCAATCGTGCGCGACGTGGCATCCCGCGAGCAGCGTGTTACCGGAGCCGACGCGCGTGAAGGCGCCGTCGTGCGTGGCGCAATGAAGGGTGACGTACTCGCGGAAGACATTGCGGTCGCCGACGCGCAGGCCGGGGTTGCCGCCGCGAAACTTCAGGTCCTGGGAGCGCCCGCCGATGCAGGCGTAAGGAAAAAGTTCGCACCCGGAGCCGAGCACCGTGTTGCCCTCCACCGAGGCGTGGTGGTGGAGCTTCGTGCCGGCGCCGAGCTCAACCTGAGCGCCGACGTAGGCGTAGGCGCCGAGTTCGACGCCGTCGCCCAGACGCGCGCCCGGCTCAACGATGGCCGTGGGGTGGATCAGTGCCGCCATGGTCTCAGGCCTCACCCTCCTCCACTAGGCCGAACATCAGCTCAGCCGATGAGACCACCTGGCCGCCGACCGTGCAGTTGCACTCGGCGACGGCGAGTTTGTCGCCACGGGCCTTGGTGATCTTCGCGTTGATGAGGAGCTGGTCGCCCGGGCGTACCGGACGCCGGAACTTCACCTTGTCGGCGCTCATGAAGAACGCCGTCTTTCCCGCACCGGCGGTGCGGCGCATCATCACGATGCCGGCCGCCTGCGCCATCGCCTCGAGCTGCAGGACGCCGGGCATCACGGGGTTATCCGGAAAATGCCCCATGAAGTAGGGCTCGTTGATCGTGACGTTCTTCACCGCGACCAGCTCGTCGTTGCCGATGAACTCGATCACGCGGTCCACCATCACGAACGGATAACGGTGCGGCAGGGTCTCGAGTACGCGCCGGATGTCCAGCGAGGTCTCGGTCGGCAGCACCCCCACGGGGCGGGCCGCGCGCTCCTTCCGCTTCGGGGCCTTGCGGCGTTCCTCCAGGCGGGCGAACAACGCCTTGGTAAGCTCCGCGTTGATGGCGTGCCCCGGACGGGTCGCGACGATGTGCGCCTTCAGGGGCAGGCCGAGCAGCATCACGTCGCCAATGATATCGAGGATCTTGTGCCGGACGAACTCGTCGGGGAAGCGGAGCGGCTCCTTGGAGAGGATCTTGTCACCGCGGATGACGACCGCGCAGTCGAGCGAGCCGCCCTTGATCTTGCCGAGCTTCAGCAACTCCTCGATGTCCTCGTAGATCGCGAACGTGCGCGCCGCGGCGATCTGCGCCATGTAAACGTCGGGGTCGATCGCGAGGGACAGGTGCTGCGTGTGGATGCCACGGTCGTCGGCGGACGTGCAGGAGATCTTCAGCTGATCGCACGGCAGCGCGATGACGGACGAATTGCCGCGCGAGACCGAAACCGGGGCGTCGAGCTCGAAGTACTCGCGGTCGGCCTCCTGCTCGACCGGCTCACCCTGGAGGATGAGGTTCACATAGGGCCGCGCGGAGCCATCGAGAATCGGCGGTTCGGAGGCGTTCATCTCGACCACCACATTGTCGATCCCGCAGCCGTGGAGCGCGCTGAGCACGTGCTCCACCGTGTGGATCTTGGCGTGTCCCGACTGGATGGTCGTGGCGCGCACCAGGTCCGTGACGAGGTCGACCCGCGGCTTGATCTCAGGGGAACCATTCAGGTCCGTCCGGCGGAAGACGATTCCCGCGCCGGCCGCGGCGGGCTTCAGACGGAGCGTGACCTTCTCCCCGGTGTGGAGCGCGGCGCCTTCGACGGAGACCTCGCGCGCGAGCGTGCGTTGCTTCATGCTTGGTCCGAGTGTCGCGAGGAGCGCGGAAACAGCGCAAGCGCGGAGATGGGCTCCGCGGGTGGAAGCGGTTCAACCGTGCGCCCAACGCGCGGCCCGCGTCCGCGGCCTTGACACCCTTTTCGCGCGGCGCTCGGCTCTCCACCTTTCTTCTCTCAGCACCCGCCCGTCAGCCCTCCTCCGCCATGCCCGCAGCCAACGACATCCGCAAAGGTCAGGTCATCAAATTCAACGGCGAGCCGCACCTCGTCATGGAGACGCAGCACCGCACGCCCGGAAACCTGCGCGCCTTCGTGCAGATCAAGATGCGCAACCTGCGCTACGGCAAGGCCCTCGACCAGCGCTTCGCTTCGACCGACACCGTCGAGGTGCTCCCGACCGACCGCAAGACCCTCGAGTTCAGCTACGCCGACCGTGACACCTACGCGTTCATGGATCCGGAGACGTTCGAGCAGATCGAGCTGACGGAAACCCAACTGGGAGACGTGAAGAACTACCTCGCCCCGGGCGGCAAGGTCGACGTCCTCTGGGTCGACGAGCGGCCGCTCTCCGTCGACCTTCCCTCCACCGTGGCGCTGAAGGTGGTGGAATCGGCCGACGGCGTGAAGGGCGACACCGCGAGCAACGTGCAGAAACCTGCCAAGCTCGAGACCGGCCTCGTCGTGCAGGTTCCTCTGTTCATCAAGGAAGGCGAAGTCATCCGCGTGAGCACGATCGACGGCACTTACCTCGGCCGCGTCTGATCAACGCCCCCGTTCCACTTTGCAAAGCCGGCCGCATCGCGGCCGGCTTTCTTTTTTGCCCCGGGCGGAAACGGCTCCGCGACTTCAGGCCGCAGCCTCTCGCACGGCCGGAGCGGCTGGGGTCCGCTGGAAACGAAGGCGCACGCGGTCGAGCCACAGGTAGACGACGGGCACGGTGTAGAGCGTGAGCAACTGGCTCACCGAAAGCCCGCCCACGATGGCGAGACCAAGGGGTCGGCGCATCTCAACCCCCTCGCCGGAGGCGAGCACCAGAGGAAGGGCGCCGAGGAGGGCCGCGAAGTTCGTCATGAGGATCGGGCGCAGCCGGAGTTGCGCCGCCTCGAAGATCGCGTCGGCCGGGCTCAACCCCCGCTGGCGTTGGGCCAGCAGGGCGAAGTCGATCATCAGGATGGCGTTCTTCATCACGATGCCGACGAGCAGGAACAACCCGAGCAGCGCGATCAGGGAGAATTCGGTCCCGGTCAGCCGCAGCGCCAGGAGCGCGCCCAGCCCGGCCGAGGGCAGCGTCGACAGGATGGTGACGGGGTGAAGCAGGCTCTCGTACAGGATCCCGAGCACGAGGTAGACGGCGACGAGGACTCCGAGGATCAGAAAGGGCTGCGCCTGGATGGTGCGTTGGAAGTTTTGCGCGGAGCCGCCCATGCGCACCTGGATGTCGGCGGGCAGCATGATGCCGCCGAGGGCCCGGTCGATGCCGGCAAGGGCATCCTCGAGAGCGACGCCCTCGGCGAGGGCGAACCCGACGTTCTCGGCGGCAAACTGGCTCCGGTGACGCACGCGATCATCGACCTGGGAGAACTCGTAGCGCGCGAAGGTGGAAAGGGGCACCCGCGTGCCGTTGGCGCCCACCACCTCCACCTTGTCGAGCACCGAGGGGTCCGCTGTGTACTGCGGCTCCAGTTCCATCACCACGCGGTACTGGTTCAGCCGGTCGTACAACGTCGCGATCTGCCGCTGGCTGAAGGAATTGTTCAGGACGGACGAAACCGTCTGCATGTCGACCCCGAGCCGCCGCGCGGCCTCCCGGTCGATCTTCAGCGACACCCGCGCGGTGCCGCCCTCGGAAGGCCCCTCCAGGTCGGTGAGTTCCGGCACCTCGCGGAGCGCCGCGGTGATCCGCGGCATCCAGGTACGCAGCAACTCGAGGTCGCTGGCCATGAACGTGAGATCGTAGGAACTGCCGTCGGACATCCGTGGCGGATCGATGTCCTGCGCGCCGTAGAGGTACAGCATGCCGCCGGCGACCTGCGGCGCGGTGAAGCGAAGACGGTTGACGACGTCGTTGGCGGAGACCTTGCGTTCGGCGAGCGGCTTGAGTCGCACGGTCATGCGGGCGTTGCTGATGCCCGAGGTGCCGCCAGCGTAGCCGATGACGTCCTGCACGGCGGGGTCCGCGAGGATGTGTTTCCGGAAGACCTCGATCTTGGGGCGCATCATCTCGAACGAGAAGGCGTCGTCGCCGCGCGCGAAACCGAACAGCGTGCCGGTGTCCTGCGCGGGCAGGAAGCCCTTGGGGATGCGGACGTAAAGGGCGACGGTGACCGCCATCGAGCCGAGCAGGATGATGAGCGTGAGGGCGGCGTTGCGAAGCACCCAGCCGAGGGAACGCGCGTAGCCCTCGCGGACGCGGCCGAAGAAACGCTCGGTCGCGCGACTGAAGGCGCTGCCCTCGCCGGCCCGCGGCCGCCGCAGCCAGCGGCTGCACAAGGCGGGGGTGAGCGTGAGAGACACGGCGAGCGAGACCAGCATGGCGGCCGCGAGGGTGATGGAGAATTCACGGAAGAGCTTCTCGACGAGACCGCCCATGAAGAGGATGGAGACGAACACGGCCACGAGCGCGAGGGTCATGGCGAGCAGCGTGAAGCCGACCTCCCCGGAGCCGCGGACGGCGGCGCGATAGGGCGAAAGCCCGCGTTCCATGTGCCGCGTGATGTTCTCGAGCACGACGATCGCGTCGTCGACGACGAGCCCGGCGGCGACGATGAGAGCCATCAGGGACAGGTTGTTCAGGGAGAACCCGTAGAGATACATGATGCCGAACGAGCCGATCACGGACACCGGGATGGCGAGGCACGGAATAAGGGCGGCGCGGGCGTTGCCGAGGAAGAGAAAGACCACGAGCATGACGAGGCCCGCCGCGATGAAGAGGGTGCGCTGCGACTCCCGCAGGGTGGCGCGGATGCCGGGCGAACGATCCATGACCACCGCGAGGTCGGCATCGGCCGGCAGCAGTGCGCGCAGGGCGGGCAGCTGGGCGTTGATGGCATCAATGGTCTCGATGATGTTGGCGCCGGGCTGGCGGCTGATGTTGAGCAGCACAGCGGGCCGGTCGTTGTGGAAACCCACGCTATACCGGTCCTCGACGGAGTCGGTGACCTTGGCGACGTCGCCAAGCCGGACCGGCGCGCCGTCGCGGTAGCGGATGACCAGACCGAGATACTCCTCGGCGCGGCGCAACTGACTGCTGATGTGAACTTCCCACTGGCGGTCGCTGTCGCCGATCACCCCGCGGGGCCGAAGGGAATTGGTGGTGGCGATCGCGCGCCGCACCTCGTCGAGCGCGATGCCATAGTGGGAAAGCGCATGCGGGTTGAGTTGGACGCGCACGGCCGGCAGGGAGGCTCCACCGGCGGACACCTCCCCCACCCCGTTGATCTGGGCGATCTTCTGCGCGAGGATGGTGACCGCGAAGTCGTAGAGCCGCCCGGGAGCCATATTGGGCGAGCTGAGGGCCAGGGACATGATGGGAGCCTGCGCCGGATTGGACTTACGGAAGGTGGGATTACCCGGCATGCCGGCCGGCAGTTCGCCGCGGGAGGCGTTGATGGCCGCCTGGACGTCGCGCGCGGCCTCGTCGATCCGACGATCGAGGGAAAACTCCAGCGTCACGCTCGTGGCGCCTTGGCGGCTGTCGGAGTAGATGCCCGTGACGCCCGCGATGCTGCCGAGGGCACGCTCAAGCGGGGCGGCGACGTTGGCCGCCATCGTCTCCGGGCTGGCGCCGGGCAGCGAGGCGCTCACCCGGATGGTGGGAAAGTCCACCTGCGGCAAAGGCGAGACCGGCAGCAGCCCGTAGGCGAGCGCGCCGACCAGGACGAGGCCGACCGCCACGAGGCTGCTCGCGACCGGCCGTCGAACGAAGGGCCGCGAAAGGTTCATGCCCGCACGGTCTCCGGCTCGCCGGCGCCGGCCGGCGCCTTGCGGCGACCGCGCGAGCGCGCGGCGACGCGGTCAAAGAAGAGGTAGACGACCGGGGTGGTGAACAAAGTGAGCACCTGACTGGCGAGGAGACCGCCCACCATCACGATGCCCAGCGGCTGCCGCAACTCGGCGCCCGAGCCGGAGGAGAACATCAGCGGCAGCGCGCCGAAAAGCGCGGCGAGGGTCGTCATGAGGATGGGTCGGAACCGGAGGAGCGCGGCCTGCCGGATCGCCTCCCGCGGGGACAACCCGCCGCGGCGCGTCGCCTCGAGGGCGAAGTCGACCATCATGATGCCGTTTTTTTTCACGAGTCCGATCAGCAGGATGATCCCGATGATCGCGATCATGTCCAACGGGCGCCCCGTCACCCACAGGGCGAGCAGCGCGCCGACCGTGGCCGAAGGTAGCGTCGAGAGGATCGTGATCGGATGGATACTGCTCTCGTACAGGACGCCCAGCACGATGTACATGGTCACGATCGCGGCGAGCACGAGCAGCAGCGTGCTCGAGAGGGAGTTGCGGAACGCGAGGGCCGCTCCCTGGAAACGCATCTCGACCGCCTCGGGCAATTCCTCCGCGGCCGCCGCGATCTCGATCGCCCTCACCGCCTCGCCCAGCGAGGCGCCCTCGCCCAGGTTGAAAGAGATCGTGACGGCGGGGAACTGGCCCACGTGGTTGATGAGCAACGCCGTTGGACGCTCGGTGACCCGGGCGACGCTGGAGAGCGGCACCGGCCGGCCCGAGCGCGTGCGCACGAAGATGCCGCCGAGCGCGCCCGGCCCGGTGGTGAGCCGCGGATCAACCTCCAGCACCACGCGGTACTGGCTGGTGTGCGTGAACAACGTCGAGACCTGCCGCTGGCCGAAGGCGCTGTAGAGCGTGTCGTCGATGTCGGCCACGGTCACCCCGAGCCGGCTCGCGGCGTCGCGATCGATCTCCACGTAGGCTTGGAGCCCCTCCGCCTGGAGGTCGCTGGCCACGTCGGAAAGCTGCGGGAGATCCTGCAGGCGCGAGACCAGGCGCGGGGTCCATTCCTCGAGGAGCTTCTCATCCGGGCAGGTCAGGGTGAACTGGAACTGCGTGCGGCTCACGCGGTCCTCGATGGTTAGCTCCTGCACCGGCTGGAGGTAGAGGGCGATGCCCGAGACGGAAAGCGTGGCGGCGCGCAGCCGGTCGATCACCTCGCCGGCCCGTTCGCGCCGCTCGCCGTGGGGCTTCAGGTTGATCAGCATCCGGCCGCTGTTGAGCGTGGCGTTGGTGCCGTCGACCCCGATGAAGGATGACAGGCTGACCACCGCCGGATCCTCGAGGATCCTCGCCGCGAGCGCCTGCTGCCGGTCCGCCATCGCGCTAAAGGAAACCGACTGGGGCGCCTCGGTGACGCCCAGCAGCGCGGCGTTGTCCTGCACGGGGAAGAACCCCTTCGGCAGGAGGGCCCACAGCAGGGCGGTGACGACCAGGGTGGCGACCGTGACGCCCAGGGTGAGACGTTGACGCTCCAGCACCCAATCCAGCCACACGCCGTAGCGGGCGATCACACGGTCGAGGAATCCGGGCGCTCCCGCCCCGCCGTGATGCCCGGCGTTATCCGGCAACATGCGCGCGCACATCATCGGCGTGAGCGTGAGCGACACGACCAGCGAGATCAGGATCGAGACGGCCAGCGTGATGGCGAACTCGTGAAAGAGCCGCCCGACCACGTCGCCCATGAAGAGCAGCGGGATCAGCACCGCGATCAGGGAGATGGTGAGCGAAACCAGCGTGAACCCGATCTGCGAAGCACCCTTGAGGGCGGCCTGCAGCGGCGGCTCCCCTTCCTCGCGGTACCGGGCGATGTTCTCCAGCATCACGATCGCGTCATCCACGACGAAGCCGGTCGCGATGGTGAGCGCCATCAGCGTGAGGATGTTCAACGAGAACCCGGCCAGGTGCATCACGCCGAACGTGCCGATCAAAGACAGCGGCACGGCGATGCTGGGGATGATCGTCGCGGCGACGTTCCGCAGGAAGATGAACGTCACCAGCACGACCAGCAGCACCGCGAAGACCAGCTCGTGCTGCACGGCGCGGACCGAAGCCCGGATGCTCTGCGTGCGGTCCGTGAGCACCGTCATCTCCACGGCAGCCGGCAGGTTGGCCGACAACTGCGGCAGCAGGGCCTGCACGCGGTCAACCACCTCGATCACGTTGGCGCCGGGCTGGCGCTGCACGTTGACCAGCACGGCCGGCAGGCGGTCGGCCCAGGCCGCCAGCCGGCGGTCCTCGGCGGCATTCTCCACCCGGGCGACATCCCCCAGCCGCAGCGGCGCGCCGCCGCGCCATGCGATGATCAGGTTGCGGAACTCCTCGACCGAGCGCAGCTGGTCGTTGGCGTCCATCAGGATCGTCCGCACGGGCCCGTCAAAGCTGCCCTTGGGCTGGTTGGCGCTGGCCGCCGCGATCGCGGAGCGCACATCCGCGAGATTGAGGCCACGTTGCGCGAGCTCGCCCGGATTCACCTGCACGCGCACGGCGGGACGCTGGCCTCCAGCAAGGCTGACCATGCCGACCCCGGGGATTTGCGCGAGCTTCTGGGCCACCCGGGTGTCGACCAGATCGTGCACCTGCGGCAGCGGGAGACTGGCGGACGTGACGGCAAGCGTGAGGATGGGGGTGTCGGCCGGGTTGACCTTCCGGTAGACCGGTGGCGTCGGGAGATCGTTGGGCAGCAGGTTGCCGGCGGCGTTGATCGCGGCCTGCACCTCCTGCTCGGCAACCCCAAGGGAAACCTGGAGCGAGAACTGCAACGTGATGACCGAGGCCCCGCCCGAGCTGGTCGATGACATCTGGTTGACGCCCGGGATCTGGCCGAGGCGCCGCTCCAGGGGGGCGGTGATCGCGCTGGCCGTGACCGCGGGACTCGCGCCGGGGTAGAACGTGAAGATCTGGATGGTCGGGAAATCGACCTGCGGGAGAGCCGACACCGGCAGAAACCGGTAGGCGATCACGCCCGACAGCAGAAGGGCGACCATCAGCAGGCTGGTCGCCACTGGCCGCAGGATGAACGGGCGGGAGGGGCTCATTGCTCCTTCTTTTTCCCGCGGGACTTGTCGCCCTTCTCGCCCTTCGGTCCGGACTCGGACTTCTCACCCTTGCCGCCGCTCTTGCCGCCCCCTTTGTCGCTGCGCATCGCCCCGGGTACGGCCGGCGGCGCGGTGCCGTCGGCCCCGACCATCGTGACCGCCCGCCCATCGCGTAAACGGTCGATGCCCTCGAGCACGACCTGTTCGCCCGCCGCGAGACCGCTGGCGACCGACTGGCGCTCGCCGTCCACCGGACCGAGCACGACGTCGCGCACCTTGGCCTGGTTTTCCGCGTTGACGACGTAGACGTAGGTGCCGCGGGAGCCGTATTGCACGCAGGCGGTGGGGATGACAACGGCGTCGTTGATGACGCGCACGCGCAGCCGCACGTTTACAAACTGGTTCGGGAAGAGGCGCTCGTTCTCGTTGGGAAACTCGGCCTTGAGGCGGATGGTACCGGTAGCGAGATCGATCTGGTTATCGACGGTGCGGAGTTCCCCGGCGGCGAGTCGCGTGCTCTCCCCGCGGTCCCAGGCCTCGACCGGCAGCGCCTGGCCGGCGCGGAGCGGTTCGAGGACCTTCTGCAGGTCGACCTCGGGCACGGTGAACACCACGGAAATCGGCTGGGTCTGGGTGATCACGACCAGCCCCCCGGCGTCGCCCGGACGGATAAGATTGCCCGGGTCGAGCTGGCGGAGCCCGAGGCGGCCGGCGATCGGGGCCTCGATGCGGGTGTAAGCCAGTTGGCGACGGGCGTCGTCCACCTGGGACCGGTCGGCGGCAAGGACGGCCTCGCGCTCGGCCACAAGAGACTGCTGGGCCTCAAGCTGCTGCTGCGTGAGGAGCGTCTGCGCGTGCAGCATGCGGAAGCGCTCAAGATCCGCTCGCACGGTCTGGAGCTGGGCGGTGTTCTGGCGCTCCCGCGCCTCGGACTGGGTCAGCCGGATCTGGTAGGGCAGCGGATCGACCTCCGCGAGGAGGTCGCCCTGTTTCACCATCTGACCCTCCGTGAACATGAAGCGGAGGAGCGGACCCTCCACGCGGCTTCGGACGGTGACGGTATTGTGGGCGGTGACGGTGCCGATCGCCCGCAGGTGAACCGGCAGGGCGGTCTTGTCGGCCGTGACGGCGCGCACGGGAGTCGCCTGCTTGCCACTCCGGGAACGGAACGGGTTACCCGCGCCCGACTTGGGCGGCTCGGACCGGATTCCGAAATACCAGACGGCGCCGCCGAACAGCAGCAGCACGACGGAGTAAAGGATCCAGGGGCGTTTCGCGGGGGACGGAGGGGCCATGAGAGGAAAGCGGAAAACGCGGGACGACCCGCGACATCGCACAGACGACCACGGTGCCGCACGCGTTGCTAGATTTTTTCGGCAAATCGCGCCGAACCGCGGGCGACCAGGGAACTGCATGCTTTACCCGCCGACGGAGCGAGCCCAGCCTCGGCCAGCTGCATGCCCGAAAAAGCGCCGCTCATCCTGCTGGCGGAAGACGATCGTAACATCCGCGAGACCACCGCCGATCTGCTTGCACTGTGCGGCATCCGCGTGCGCTCGGCCCCCACCGGAAAGGCCGCGTGCGCTCTGTTCGATCACGAGAAGGTTGACCTACTGATCACCGATCTGGTCATGCCCGAAGGCGACGGCATGTGGTTGCTGGAACAAGTCCGTTCACGCCCGGACGCGCGCCACGTGCCGGTCATTTTGCTCACGGCCCACGCGGACACCACCGAGCAGGCAGCGGCGGCCAAGGCCAGCGCGGACGCCTACCTCACCAAGCCCTTTGACCCGGAACATCTCATCGAGACGGTCAAAAGCTGGCTCGACCGCCCGCGCCCGGCGGACGCAACCGCCCGATGAGGCCCGCGAGACCGGCGTTAGAAAACGTAACGCAGGCCCCTGGGACGGGGTTGCCGCCGGCCGGATCGCCGGCCTCGCGACTCGCCTGGCTGGCCGTTCTGACGGCGCTGGCCATCTCGGCGAACGCCTTCGCCCCGGTTATCTTCGCGGCCCACTCACTGGTTCTGGGGGTGGTGTTCTACTGGATCGCGCTCCGGTTCACCGGTCCGTTGCCGGCGCTCATCGTGCTGGCAGGAGCGGCGGCGACGCTCACGGTTAAATGGGGACAGCCTTTTTCGCCGCTGCTCATGGCCCTGGAGGGCATCGCGGTCGGCTTCGCCTGGCGACGCGGCCGGAACCCGATCCTCGCCGACCTGACCTTCTGGGCTCTCGTCGGCACGCCGGCCTCGTGGTTTCTCTACCGCGACGTCTTTCCGATCCCGGACCCTTCCTACCAACAGGCGCTCTGGTTGCAGCCCATCAACGGACTGTTCGCCGTCTGGCTCGCGATCCTCGTGCTTGAGCAGATCCCCGCCAAGGGCGGGGCCCCGCTGGCGGGACGGAACCGGAACTTCCGTTCGCTGCTGCTTCGCCGCTACGTGGCGTTCGGCACCGTTCCCGTGGTGGCGGCGACCGTGGTCGTCGTGCGCAACTTCGAGGTCCGCGCCATCAATGAAGCCAGGGAAAACCTCCGCATCGCCGCCCTGAACCTGGCGGGCGCGATCGAGCGCCAGGCGTCGGAGGCAAGGGGCGCCGTCGCCGAGGTCGCCGCCCGGCAACAAAAGATCGGCTGGCGGGAGGATGCGGCCTCCTTGGAGCGCGCCCTCGACACCCTGCACGCCCGTTCGGGTCTCTTCGTGACCCTGCTCGCGGCTGACGCCGAAGGCCGGGTCATCGCCGCGGCTCCCTCCGGCCCGCGCCGGGAAAGGAGTCCCGACCTGCCGAACCGGCCGGTCTCCGACCGAGAGTATTTCCGGGAACCCATGATGTCCGGCCAATCCCACGTTTCCGGCGTCTTCCGCGGCCGCGGTTTCGGGCAGGACATGCTGATCGCCGTGAGCGCGCCCGTGCTGGACGCGGAGGGCCGGACCGCGGGCGTGATCGAAGGCTCGCTCCTGATCGGCACGCTGGAGGAGATTCTGCTCCGCGAGGTCGACGGGAAGAGCAGGCGGGCGCTGCTCAGCGACCAACGTCTGCAGGTCATCGCCGGGCATGGTTTCGACGAGGCACCCCTGCAGAATCTCAAGGGCACATCTCTCGGCAACGCGATCACCCGCTCGGGCTCCTCCCCTTCCCGGGTTACGTCCCACCGCGGCGGCAAGCGCGTTTCGTTCCTTTCCACGCACGTCCGGCTGCCCGGACTCGGGTGGACCCTCACGCTGCAGCGCGAATGGGGCGATGTGCTCCGCCCGGTGGTCGACGCCTACGTGTGGTCGCTCCTCATCGCGGTCACCACCGTGCTGGTCGCCTCCGTCTTCACCACGTGGTCCCTGCGCGACTTCCTTCGCGCCTGGCGGGATCTCATCGCCTTCTCACGCGCGCCGGCCGTGCAGTCCGACCTGCTCAAGGACTCGGCGCGACTCGATTTACCCCAGGAATTCAGCGAACTCATCCGCAACTTCACGCTGATGGCGGACCGGCTCGAATCGGAGCGACGCGGCCGCGAGGACCTGCTCGCGCGCCTCGAGACTCGGGTGCAGGAGCGGACCGCCGAACTGGAGACGGCGCTGGTGCTCGCCCGCGCCGCCGAGCGCACCAAGGGCGTCTTCCTCGCCACCGTCAGCCACGAGCTCCGCACTCCCCTCACCGCCATCGTCACCGGGGTGAAGCTGCTGCGCATGACCCCGACGGCACGCGCGGAGTCGGAGACCCGCACCCTCTCGACGTTGGAGAACTCGAGCCGCGCGCTGATGTCCGTCATCTCCGACGTCCTCGACTACTCCCGCCTCGAGGCGGGCGCGATCCGCATCGAGGCGACGATCTTCCAGCCCTCGACCGTGCTCACCGCGGTCGCGAGCATCCTTGAGCCGGAGGTCCAGCGGTCCGGCCTCGCGCTTCGCCTGCAAATGGCCCACTCGGCTGAGCTCACCTGGAAGGGGGACGTCCAGCGCATGAAGCAGGTCCTGCTCAACCTCGCGGGCAACGCCGTCAAGTTCACGAGCGCCGGGAGCGTCGAGATTACCTCTTGGACCACGGACAAACCCCGCCGCCTCTGGTGCGCGGTGACCGACACGGGGCCGGGCATCCCGCCAGGCCAGCTGGAGTCGGTCTTCGAGGCTTTCGTGCAACTGGAGGGCAATCGCGTGCAATCCCAGGGCGGGACAGGGCTCGGGCTCAGCATCTCGCGCCGCCTCGTGGAGCTGATGGGCGGGGAGATCCGCGCGGTCGACACGTGCGGACGCGGCGCGCGTTTCGAGTTCTGGCTTCCGGAGCAGCCGCCGGAGAGCGGGGTAGCACCGTCGCTTGGCGCGTCCTCAGAAAGTCCAGGTACTCGTGAAACGTAGCTCCCGCGGTTGGATGAGATCGAAACGGGTGTAGCCGAGACCGCGCCCGCCCGGCACCTGGAAACCATCGGGCGCCGTCGCCCCGGTCGCGAGCCGCGCGGGAATGATGCCGCCGCGATCCAGCGCGTTGGCGACGTTGAGTTGGAGGCGCAGACGCCCCGGCAGCCGCGGAACCTTCAGCGAGTAGGCCAGCATCAAATCGACCGCGGTGATGACGCGGCCGGTGATCTCACCGCCCGCCGCGTTGGAACCGATCACGTTGGCGCTCCGCCAGCGCCAGCCCCCGCCGGCCGTCAGCCCGGCCAGGCGGCCACCGCGGAAATCGTATGCCGTGAACAGGCTCACCTTGTGCGGCCGCACGCCCCAGCGCTTCTGCTGCGCCTCCTTCTCATCGTTCAGCGTGTCGACCAGGTCGAAGATCTCCTGCGCGACCGTGAGGCCGTTCGAGGTCGTCAGGGAACCGAGTTCGGCCGCGGGATGCTGCCGGGAGAGCTCGACCCACTTCGCGACCGCACCGCCGGCGGCGTAAGCGGCGGGATCGACGAGGTAGCGGCCGGCGGCGTCCTGGCGCACGCCCTGCGTGAGCACGACCGCGTCGGCGGCCTTCAATCCGTACCAGTCGATCGCCTCCTGCGCGAGGCCCACGCGCCCGGAGTCGGTGTAGGAGTAGTTGGCGACCAGCCGCCAGTTGCGCGTGAAGTTGGCGGTGAGGCGCGCCTCGTAGCCCTCCGCATCGAAGTCGTTGGAGATAGAGTTCACCGGCGGCGTATACTTGCGCCGGACCGGCTCCCATTGCGCGGCGGTGTAGGGGCGGCCCGGCCCGACCAGGACTTCCTCAAAGGCCTGCATCACGCGGACGTTCCGGTCGCGCAGGGTGTTGGCGACGGGCGCCGTGACCCGGCCCCGTTCACTGCCGCGGAATTGCACCGCGCGCGCGCTCAGCCGCCCATCGAGCAGCTCGAAACCGAGGCCGAAATCCTCGCCCCGGCCCTTGGAGAGCGGTGCTAGGTTGCCCTCGGGGAACGTGGTGCGGGCGAGGGGCGGCACCCCCACATTGGAGGAACGGTTCGCGATCGCCGACATCCAGTCGGTCACGTGCCAGACCACACCCGCGGTACGGGTGCCGCCGCGCATCCGGTTCACCACGCCGCGGGAGGGATCGCCGTCGACCACGTCGCCGCGCACCGGGTCGTTGCGATAACCCAGCTGGGTGTTCCTCACGCGGTCGTCGCGGAACCCGTAGGTCGTGACGACGCGGCCGCCCAGGAAGAAGCTCTGCGCCGCGCCGAGCGTGGAATCGATGCGCTGCATCATGCCGCCGTTGTCGGCCCCGCCCGAAGCCACATTGGCGTAAGCGGTCTGGAACGTGCGCCCGTCGAAACTGAGGCTCGAGGGCAGGCGCCGCCAGTCGCCGGCGCGGTAGGTGCCGAAGTCCCCTTCCGTCAGGTAGTGCCGCACCGTGATGCGGTTGTTCACGTTCGACGGGTCGGCGTTGTAGGGCCGCCCCGCGAGCACGAGCCAGGAGTTCGCCCGGATGTCGGTGACGTCGGTGCGGGAGCGCGCCGCGGCCAGCCGGTGGCGCCCGAACCACTTCCAGCGCGTTTCCAGGGTATGGGACACGGACAGGCGGTTTTCCCGCGTCTCGCCAAAGTGGATATCGCGGGTCCAGTTGCCATCGAGGTAGAGCCGCCCGGCGTAGGGGTTGGCCGGGCCGGCGATCCCGAGGGTGCGGTTGGGGTCGCCGCGCAGCAGCGGGCTGTTGCCGTTCATGAGGTTCACCTCGGCGAGCGTGCGCTGGTAGTTCTGCGCCACGTTCACGATCAGGTCGCGGCGCGGCTGCCAGTCGAGGGTGAGGGTGTGGTTGGAAAGCGTCTGGTCGCGGTACATGCCGGGTCCCGCGCCGTTGCCGTTCAGAGGATAGAACTTCTCGTCGCGGATCCGCATCACACCGGCGGTCACTCCCGGGGTGCCGTCCGGCGCCCGCACCACCGAGCTGTTGTAGCTGCCGGAGAGAAAGGTCCCGATCGCGTCGAAGATCCCGCCGTTATTCTCGATGAAAACCGCGCGGCGGTTGCTGCCGCCCCGCGTGCCGTCGCGCCCGGTCACCCCCAGCGCCTGCATCGCCGCGGTGGGCGCGACCAGCGCCGGCGCGAAGGTCACCGCGTCCACGCCGCGCGCCTGCCGGTTGTCATACCAGGCGAGCACCTGCTCCATGTCGGAAAACGAGCGGATGACCGCGTTGGTGTCCCGCCCCGTCTCGCCCATCGCGGTGATGGTCACGCTCCGCGCCGGCCGCCATGTGACCGAGCCGAACACGCGCTTTTTCTCCTGGAAGTCGAACGCCCGCCAGCCGCCGCTGTCCTGGTGCAGCGCCGCCAACGACACCGCCAGCCGGTCGCGCCGCAGGACGCGATTCAGGTCCAGCTCCACGCGCCGGCGATCCCACGAACCCGCACCGAGCCGCAGCGCGCCGCTGTCGCGGTGGGTCTCGGCGATCTTCGAGGTCTGGTTCAGCAAGCCGCCCGGGGAGCCGATCCCGAACAGGATGCTGTTCGGGCCGCGCGCATCCTCGAACCGCCCCACGCGGTAGGGATCCGGCGGCGTGATGCTCGGGAAATAATCCATGCCCAGACCCGCGATGAGACCCCGGCTCTGCACGCCGGCCGTGAGCGCGTGGCCGCCGATGATGCGGTTCTGCTCCGAGCTGGCACCCTGCGAGTTGGTGTCCATCTCCCCGTTCACCGTGTACTCCATCAGTTCGCGGATGTCCGTGATCGCGAGGTCGTCGAGAAACTCCTTGGTGAACACCGCGACCGAGCTCGCGGTGTCGCGCAGCCGCGTGTTGAGGCGGCTGCCGGCCAGCGTGTTCTCGGCGGCGTAGCCCACGTCACCGCTGGTGCTGACCGTGAAAGGACTGAGCTCGATGACGCCGTCCCGGCGTTCCTCGGACGGGACGGGCGCGACGGCGGGCGCGGCGCCACGCAGCGGCATGAAGGCGAGGATCAGCGGGGCGATGATGCGGGGGGCGAGGCGCGGCAGGGCGGAAACCATGGCGGGGTGGGGTTGGGATGGATGAATTCCGGCCGTGAGGGGTAGCCGGCCGGAGCTGAAAACCACGGGGAAAACCCGTGCCGCCCGCCCTCACCGGCGTCAATCCCCGCGCCGTCGCGGCGCACCCGAAAAGTCCTCGCCGCGCGACCCGATTTCCCCTTTCTCGCGCGGATGCTCCCGCCGCGCCGCTTCCGGCTCGTCCTCCTCGCCTGCCTTGCCGGCGTTTCCACCGCCCTCGCCGCCTCCGGGAAACGTTCCGCGCCGACCCGGCCCGACGATGGCATCCCCGACGCCACCGCCTTCAAGGGCGCGATCGTGGTCGACGCCGCCACCGGCGCCGTGCTCATCGAGGATCGCGCCGATTATTCCGGCCCGCCGGCCAGCGTGGCCAAGCTGATGACGTTCCTGATCGTGCACGAGAAGATCTCCCGCGGGGAACTCACGCTGGACACCCCCGTGACCGCGACGGCCGAGGCCGCGCGCACCGGCGGTTCCCAGGTCTACCTCGCCGAGAAGGAAGTCTTTCCCGTGGAGGATCTGCTGCACGCGCTGATGATCGCCTCGGCCAACGACGCCGCCACCGCGCTTGCCGTGCATTGCGCCGGATCGCGCGCCGCGTTCATCGATCTCATGAACGCGCGCGCCCGCTCGCTTGGCATGACCCGCACGACCTTCCGGACCCCGCACGGCCTGCCCCCCTCCAGCCGACGCACGGAGGACGGCGACATCACCACGCCGCGTGACCTCGCGACGCTCTGCCTGCACCTGCTGAAGGCCACCGACGTCATCAAGTACACCTCGGTGAAACGCCGCACCTTCCGGCCCGGTCCGAAGCGCATCGACATGGACAACCACAATCACCTGCTGGGCAAGGTGGCGGGGGTCGATGGACTGAAGACCGGCTTCACGCGCGGCGCCGGCTTCTGCCTCGCGGCGACCGCGCTGCGCAACGGCCGCCGCGTCATCGCGGTGACGATGGGTTCGCCGGACAGCAAGACGCGCGACATCAAGATCGCGGAACTGCTCGAGCGCGGCTTTGCGAAGCAGCCCCCCGCACCCCTGTTCCAGCCGGCCGCGGATTCGCCATTGGAGCCCGCGCCCCGCAACGCCACTCCCCCGCCCACCACCGTGAAACCGGCACCCAAGGCGGACCCGACATCCGAGACCACCGTAAAGTTCTCGATCCCCGGCAAACGCTGAGCCCCCGGATTTTTCCGCCACAGAAGACGGCGCCACCCGAAGTGCATCGGTTCCCGCCCCGTGGCATCCGCGTGATCGGCGGTTGAGACGCCGGCGGCTGCCGGGAAATCCATCGCGGCCCACGTCCGCCGAATCATCCGAGGCAACGGCCTCGGATACACCAATCCAAGGCGCCGCTCGTTTCCGCGATCTGCGCGAATTCCGTGGATGATCAGGCGCTGGCGGCAAGATGCCCGGCCTCACCAGACTTTCGAGGGCTTGGTATGTTTCGTGATCAACCCGGTGGCTACCGGTGCGGGAATCCAATTGGATCGGCCGTGATCCTGCGCTTCCTAACGCGTCGAACTTTCTTCACAATCCCGCCCCGCCCCATGTCATCCTCCCGCCTTCTTGTTTCGCTCCTGCTCTTGCTCGCATCCGCCGCGCTGCACGCCGCACCCGCCGCCCCGCCCAACATCCTGTTCGCGATCGCCGACGACTGGGGAGCGCACGCCGGCGCCTACGGCACGAAGTGGGTGCGCACGCCGCACTTCGACCGCGTGGCACGCGAGGGTATCCTCTTCCGGAACGCCTACACGCCCAACGCCAAGTGCGCGCCGTCGCGGGCCGCCATCCTCACCGGCCGCAACTCGTGGCAGCTGAAGGAGGCCGCCAACCACATCTGCTACTTTCCGCCGGAATTCAAAGGCTGGGGCGAGGCGCTGGCGGAAAACGGCTGGTTCGTCGGCCACACCACCAAGGGTTGGGGTCCAGGTGTCGCCAAGAACGCCGCCGGCCAGCCCCGGCTCATGACCGGCCGCGCGTTCAACGAGCGCAAGGCGACCCCGCCCGCATCCGGCATCGGACCCGCCGACTACGCCGCCAACTTCGAGGACTTCCTCGCCGCCGCTCCCGCCGGCAAGCCCTGGGCCTTCTGGTACGGCGCCATCGAGCCGCACCGCGGCTATGAGTTCGGCTCGGGCGTGGCGAAGGGCGGACGCCGCCTCGACGAGATCGATCGCGTGCCGGCCTTCTGGCCCGACAACGAGACCGTGCGCCACGACCTGCTCGATTACGCCTTCGAGGTGGAGCACTTCGACCGCCATCTCGGGCGCATGCTCGAGTCGCTCGCGCGGCGCGGCCTCCTCGAGAACACGCTCGTGGTCGTGACCTCCGACCACGGCATGCCCTTTCCCCGCGGCAAGGGCTCGGCCTACGAGTTCTCGAACCACGTGCCGCTGGCCGTGAGGTGGCCGGCGGGCATCGCGGGACGCGCCCGCGTGGTCGAGGACCATGTGAGCTTCGTCGACTTCGCGCCGACGTTCCTCGAGGTCGCGGGCCTTCCGCGCGAACGCGCCGGTATGGCCGAGTTCGCCGGCCGCAGCCTGGGGGAGATCTTCCGCGCCGACCGCTCCGGCCAGGTCGTGCCCGGGCGGGATTTCGCGCTGATCGGCATGGAGCGCCACGACATCGGCCGGCCCGACGACGCCGGTTACCCGATCCGCGGGCTCGTGAAGGCCGGGCACCTCTATCTGGAGAACTTCGAGCCCTCCCGCTGGCCGGCGTGCAACCCGGAGACCGGCTACCTGAACGTCGACGCCAGCCCCACCAAGACCTTCATTCTCGAGGCCCGCCGACAGGCGGGCACCGATCCGTTCTGGAGCCTCTGCTTCGGCAAGCGTCCGCCAGTCGAACTCTACGACCTGCGCGCCGATGCCGACTGCGTTAAAAACCTCGCGACGGAGCCCGCGCTCGCGGCCCGCCGCTCCGCGCTCCGCGAGGAGATGCACGCGCGACTGCGCGCCCAGGGCGATCCGCGGATGTTCGGCCAAGGCGCGGTCTTCGACCGCTACCCGCACGCAAACCCAGCTCACGCCGGCTTCCACGAGCGCTTCATGCGCGGCGAGCGGATCAACACCGGCTGGGTCAGCAAGACCGACTTCGAACCGCGCCCGCTCGACTGAACGGCCCGGTCCGCGGCCGTCCCTCGCGCCGTCAGCCGGTCCTCTCGACCGTCACCCGCGAGAGGACCTCGACCAGATCAGGAATACCGGCCGGTTTGCTCAGGTAGTCGTTCATTCCCGCCGCGAGGCACGCCTCGCGGTCGCCGAGCATGGCGTTGGCCGTGAGCGCGATGATCGGCACGGGGCTTTGCCCTGCGCGCGAACGCTCCCAGGCCCGGATGTGCCGCGTCGCCTCGAAACCATCGAGCTCGGGCATTTCGCAGTCCATGATCACGACATCGTAGCCGCCGGCCTGCACGGCCTCGACCGCCGCGCGGCCGTCGCCGACGATGCGGCACCGGCAACCGAGTTTGCGCAGCTGCAGCTGCAGTACGCTCTGGCTGACGAGATTATCCTCGGCCACGAGCACGGAGAGTTCCAAGCGCGAAGGAGCAGCCGCCACCTCGGCGGGCGGCGCCGACCCCGGGGTATTCCGCCTGGCCGCCGCCAGCAGCGCCTTGCCCAGCTGCTCCGACGCCGCCGGCTTGCTGATGGCGAAATTCACCCCGGCCCGCACGATCTCGCTCCGCGGCAGGACATCACCGAAGGTCGTCAGCAGCACCGTCCCGATCCCGCTCAAGGCGGGATCCGCGCGCAACGCGGTGGTGAAGGCGGTTCCGCTCATCCCGGGCATCCGGAAATCGACCAGAGCCAGATCGAAACCGCCGCCGGCCTCGACCCGCGCGCGCGCGAGGGCCAAGGCGTCCTTGCCGCCGGAAGATCTCGTGACCGACATCGACCAAGAGCGCAGCTGACGCGCGAGGTGCTCGCGGCTCACGTCATGGTCGTCAACCAGCAGCACGGATAATCCGGCGAGGGCGGCCGATTTGGCCGTCGTACCGCCGGTCTCTTCCGCACGCGGCAGATCCACCTGGAACCAGAAGACCGAACCTTCCCCCACCTTGCTGGAAAAGCCGACCTCGCCACCCATGCG
>CAIUOU010000049.1 GCA_903900845.1 uncultured Opitutia bacterium
ACCGTCTCGCCCAAGTTCGAGTACAAGCTCGACGCCCTGACGGTCGACGGCGGGTTCAATTACTCGCGGGCCGTCAACAGCTACGTCTCGCTCGAGCGCGGCATCTCGCAGGCGGAGACACTCTCCATCCCGGTCGACTGGACGGCGACCCGGCCGCGCGCCGATTCCCACGAGTGGAGCGTCCGGCAGACCTCGGGCCCCGACCCGTTCGATCTGCGGAACTGGACCGGCGGCACCCGGGTGCAAAGCGCCAATAGCCGCTGGATCACCGAGATCTACCTCGCCTCGGCCAACGCGAGGTGGACGTTCCCGCTGTTCGGCCGCCTGCCGGCGGTGCTGAAGTTCGGCGGCAAGTGGACGGAGGAAAACCGCAAGAACAACAATTACGCCCCCTGGCAGCTCTGGCGCTACATCGGACCGGGCGGCGACACCCTGACAGGGTATAACGCGACCACCGGTCTGCCCGTGATCACGACCAACGGCAACTGGGCCAATCTCGGTTTCATCGCGATCCATCCATTCGAGACCGGCACCACGAACGCCCTCACCTTCACCAGTCCGGCCGGGATGACCGGCAATCTGCCCCGCGCCGACCGCAAGCGCATCGGCGAGCTATTTCAGTCGCGGCCACAGGACTTCGTCCGCGCCGCCACGGTCGACAACTACTACACGGCCTTCATCGGCAACCGCCGCAACTTCCGGCAGACGGTCACCGCCGGCTACGGCCAGCTCGACGTCAGCCCGGTGTCGCGCTGGACGCTGCGCGGCGGCGTGCGCCTCGAGCGCACGCAGAACCGCTTCATGGAGTATGATCCGCGCCTGCGCCGCGAGATCATCGCCGCGGGCTTTCCGGTCAACGCCGCCGGCCGGGCCACGACTATTCCCGGCATAGAGTACCAGTTCTTCAGCCAGCCGCGAGTCGCGCGGACGAGCGAGTATCTCAACGCGTTCCCCTCGGTGCTGAGCAAATACCGCTTCACGCCGAACCTCGAGTTCCAAGCCGGCTTCAACCAGTCGATCTCGAGGCCGCCGATCGATTCCCTCACCGGTGTCTACAACGTGGTGGAGGATGCCCAACGCGTCGACGCGCCCAACGCCGAGCTCCAGCCCGAGTACTCCAAGAACTACCAGGCGCGGCTCGCCTACTATTTCGGCAACCGCGCCCCCGGTCAGCTCACGCTGCAGGTCTCCCAGAACGACATCCGAAATCTCCGGGAGACCTTCGATTTCACCGCATCGGAGTTCGGCGAGGAGGATCCCGACCTGCAGACGTACGTTTTCCGCACCACCCGTAACAGCGTCGAGACCCGCCGCTTCCGGAACCTCGAGCTCTCCTACCAACAGACCCTCGGGTTCCTGCCGGAGCTGCTGCGCGGCACGAGCGTCAACCTTTCGTACTCCCGCACGACCGCCAGCCAAAGGCGCAACGGGCTCGCGCCGCACCGCGTTTCCGGCCGTCTCGGTTACGCCTACCGGCGGTTCAACGGATCGATCGGCGGCGTCTTCACCGACGAGCGAGCCGACGGGGTCTACGGCCGCTTTCGGGAGGCCGTCCTGCAGTTCGACACGTCGCTGAACTGGCGGCTCACCCCGAAGATCTCGCTCTACGTGCAGGGCCGCAACATCACCGGCCAGCCACTCCGCTGGTTCGACACCCCGCCGGGCGTCGCCGAACGCCGCCAACGCGTCCTGCGCCTTTACCAGGAGTACGGCGCGAACTGGAACTTCGGCCTGAAGGGCACGTTCTAGCCGGCCAGGGGAGCGGATCCCTAGTAGGCTGGCGCGGTCCGGACACGCTCGGAGCGGCTGCGTCGCAGCATCGGCATGAGTCTCGCGGATGCCCTGCCACCGCCATGATGCAGGGATGGTCGAGCACCGGAGAATGAGGAGTGGGTCCGGGAAAATGCGTCGGTCGTGCCAGCCTCCGGAGACGCGAGGACGAGGATTCACCTTTTGCGGGCGGGATCGCGGCCAACGGGGATTCTCCGACGAAGACCCTTGTCCGGGCTTGTCTGAATCGCCACGCTGGTGACTCAGACGATCGGCGCCGAACTGGTCGAGCGCCAGAGCCCCCACCCCACCCCGCCATGCCCAACGAACGCGCCCTGCCGCCGTGCCGCCGCCTTGCCGCGCACGCGTGGCTCCTACCCCTGCTCGCCACGCTTCTGCCCGCCCAGACCCCGCCGGAGGACCCCGCCTCCGTCGCGCGACGCGAAAACGGCAGCCCGCCTCCCGCGGCCGCGCCGTCCCCCGCGGGGACGACGACCGCCCCCCGCGCCGGGGACACCGTCGTCCTCTCGCCCTTCGAGGTCTCCGGCTCGGGCCGGGGCTATTACGCGTCGAACACCATGTCGGGCACGCGGCTCAACTCTCGGGTCGAGGACCTCGCGTCCTCGATCACCGTCATCACCAAGGAGCAGATGGCCGATTTCGCGCTCCTCGATATCAACGACATCTTCCTGTACGAGGCCGGCACCGAGGGGATCGGGACCTACACGGAGTTCGCGGTCGACCGCAACGGCAGCCCGACCGACAACTCGCTCAACCCGAACGGCTCCAACCGTGTGCGGGGCGTCGGCTCCGCGAACATCTCCTTCGCCAACTTCGAGACCAGCGGCCGCATGCCGCTGGATCCTTCGGTGCTCGACGCCGTCGAGATCAGCCGCGGACCCAATTCCACCGTGTTCGGCCTGGGGAACGCGTCCGGCACGGTGAACATGGCGCCCGCTTCCGCCAACACCAGCCGCGACCGCACCCAGATCGCAGTGCGTTTCGACAGCTACGACGGCGGCCGCACCAGCCTCGACCTCAACCGCGTCCTCCGGCCCAACGTCCTCGCCTTCCGCGCCAGCGCGGTGTACCAGCGTGACGGATACGTACGGAAGCCTTCCGGCACCGACACCCGCCGCTTGAACGCGATGGTACGCTACCAGCCGTTCCGGGGGACCACGCTCACCGCCTCGCACTTCTACTACCACATCGACGGCAACCGGCCCAACACCACCCCTCCCCGCGACGCGATCACCGGGTGGCTCAAGGCGGGCCGGCCCACCTGGGACCCGGTGACGACCACCGCTCGCATCAACGGGGTGCCGGTGCCCGGCGCCTTCACCGCGAGCACCCTCCCCGCCTACTTCACCAGCGCGAGCCTCCGCGACCAATCCGCGCTCTTCATCGATACCGACGGCCGCATCGGTTACTGGGGACCCGGGCGAACAAGCAGCACGGCGTCGCCGGAGGGGCGCAACCAGAACATCGTTCTCGTCAACACCACCCCGGAGCAGATCCGGGCGACGCAGCCGCTCTTCTCCAGCGACCCCTCGGTGACGAGCACGGCGATCTACGACTGGAGGCACGTGAACCTGGCGGCGATGAACCGCCTGAACGAGACGACGCTGATGACGCACCTGCAGGTGGAGCAGGTCCTGCTCGAGACGTCGCGGCAGCAGCTGGCGCTGCAGGCGGGCTATTTCCGCGAGGCCTCGCGGCGCGACAACCGCAGCCTCTACGGCACGGCCGGGAGCTCGGGCGCGACGGGGTTCCTCCACATCGACGCCAACGAGCGCCTGCCGGATGGCAGCCCGAACCCCTTCTTCCAACGCCCTTACATCGGCTTCTGGAACTCCAAGGGCATCTCCGGCGGGCCGTCGGAACGGGAGACCTTCCGGGGACAGCTCGCCTACCGGCTGGACCTCCGGAAGGAGCCCGGGCTGCTGCGGTGGCTGGGGTTGCAGCAGGTGCTGGGGTACGGCGAGTACAAGCTGAACCGGTCGCGCGGCACGATCTGGCGCGACCTGCTCGTCTCGACGCACCCGTGGAAGCCGGCCCGCACCGGAACCTCGTCCAACTTCACCCCCCTCAATGTCGCCTACACCTATTACCGGTACTACGTGGGCGACAACGTCGGCCACAACGCCGACCGCGCACCGCGGGACTTCCAGCCCGGAACCTATCCGTACCGCTGGGGCGGCTGGATCAACCCGGGGACGCCGGCGGCGACGCCGAACTTCGTCACCGAGCAGGCGCAGCTCGCGCCGGACTACTGGTTCGACTCCACTACCACGTGGGACCGCACCCTGCTGCGGACGCGGGGCGCGGTGCTGCAGAGCCACCTGCTGGGCGACCGCGTGATCACCACCCTCGGCTACCGGAAGGATGAGCGCAGCCAGCGGCAGCGCGGCACGCCGCTCTTCCGCGCCCTGCCGGACGGCTCGGTCGTGCTCGACTATCCCTCGACGTTCAACCTCAACCCCGCGGACTGGGTGCGGGCGGGCGGCAGCACCAGCACGGCCGGCGTGGTGGCGAAGGCGGCGCGATGGCTCAACTTCCACTACAACCAGTCGAACAGCTTCCAGCCGCAGGGTTACGCGGTCGGGCTGTACCTCGGCCCCCTGCCGGATCCCACCGGGCACGGCCGCGACTACGGTTTCTCGCTGAATCTCGCCGGCGGGAAGCTGGTACTGCGGGCCAACGCGTACGAGACGACGCAGATCGACTCGCGCAACGGGAGCATGCGGATCATCGCGCAGCGCATCCGGAACCTCGATTTCGACTCACCCAACGGCAACCAATTCTTCAACCTCGCGACGCGGGCACGATCGTGGGTGACCAACGCCGCCGCCGCGCAGGGCCGCACCCTCACCAACGAGCAGATTCTCCAGGAGGTCGTGCGGCTCACGAAGCTCGACATCGCCCAATTCACCCGGCCGGAGACCCGAGAGGAACAGAACGAGCTCGTGTCCGAGACGCAGGACATCACCGCGAAGGGCATCGAGATCGAGGTTAACTGGAACCCGACGCCGTTCTGGACGGCGAAGTTCAACCTGACCAAACAGGAGTCGATCGACTCCAAGATGTCACCCGCCGTGACGCGCTGGATCACGGAGCGGCTGCCGGTGTGGACCAGCATCGTCGACCCCGAGATCAACCGCCCGTGGTGGACGGAGCGCTACAACGGCAGCAATTCGCCCGCGCAGTTCTTCGCCAGCAGCGTGAAGACGCCGTACGACGTGGCCGTGGCGAACCAAGGGAAGAGCCGGCCGCAGATCCGGCCCTACCGGTTCAACCTCAGCACAAGCTACCGGCTCGCCGGGCTGGGCACGGACCGCGCGTGGCTGAAGCGCCTGACCGTGGGCGGCGCGGTCCGCTGGGAGGATCGCGGGGCCATCGGCTATTACGGGGTGGAGCAGCTCCCGGCGATCATCACGGCGCTGGATCCGAATCGCCCCGTCTATGACGCCGCACGCGCCTACGTGGACCTGTTCACAAGCTACCGCCTCAAGGTCTGGGGGCGGTGGAACGCCACGCTGCAGTTGAATGTGCGCAACGTGCAGGAAAGCGGCCGGCTGCAGCCCGTCAGCGCGTTTCCGGACGGCACGCCCAACGCCTACCGCATCGTCGATCCCCGCCAGTTCATCCTGAACGCGACCTTCGACCTGTAGCCGGTTACTCGGCGGCCGGGCACAATCCCCGTCCCGCCTCCCGCCCTTCCTCGGTCCCGCCCCGTCAGCCCAGCACCAGCGGTCCCTCGGCGGAGAGATCGGCCTTGCCGAAGATCTCGATGCGGTGCCCGACGGCGTGCGCAAGCGCGAGGTGCAGACGGTTATGCGGGACTTTTTCGAATTTCAGCGCGCGGCCCATCCCGAAGCCAAAGCCGCCGCCCAGCATCACGAACGGGATGTTGTCGAGCGTGTGGCTGTTGCCTTTGCCGAGCTCGTTGGTCCACACGATGAGCGTGTGGTCTAGCATCGACCCCCCGCCGCCGGGCTCGGGCGTCGCGGCGAGGCGATCGGCGAGGTAGCGCACTTCGCCGGCGAACCACTCGTTGATCTTGATGAGCTTCTCCCGGGCGGCGGCGTCGCTGTCCGGCTCGTGCGAAAGGCCATGGTGCCCGTCGGAAATCCCGAGCCAGCTCATGCGCGCGCCACCGACCGACTTTGTGTACTGCAGCGTCGCGACGCGGGCCATGTCGTTCGCCAGGGAGTTCACCAGCAGGTCGATCTGCATCCGGCTGAGCCGCGGCACCTGGTCGTTCTGGTCGGCGGCGACGCCGCGCTCGAGCTCGGGCGGCGCGAGGCGGAAGTCCGCGCCGATGCCATCGGCCAACTCCCGCTCCAGCTGGCGCACGAGCGTCTCGTGCTCCTCGAGCATCCGCCGGTCCTCCGCGCCCACGAGGCCGCGCACCCGGGAGAGCTCGCCCCGCAGGGGGTCGAGCACGCTGCGCAGACTCTCCCGGTCCTTGGTGCGCCCGTAGAGCTTCTCGTACATCTGGTACGGGTCGGAGATCGGCGCCACCGGCTTGCCCGCACCCGCATAGGACATCCGCGTCCACGGATCCGCCCGATCCTGCACGCCCACCCCGAACTCCAGGGATCCGAAACGCGTGCGGGTGTTCTCCCTGGACTGGAAAAAGTTCCGGATCTCCTGGTCGATCGAGATGCCGCTGGCCCAGCCGGCGGGCTGGCCGGAGCCGCCCATGATGTTGCCGGGCAACAGCTCGATCGCCGTGAGCAGGCAGCTCATGCCGCGCATGTGGCCGTCGCCGTCCCCGCGGATACGATTGGAGACGCCCTGCAGCGTCAGCAGCCGTTCACGGTGCGGCGCCAGCGGCGCAAGGATCCGCTTGAGCGCGAAATCACGCCCGGTCTCGTCCGGCCAGAACTCGGAGGGGATCGTGCCGTTGGGCGAAAATACCACGACCAGCCGCTGCCGCGGCCGCGCGGGTGCGGCGAGCGAGAGGCTGGGCAGTCCGGTGATGAACGGCAGCACGGCCGCGGAAAGGCCGGCCCGGCGGAGGAATTCGCGGCGGTGGAGCGGGTTCATGGGGCTCGGGGGTTGTCGACGGCGGCTACCCGCGGCGGCTCGTCGCCTTGGAGCGCGGCGAGCGTCGCGATGTCAGCCATCAGTTGGCGGAGATTGTAGCCCGAAGCGACGAAAGAATCCCGCAGGCGCGCGGTGGTGTCGGGTCCGTAGGCGCGGGGCGACTGCTTCACCAGATGCTGGAAGAGCTGCTCGATGAAGCTGCGGTTGGCGCGCGCGCTGGCGATGGCGAACTCGGCGACGTCGCGCGCGCCCGCGAGGCGCACCACCTCCCCCTCCTCGTCGGCGTAATCGCTGGCGGCGTCCACGGGCCGGCCCGCATCCGTCGTGCGGAAGCGGCCGACGGCGTCGAAGTGCTCCAGACTGAAGCCGAGCGGGTTGATCACCGCATGGCATCCCTGGCAATTCTCCGAGCGCGTCAGCTTCGTGACCTTCTCCCGCATCGTCAGGCCGTGCTCGAACGAGGTCTCGTCGAAGGCCTGCGCCACCGGCGGCGGCCTCAGCCCTCGGCCCACGATGCTCCGCGTCAGGAAAACACCCCGGTGGATCGGCGAGCTCGTCGCCTTGTAAGAGAGCGCCGCGAGCAGGTACGGGTGGGTCAGCACCCCCGCGCGCTGGCCCGCCGGCGCGATGACCCGCGCGAATTCCCCGGGAGCCGCCGCATCCGCCGGCGCCGGCAGGCCATAGAATCCCGCGAGGCGTTCGTTGGCGAAGAGGTAGTCCGCCCGCAGCAGCTCGCGGAAATCGGAGCTCCCTCCCCACACGACTTCGTCGACAAACCGGTCGAGCGACGCGCGCAGGTCGTCGATCAGTTCCGGCGTGAAATCGGGGAACAGCCCCGCGTCCTTGCCCAGATCTTCGACGAAGCGAAGTTGCAGCCAGTGGTGGAAGAACTCGCGCACCTTGGCCCGCGCCCGCGCGTCCCCCAGCAGGCGCGCCGCCTGCGCGGCCACCTCCCCACTCGTGCGCAGCCGGCCCTCCGCCGCGGCGCGCGCCAGCTCGGCGTCCGGCGCGGAATCCCAGAGCGCGAAGGACAGGCGCGCCGCGCGCCGCCGATCACCCGCGGCCGCCACCGGCAGGTCAGGGTAAAGGAAATGCGGGGACTTCAACGCCAGCAGCACCACTCGCCGGAGCCCGGTCTCAACGTCGGGCGCGGCGCGGAAAAGCGCCGTCACCTCGCGCCCTTCCTCGGCGGGCGTGAGCGGACGCCGGAACGCGGCGCCCACGAAGCGAGCGGCGAAGGCCTCGATCAGGGCCGGCCGTTCCGGATCGTCGCGCCGCGTGCCCGCCAGGCGGTCGGCGCGCCTCACGACCTGCTGCGCGACCTCGAAGGCTGCGTTCGTCGTCGCCTCGTCCCAGGCCTTCGCCACGGAAACGCCCCGCTCGTAACCTTCGCTGCTGTCGTCCGCGGGAAATCGCGTGGTGAGGACAAACACGGGCGCGGGCCTCGCCGTCGATAGGTTGCGCGCGGGCACCGGGCGCTCGCTCCCGTGCGGCGGCTTCCAGCGCAGCGCGATCGCCGGCACCACCGGGGAGCCCGTCTTTTCCGGCAGGGCCCACCAGTCGATCGCGATAGGGTAACGCCGACCGCCCAGGAGGCGCACCGTCACCCGGTGGTCCGGGCTGGCCGGCGTGGAAACGTTGATGTCCAGCGTGGGTTCGGCGGCGCCGCGCGGCTCGGACTCCGTGTTGATCCAGACGCGGACGCTGTTGGGCGTGCGGATCACGAATTCGTGGTCGCCGGTCTCCTCGGCCAGGATGGATCCGCGCCACTGCGCGGAGAAGCCCGCCGGCGCGGTGGAGTTGGGCGTCGGGGGACGATCGAGCGGCGGCAAGGCGAGCCGCGCGCGGAGATCGCCGTTCTCGGGGAAGACGAAATCAACCACCGCGTCGGTGCCGCGGTACGCGATCTTCGCCGGGTCGAACCGTCCGCGCTGCGCGACGCTGTAGTAGGTTGCCGCCAGGCCGGAGGAATCCTCGCCTTCGCCCGCCGGAGCCGGCGCGAACCCACCCAGCAGATCGGCGACCGTGACGGTGTATTGGCGGTTGGTCAGGCGCGCGAGCTCGACGCGGGCCGGGCGCGACTTCGCCTGCGCGGCCGGGGAGTAGAAGGCATCGAAGACATACGCCGAAACCGCGTGCGCCTCCGCGGGTGACAAGGTCTCCGGCGCGTCATCGGGCATGTTCAGCGCCGTGTATCGGGTGATCCGCGCCAACGACCATTCGCCGGTCAGCGCAGCGGCGTATTTGTCGTCCACCCCCTCCCCCTTCGCGCCATGGCAACCCGCGCATTTCTCGCGGTAGATCCTCGCGCCCGCGTCCGCCGCTTGCGTCACACCCGGGGCCCGCTGGCAACCGGCCGTCGCCGCCAGCGCCGCCCCAAGCACGAGGCCCGACGCCAGCGCGCGCCACAGGAGGGTTTCTGCCATGTCACGATCGACACCGCCCGGCACCAGCCGCGTCAAGTTCGGGTTACGTCGCGCCCACCCCAAACTCAACCGCCCCTGTGCCCGAAACCCAAAACATTGGAGGCGCGGGCCGGAATCGAACCGGCGCATAGAGGTTTTGCAGACCTCGGCCTTACCACTTGGCTACCGCGCCCTAATCGGGCCCTCGAACAAGCCGGCGGTCACCAGTCGCCGCAAGCCGAAAGGCGAGCCAAAGCGGCGTCGCCCGACACCAAAGCCAAAACTTTACCGGCTATTTTCGCGGAATCGATAGTCGTACTAAGTCCCTAAGTAGATCGGCTAGAAGAGATCGACGGAGGAAAACCCATAGGCACGAGAGAAGACGCCCGCATGCGCAATGGACGGTTGCGAATTGCACAACGCCGAGACGCTTCCTAGCCGAATCACATTCCATTATCGCCTCTCTCACCTAGACCGCAAGCAGGCAGGCCGGACCTGCCATGCGATGGTTGCGGCGCAGCCCGGACCAAATGTGAAACCTCCTGTGCCTTCAATCAATCGCCGCCGGAAGACGGAAGGCTGACAGCTTAGCCCATCGCCCTACTGAATCCGAGCGGCAGTTTGGACTGGGATGTCCAGCATACTGAGCCCAGGGCCCTGCATCACCCGCGGCAACTTGCCTTCGCCTATCCGCCAGCAGATCGCCGCTCGAGTCGCTCACGCCGGGGCCGATCAACCGCCGGCTCCGGCTTTTTCTCGGGGACTTCGGTCGGATTCAGGGGCTTACCCGACTTCGTTTCCAACCGACCATCCCGCACGAACACATCCTCGACCCGGTAAAGCGACTGATCTTCCCGGCGAAGGAACCCCGCCATCTCCTCCTCATTGAAAGGCCGGCTGCCGCGACGACCAAAGACCACCGTCTGATTACCGGTCTCATCAACGATGCGATCGCGATCGAGACCTCGGCTCACGGCCAACGCCTCGTGCGCCGTCGGGTAAGTGGCGATGAGTTTCGGCGCAGGAGGAGGACTGAAGCCCATGTGTCCCGGAACGTTTTCCGGGGAAATCATCTGAATGACCCGGAGGCCGTTTTTTCCGTCGGCGACGAGGGCGAACATCGAGGCGTTGATGGATCCAATCTGGACCGCACGGGTGTCATTCAACGCCCCACCCGCGGTGAATTTCTCGCGTAAGGCGGGTGCGGCCGGGTTCTTGATGTCGATGATCGCGAGTCCCTCGCTTCCCGCCGCGACGTAAAGGTAGGTGCGGGCGGCATAGACTCCCTGGGCGTTCCAGAGGGCGATCGTCGCCCCGGGCAGCGGCCGAGGGTTCACAGGATCGGACAGGTCGAAGACCTTGACCCCCTCCGCGTCGGTCACGAAGGCGTGCAGATGCTGCACGGCAATCTGGCGCGGGCGATCCAAGGCGCCTTGGGGAGAGCGGCCGACGATACGAGGCTGGCGCGGATCCTTGATATCGACCACGACCAGACCGGCGGAGCAGACCACGTAAAGCCGGTGGCCGGCCATGTAAGCGTGGGACGCGCCATTCAATTGCCCTCCCGGATTGAACCGCACCACGTCGGCTTCCGTGAAAAAATTGTTCGCCGGGTCGCCATCCAGCAGCGTTCCCGCCATCACACTGACCAACCCTTCCTCACGGTCGGTCACGTAGACGAAGCCGTAGATCATGGAGATGGGTTGCTCCTGATTCTCGGGCCTTCGTGAGCGCAGCGGATCAATTCCCAGAGTGCTGGGCAGAACGACGCTGGTGGCGTACTTGGTTTTGACCCAAAGCCTCTGGCCAAGCGGCGACACCGGAGCGGAAACGATTCGCTCCGAGAACCCCTTGTGGTCGATGTTTGCCACATCGAAGACCTCAAAGCCCCCCGCGCCGTTGGCCGTGTAAAGGTACTCACCCCGAAGGACGAGGTCCCGGATGTCCCGACCTCCGTGGTGATGGGCCTCTTTCAGGAGCCCACCAGCATCCTCGGTGTGCCGGCGATAGTTGTCCGGGTAAGCCAGCCGGTGGAGGTGGCTACCCAAGGCGGCCTGCGGCTCCTCCCGCTCGGTCCAAGCCACCGCGCTGAAGCCATCCCGGCCGGTCGCCACATAGGCGTAGCGCCCGAAAAAGTTCACCGTGCCCGTGCCGAATCCCAGCAACTGGGTCATCCAGGCGTGATTATCGTTGTCCGCGGAAAGATGGCAGTCCGTGCAGTTCTTGGTTGTTCCCACGGAACTCGTGGTATGCGGGAAATGCGGGTTAAACGCCTGACCGGAATAGCCCTCCGCGGATATCGTCTGTTGCTGGGAATAGATCCATTCGCGGTTGGAGTTTTCGGAGCCGACGATGACCGCGCTCGATGAGCGGAGCACCGCAAGCCGGTTGTCCTTATAGGTCGCGTCACGTCCCAGCATGAAGACGTCGTCCCGTACCACCTGGGGATTGTAGCTCGTGTAATTGCGGGTCGTGACGCCCTCGAACTTGTTCCCGGGGACCATTTGGTTGGCCCGCATCGGCAGGTGACATCCGAAGCAACTGGTGGCCCACGATGAGTGGCACACCTGACAGGACACCGTGTTGTTCCCGTGCGCGAGCGCGCCCTTTTTCGTCTGCTGCTGGCAATTCGTGACTCCGCCCCATGACTCGCCGTCCCGCCGCAGGGTCTTCGCGTAGGCGGACTTCGCGTTGTAGCGTGGAGATGTGGGGTCGACCGTATCGACGGTCTGAGGAACCTCCCACGTCACGTCGGGACTCATCATGGAACGCTGAAAGAGCTTGCTGCCCTGCCAATAGAAACGTGGTCCCCAGGGAGTGGACCCTTTGGCAAGATCGGCCGGCGTGACCTTCCCGTCCTTCAGAGGACCGGAATTTCCACTGGTGACCAAGGTGGGGCGCTTTTCGACCGTGCCATGACAGTCGATGCACTCGATCGCCGTGGCCGCGCGCGGCTCCCCGTAAAGCAGGCCGTTCCCGTGCACGTCAGTATCGAAGTGGCAATCGACGCACTGCATGCCCCGGGCAAGGTGGATATCCTTCAAGTGAACCGCCTTGGAAAACTTCTGCGGATCATCGTGGGCGATCGGCTTATCGTCCAACGTCTGCAAAGTGCCCTCGCGGTCTTTCTTGAAAACCGCCCGGAAGACCCATCCGTGACCATGGTAGTCGGCGAACTGCGTGTCTTTCAGCTTGGGATTCAACTCCGCCACTTTTTCCAGGAACTCGGGGTCTCCCCAATTTCCCCGGAGGGCGGCAGCCTCGGGGTTCCGCCGGAGACCGGCCGCCTTTTCCGCCTCGGTCGGATTCTTCTGCTTCTCAGGGTACATGTGCTTCCCGTCCGTCTCCTGGTCCCACCACGTGTACCCGAGGTAGGGATTCACGAAGAGGTTACCCTGGTGCATATGGCAGGACATGCACTGGCTGGAAGGTATGCTTCGCGTGAACTGGTGCTTGATCGGATGTCCTTTCTCCCGCTTGGAGATCATCGGATCGGCGGAAAAATTAAGTCCTTGGTGCCCGTACTTTGACCACCAACCAGAATTGGTGGGAGATCGGTCGTTGGCGTAAACCACGTGACATGCCGAGCAACCGGAGGATCGATAGTCGCCGGGGTGATCGTTCGAGCCCATGAAGCCCAGCAGCGGATCGTGAAGCCGGGTCTTTTGGAGATTCAGGAACACCGGGTCGGTGCGATTCAGCGTACCAAGACCGCGCTCGGAGAGCCGGCGGGCGGGTCGCCCCGGAGACTCGAAGGCGTTCGGGTTGCCGATTTCGACCTGACGTTCTCCGCCGCGCTCGAAGACCCGGAGCAGGTTTGAAGGCTGGCCGATCTCAAAGCGCGGAAGCGGAGTCAGAAAAGGCAGGATGCCATTGCGCAGCGTCATCTCGGGTGAGACCGGAATCGGGCTGCGTAGCATCAGCGGCACTCCGTCCAGACCGTACGCCTGCCCGTAACGGGGATCCTTGAAGGGAACCGCGCCGTTGTTGTAGAGCGCCGCTCCCCAAAGCATCGCCCCGTGGTTCATCATGCTATGGCCGACGTTGTTGATGATCTTATCATGGCACTCCCCGCAGGCCTGCTGGGCGACCCTCAGGTCACCGGGGTTGACGAACCTGATGAATTCCGGGGACTCGTGGTTGAGCAGAACCGATGAGTCCGCGGGGTTGGCTGAACTTTGCCAGAAGAGCGGGTTCCTCGGCGCCACATGTGCTTTCTGGAGGTTTAAGCCCGGGGTCGCGTTGCCTCCGTGGCAATCCGTGCACCCGAGAACAACATTGGGGGAGGCGTGCATGTCCTCGATGCCGGAATGGCACTCCACGCATCCCGCGCTCTTGCGATGGGCCTCGTCGCGCGACTGGTCGATGAGATTGGGGCTCTTGGGCGGAACCGCAGCCGGCGCCGTGGCCGGAGGCTCGGAAGTAGCGGGACCCATCACCGCGGCGGTTTCGGATCCCGCTCCGCCCGGACCTTGCGAGCGTCCAAAGACGATCAACGAGGTCAGTCCCACACCCCAGATTGCGGCCCCAATCACACCAATTCGGAATAAACTAGATCGAAGGGAGGCGGGCATCATCGGAGCTTCGGGATACGATCAATAGGTCAAAGTGGTCGCTAGCACCCCGCTATGCAGAAAGCGATCGACGGCCGCACCCGAATTCGGGCCGGTAAAGCCGGCAACCTCCGGTAACGTTCGCCGATAAATGTCTCGATAGCCTCGGCCCGGGGCCAGCCAGCCAATCCCTACCGTGACGATCCAATTGTCGGTGAGCAGCGGTCTCCACTGAAGACCGAGGCTCAGATCGAGTCCGATTTCCCGATCGACCTGATTGGTGAGCAGTGCGGCCCGGATCGTATGGGTAGACTCAAAGCGGACATGGTTTGCATTCAGGAAACCCCGGACCTTGGGAGTTAACTCGATGTCGGCGCCGAGCCCCGCCAGAACGAGCCCTGGATTAACGAAGTTCTGCTGCCCCTGCGTCTTGCTGGTCCGCAGGTTGGGCAGAAGACTAAAGCGCTGTTTAACTCCAACGGCGGTGCCAGCCAGATTGAATCCTTGCCGCACGTAGAAACTGAAGGGACCTCCGGTGAAATTCGTATTATCGAGAATTGAGTCGAAACCGGTCGCCCGGCCGTCCGTTGCGTCGCGGTCCCCGGACGCATGCACCACCGAGGCCTTGAAGCGAATCCAGTCCCGATCGTAGCTAACCTCCAACGCGCCCAAGGAGGCTGCGATAGTAACCGACCGGCCCGCCAGTCCATTAAGGTAATCCCTGCCCGTTGCCAGGTACAGGGCGTGGGAGATGTTCCAACGGCCTAGATGGCCGTCGCCCGCCCATCCGAGGTAGTAGCTGTTAACGCGGTGGGCGCGGACGGTACCGAGCGGAGCGGGACGCACGATTCCGCCGTTGGTATCGTAATGGGTGCCGGACTGATCAAAACTGGCATGAAGACTGACCTGCGCCGTGTAGCCCTTCCAAAGGAAGTCCTGACGGTAGAGGTTGGCGACGGCCACCACCTGACCGCGACGGGAGAAGGTGTTTAACTCCGAGTTGGTGTCCTTTTCCCTTAGATCGAATACGGCCAAATTATACTGCCACTGGTTGTTGTCATAATTTCCGAATAACCGGGCCCCGAGATTAGTATCGTTGAATATGAAACCCCGGAAATCACTATTGAAAGACTGGTTTCCAACTTTCACCGCCACGAAGTCGTAGTTGGGTGAAAGATCCGCCAAATGCTTCTCGAAAAACGCCTCTTGGAGCGCCGCATAGAATTTACGACGGACCGTATGCGGGCCGGACGCATAGCTGGTTGGCGCTGGAACAACTTTCCCGGCCAACAGCGCGTCGATATCCGAGGGATTGAGTACAGCTTCGTTTTGCGGCACCGTCCCGACTCCCGCTCCCAAGCGGCCCCTTGGGTCAGGCGAGACGATTCCACTCTCGGCGAAGGCGACGCGGTTTACATTGAAGACCAAACGAAGCCTCAACAGCCAATCAACCGGTCGAAAGACTGTCGCGCCCCGGAACAGATCGCCCTGCATGCCGAGGTTTCCCACAGAAACTTGGGTTCGGCTGCCCCCGAAAAAGTCGAAACTTCCGGGACGAGTAGCGCTGGAACCACTGGGAACGGGCAGGAGACGATCCTCGTGAAGGATATCGGCGGTTGCGGTCAGATTAAGGAATAGGTCCTGGCCGCGAAAAGGCAGATCACCTTTCAGCAAGCTTTGGCGGTAAGGATGCCAAAGCTCGGGCTTCGGGAAGGCGTAAGGTGATTCTTCAGCCACGCCGCTGGTATATCGACGCCAAGGCAAGAAACCGGTGAACCGCCAGCGATCCGGCACGGGGGATGAGCTGGCGGGAATCCCCACCCCGGAATCGGCCAGCGGGTAATTCTCGGGCGCACGCCAGTTCGAGGGTATCACCTGATTCTCGCGAACCGCGCCACGAGGCCGCGAGAGGCTCTCCGGGTAGGTGAAGGCGTCTCCCCTGCCGCGTGCGGGCTGGGCTGAAGGTGCACCCAAGAACACCCTCTCCAGCGGAAATCGCGGCAGGGCGCGGTCGGCCGGGATAGGAGGCGATCCCTCCCTTTTTGTAGGACTGTAGAGGAAATCACGGCC
>CAIUOU010000050.1 GCA_903900845.1 uncultured Opitutia bacterium
GGTGGCCGGGAGGCCCATGCCGAGCGAGGCGCCGGTGCTGCCTAGCGCGCGCTCCAGGCGAACCCGCTGCGGATAGCGGCCGCTGATGAGCGCGGCGCGGGTTGGCGTGCATTGCGGCGACGCGTAGAAATCCGTCAGGCGTACGCCATCCCGCGCCAACCGATCGATGTTCGGCGTGCGAATGTCGGTGGCGCCGTAGCAACCGAAGTCGGCGTAGCCGGCGTCGTCCGTGATGATCAGGACCACGTTGGGCCGGGGCGCTTCTCTGGCCCCGAGGGAAAGACACAGGACTAGGGCGACGCCGAGAAGACGGCTGACCGAATCACTGATAGGAAACCTGATTTTCATGGGGATTGGCTCCGGGATGTCTTCCGCCCGTCTTGCTGATTCCTGCAACTCCGGGAATCGCGTGTTCGCGTCGTCGAAGCGACAGGTTTTGATGCCTGTGGGTCCATCAGGGAGAGACAGGCTGCGGACTTTGCGGTTATCATCGCCGATGCCAAGGTGATCGAAAATGCGTCGGTTCTCGAGCGTGCCGCCGCCATTGCCCGCCAGAGCGATGGGGTTGGAGGAGGGCGACGGCCTCTTAGGTGCGGCCGGGAAGGAGTTGTGTGCGCGCGGTCCCGTCCTCGGCCTCACGACCGAAGAAGGGGTCGGCGCGGCGCTTCTCTCTGGACCACCGGGCAGTTCCGCGTCGGCTTCGGAGGAGAGTCCGCGCTCGGTGGCAAACGACCGGGCGGCTGGCACGGGCGAAGGGCCTGCGGAAGTCTCCGCGGCGAGTAGCCGCCGACTCAGGGTCGCTCAACCCGGGACTTTCCGAACTGGATGTGCGTGCGCGAACGTTCCTTGGTGCCGCTGTCCCACACCGCCCGGTACTCGCCTGGGATCACCTCGATCAGCGTCGGGTACAGACCAGCTGCGAGTCCTCGCTGTGCCGGTAGTCCATCGGGCAACGCATCGCGAAGGCCCACAGCACCTCCTACTCCGGCACCGTGAAGAGGATCGCGTTGGCGTAGGCGAACCGCAGGGTCCCCTGCCGCTCCTGGTGGTTGAAGATGTGCACCGGGTCGACCCATTTGTCGCCGTCGTCGGTCGACACGCTCGCCATGATGTCGCCCATGTCGGTCTTTCCCGGGATCTTCACCCCGGACGCAGCGACGAGGTGCCGGCCCTTCCACTGGGCCAGGTGCGGTTCCCATAGCTCCGAGGAGCCGGGATTTTTGTCCATGTGCCGGAGTGCCCGCACCGCGGTCACCTCACCGCGGTGTTCGGCGGCGGGCAGGACGGACGCGAAGCCGGCAAGCAGCGCCAGCGGTAGGAACGGGAGTAGGCGAACTCTCATCGGGTAAGGCGTTTCCGGGATCGAGAAACCGGCCTTGGGCTCCGATGCGTCCGTGGAAGACGGCGTCGTGGTCCGCGGGGAACCAGGTTGCGGTCAGCGGCTTGCCAAGGTGGTGGCCAAAGGCAAACCCGAGCAGAACTCCAGCGCCGCCTTGGAGACCGAGGCGAGAGTCGCCGCCGTTTGCCGGGTCGGACCCGGAAGTGAACTCACCGCGATTCCGGCGACCCCCAGCGACCGCAGGTCGTTGATCTCGAGCAGCGCCACTCCGGTGCCGCCCGGGGCGGAGATGTGGGCCGTGTAGTTGCCCGGGGGCAGCACCACGACGAGCGCGGACTCCAGCGGATTGAGCGGCACCCCGGGAATCCGCGAGAGTTCCGAGCCCGCGGGGATCGCGCCCACGTCTTCATTGAACGCGATGAGACGCCCCGCGGAGTCGTACAGTTCAAGGCGGGGATTCGCCACGGCGCCGGTGACGCCGAAGGCCGTGAGCGATGGGCCCTTGGCTGTGATCAAGGTGCGCACCGGCTCCGTGCCGCTGATGCTGAGGCCGCCGATCAGGACCTGATCGCCGGCGCCCGCCAGCCCGCGGATGGAGAGATTGCCGTAGCGGGCACTCGGCAGCTCGTTCGAAACCTGGATTTGACCGCGCAGTTGCCCTCCGGTGAACGCCTGACTGTGGTAATTGAGATAGGTTCCACCCGTCAGCAGCGCCAGCGGGTCGCCGACGTAAGGAATGTCGTGGGATCCGGAGATATGTCCGTTCGACGAGTTGTAGGCGCCGGCCGTCGCGTTGGTGCCAAGTTGGGTCCGGGCCGGTCCGCCGGCGCCGGGCGCGCCCTCGTGGATGTGGGAGTTGGTGAAGACGCTCGAAAAGAGGAAGAGCGAGTGTCGGATGCTAATGGTGCCGGCTCCCGGATCGTAGGAGAGGATCGCAGCGCCGAAATTGTTCACGCCGGAGAAGTTCAACGCTGGGAAAGCTGCCGCCTCCTGCGCCACGTCGAGCTTGGCCACGAGGCGGACCGGACGGGCGATCAGCTGCCCGCGCACTTCCCCGCCCGGATACTGGGCCGAGTGAAAGTTCAAATAAGCTCCGCCTTGGAGCAGCTTCAGCTTGTCGCCCCCGTAGCTGAGGGCACGGAAATTACCGGTGAGGGAGTTGCCGCTTCGCGTGTAGGCTGTTTCCGCTCCGAGATTGGTGACCACGCCGCCGTTCGCGCCCGCCGCCGCTTCGTGGATGTGCGAAGCCGTGGCGGTGTTCGTCATTCCGTTGATCGAGACGATCAGGTCGAAGGTGTTTGCGCGGACATCATACAGCATGATTGCGGTTCCGGTCGCCGGGGAGGCGTTTGCGGGGACTTCCTGCGCGGCGTTGATCGTCGCGCGGAGTTCCACGATCTGAGCCCAGATGGTGCCGGGGAGGGCGCCGAGCGCGACCGAGATGACAAGGCGGATGAAAGGCGGGAGGTGCATCGTGATTTGGAATGATCGTGCGTTGGAGTGCGGATGGCGGCTGCAAGATCATGCTCCATCGCCGAGTGCTTGCAAGGTAGTGAGGCGAGATGGCGGCAGCGGGATCGTGGGCTGCTATTAAAAAGGCCTGCGTGATGCCGCTTCGCCCGCACCGGCGGCGGTGCTTTTCGCGGTGCCGTTGGAGACCCGGCCGATCCAGTTCGGTCAGGTCAGCGTCGAGTTGCCCCCTGCAACCCGCTGCCATGGAGCGTACCGGCACGGATACCGTGGCCGCGGAAGTCCAAGTGATCGCCTGCGGCCCGCTGGCCTTCGTCACTCTGCCCGGGGGGGGGCTGACGGAACTTGGCGTGGCCGTCCGGGAGAAGTCCCCCTTCCCGCAGACCCTCGTGCTGGGCTACAGCAACGGCAACGGCCTCCGTTATAGGTGGAAGCTGGGCGAGAAGGCCCGGGGCGGCTACGAGATGGAGGTGGCGGTCGCGGGCACGAATGAGTGCGGAGCGCTGCTGGTCGGAGCGGCGACGCGGCTCCTCCGCCCGATCTACGACGAGTCCGGCCGCCCCCGGCGCTGACCGGAGGCGCGGCCGGGCTCAGAAGCGGACGGTGACGTTCAGTTCCGTCTGCAGGGGAACGACGTAGCTGAAGCGGTAGACGTTCCGGCCGTCGTTCATTGTCGTGAAGCTGGTCTTGCGCAGCTTACCGTTCTCCAAGTCGTTCAGGTTGCGGAAGCCGAGGCGCACGCGCACCTGCTGGTTCCAGACCTTCTGGTCGCGCATCACATAGCCGTGCACGAGGTGAGTGGCGCCGCCGACCATCTCCTGCCCGTTTGGGATCCCGAAGAGATAGTCATCGCGCCAGCTGCCATTGAGCCCGATCCGCACGCCGCGCAGCGGGGCCCAGGTGTCCCGCTGGAAGGCATAATCGGCGACCCAGCTGGCGGACCACGGGGAGGCGCGGGGGCCGGCGGGCTTGGTGTCGATGTCCAGGGTATCGAGGAGCAGCTTGGCCTCCGTGAGCAAGGTGGGGAGCTCATTGCCCCGTTTTACGGCCGCCTCGTAGTATCCGCGGAAGCGATCGAGGTCGGGCTGGCCCCTTACGTCGGTGCGGGCGAGGGTGAACCGGAGCTGGAGCCCGCGCACCGGTCGCAGGTTGAGGGTGAGGTCGGCGCCGCGCGAGTTCTCGGTCGACTTGTAATTGCGGGCGGCGCTGGCGGTGCCTTCCTCCCCGTACTTGTAGCGCGGGTCGCCGGGCAGGATGTCGTTCGGATTCATCAGGTCCTCGATCTCCGCGGTGTTAAAATCGACGACGTTGTTCCAGCTGAGGGCGACATTCTGGCGATCAATATTGAAGATCCCCAAATTCACGCTGGCCCGGTCCTGCCAGAAGCTGCCCTTGAGGCCCACTTCCTGATTCACGCCGGTGATGGGCGGGAAGCGCTCGCGATCGAAGGTACGGAGACCTTGGAAGCGGAAGGATTCTGAATAGACCCCGTACAGGTTCAGATCCCGCGTCAGCACCACGGTGAGGCCGCCGGTGAAGCTAGTGTTCTCCAGCCGCAGTTGGCGGTTTTCCACGTATTCCCCGGGCAGCGCCTTGGCGCGCACGGGAGGCTCAATGTCCTCGGCGTAGGGGCCGAACTTGCGTTTCCCCTCGTACTCATAGTTGCGGTTCCAGTCGTGGCGGGCGCCGATCAGGGACTGGAGGCGACCATTCAGGTAGCGCCCGCTGGCGGAAAAGGCGACCGCGGAGGCCTGGCGCCACTGGGTGCCGTCGGTGGCGCTGGATCCGGAGGGGAAGAAGGCGAGGGATTTGGGGGTGATATCGGGCGTGGCCGGCAGGTTGGCCGGCTTCATCGCGTCGAATATGGCACGGGAATAGAAACGCGGGTCGTCGAAGAACAGGCGGAGGCGGACGCGGTCGAGGTTGGTGTTGAGACCGGCGGCGGTCCCGCGGTCGACGTTGCGGGTATTGAAGGTGTTAAAGCGCCAGTTAATCACCTGGTCCTCGCGGTACTCTGCGCTGGCGACGAAGAGCTGTTGCATCCATTTCCAGCGGTCGAACTTGTACACCGCGGTGCCACGGAATGAGTTCACGATGTTGCCGAAGCGCTTCTCATCGAGCTCCGACTCGACGTAGGGCCGGCCGTCCACGTCGATGCTGATCGTGCTGGAGAAGAAGTTGTCGTTCCGGATGGCCTTCTGCTTTTGGTGATTATAAGCGAGTTCGAGTCCGACCGGCCCGAGGCGCTGCTCGAGGGTGGCGGTGTAGGTTTGGAAGGGGCGATTCTGGCGGTCGAAAGAACCGCGCAGGTTGTAATGCTTCGGGTACCCGGCGTACCGCCGGGTACCGGTCACGGTGCCCGCGGCGTTGCGCATCGTCACATCGAAGTAGCCGCCCTCGACGAGGGACGGTGAGCCGCCGATCGGGCCATTGGAGCGATCGGCGGCGGGGAGGTTGGCGCGGACGATCCACTGCCCGTCGGAGGTGTAATAGAGGCGATCCGAGGTGTAGGCGCGCGAGCGGGCGGAAATCTCGCGGATGGTCACCCCGCCGAAGCCGCGGACGTTTTCGAAGTCCCCCCGCTCGTACTCGAGGCGGATGAGGGTTTGCGGCAGCGGCTGCCAGGTGGTGGTGAGAGTTTCCCCCTCCAGTTGGTAGGTCGAGGCATCCTGGAATGTCCGCTCCTGGCGGCGCACGGCGTTCAGCCGAAGGGCGAGCCCGTCGCGCAGCTTCCGGTTGTAATCGAGCTGGAAGCGGTAGGCGCCGTCGCTGTTGTAGGCGGCGAAGAGCGTGCCGAACGTCTTCATAATGGCACGCTTGGTGAAGACCGAGGCCTGGCCACCGGGCTCGACATCACCGAAGATGAGCGAATTGGAGCCCTTGCCGAAGTCGATCCGCTCGACGTTGTAGGTGTCGCTGGGCACGTACCAGCGGAAGTAGTTGCGGGTGGCCGTGGAGCCAGAGAGACCGCGAAAGGCGATCGCGCCGCCCTGGTTGTCGTTCTCCAAGGTCGGCGGCGCGTAGGCGTTGGCGACAAAGTTCGCCACCTCGTCCGCCGTGTACAGGCCCAAGTCCTCGATGAAGTCGGCCGTGATCGCGTCGATGTTCACCGGAACATCCTTGAGCGCCTGTTTGGTGCGGGTGGCGGAGAGCGTCTCGTTGGCGGACCAGCCGGTCTCTCGCTCCGTCGCGATGATGAAAGGGGAGAGGGTGACAGTTTGATCCTGCGCGGGAGGGGTCGCCGGGGCGGCGGGAAGGGTCTGGGCGAGACCGGTCGCAGATTGCAGGACGAGGCCCGCGCAGAGCAGCGCAGGCAGGGGACGGAACGCGTCTAGGCGCATAGGGCGGGGTTCTGGGTCTCGGGGAGTCGGGTGCGGGAAAGACGAAGAACTTATGATCCGGATTTGCAAAGCGCCATTCGCGGGCCGGACGGTCGGTGAGCACGGGATTGGAACACCGAGAGGAAACTGGATTTCCAGGGGGATCGGATCCGGGAGGGGCTTCAGGGGAGGGTGCTCGGTGGAAACGGAGTCGGCCCCCTGGAGTCCCCAACCCTCAAGTCCGACTGACCGACCGGCCGGTGGCGCTGCTGGCGGCGCTTGGTTCCTGAGCCGGGGTGTTTTTGTGCGCCATTTGTGCGGCATTCCGCTCCGGAGGGAAATTGGCGCACCCGTAGGGAGTCGAACCCCAAACCTTCTGATCCGTAGTCAGATGCTCTATCCAATTGAGCTACGGGTGCGTAAAGGAGCGCAGAACAAGGAGTGATCCCGCGGTGGGCGCAAGCGAGAATTTGGAACCGTGTCTTCGCGGCTCATACTGGCGAGCCGGGCAGATTTCCCCCTTTCGCTTTGCGCGCGGATCGCGAGCACGACGCGATAGGCGGCCGGGGTGGCTCGCGCGGAGTTTCCGTTTGACGGTGCCGGCGGCGCTCGCGACGGTGGCCGAATGGCTGAGAGCAACGAATACGATCTTGTGGTCATCGGCGGAGGTCCCGCGGGTTACGCGGGTGCGATCCGCGCCGGACAACTCGGCAAGAAGGTCGCCTGCATCGAGTTGGAGCGCGCCGGCGGCACTTGTCTGAACTGGGGTTGCATCCCGACCAAGGCCCTGCTGAAAAGCGCGGAGCTCTACCGCTCGTTCCAGAAAGCGGAGGCCTTCGGTCTCGAGGCTAAGGGGCTTGGGTTCGATTTCCGCAAGGTGATGGATCGCTCGCGCACGGTCGCGGGTCAGATGGCCAAGGGCGTTGAGTTCCTGTTCCGGAAGAACAAGGTCGATTACATCGTGGGCCGCGCGCAGGTCACGGTGCCGGGTATGGTCGAGATCACCGACGGTCCGCAGAAGGGAACGTTCCTGCGGACGAAGAACGTTCTTCTCGCCACCGGGTGCAAGCCGCGCCGCTTGCCCGAGGTTCCGGTCGACGGTGCGCGCGTGATGACGTCACGCGAGGCGCTTGAGCCGCGGGCCAGCGCGCCGAAATCGATCGTGATCATGGGCGCCGGCGCGATCGGCGTGGAGTTCGCCTACTTTTTCAACGCCTTCGGCTCGAAGGTCACGCTGGTGGAGATGCTGCCGCAGATCGTGCCGGTCGAGGACGAGGAGGTCGCCAAGGCCCTGCAGCGTTCGTTTGAGAAGTCAGGCATCGCCGTGCACACCGGCACCAAGGTGGAGAACATCCGCGTCGGCAAAACCAAGGTTGAACTCAGCCTGGTCAGAACCGGCGAGGCCAACTCCACGGAGGTCGAGGCCGAGTGCCTGTTGCTCGCCATCGGCGTCACCCCCAACCTCGAGGGCGCGGTGTCCGCCAAGGTCCCGGTGGCGCTGGAGCGCGGCTACGTGAAGGTCGACGACAACTACCAGTCCAGCGTGAAGGGAATCTACGCGGCGGGAGACATCATCGGTCCGCCGTGGCTCGCGCACGTCGCGACCTACGAGGCGGTGAACGCGGTCAACGCCATGTTCGGCCATGCCCACGGTGGCCGGGTGAAGATTTTCCCGGGCTGCACCTACTGCCAGCCGCAGATCGCGAGCACCGGGCTGACCGAGAAGGCCTGCCAGGAAAAGGGGCTGGCCTACAAGGTGGGCAAGTTCCCGTTCACCGCCTCCGGCAAGGCGGTCGCGGCGGGCGATTCGGAAGGTTTCGTGAAGGTCATCACCGACGCGAAGACCGGCGAGATCCTCGGGGTCCACATCCTCGGCAACGAGGCGCCCGAGTTGATCGCCGAGTACGTCCTGGCGATGAACATGGAGGGCACCGCCGAAGAGGTGCATCGGGCGATTCATGCGCACCCGACGCTCAGCGAGGCCTTGATGGAGGCGGCGGCCGCGACCTCCGGCGAGGCGATCCACATCTGACCGGCCCCGCCGGCCGGACTCACTTCCGGCGCCGGCGGAACGGGGCGGTGCTGCCGCCGGGACCGGTCAGGGCGCCTTCGGCCGCGAGTTCCTTGATCAGGGTGGTGAGAAACGGGATCAGCTGCTTCTTCCGGCTCACGACGCCCGGCAGGTCGAAAATCTCGTCCTGCTCGACGTGCGGATAACTGATGCGGCTGATGAAGGTCGGATCGCCCTTCACCAACAGGAGCGAGTTTTGGGTGTTGATGTCGGTCACCAGCAGGCAGGCGAAGGCGAGTTTTTCCGAATCCCGCAGCTCCTCGACCGCGCGCGCGATGGGCTTCGCCTGAGCTTGGAAATTGCCGAACCCCAGCTCCTCCACCTGGGAGACGGCGAAACGCACGCCCTCCTCTTCGTAGATCTTGAAATCCGACCGCACGATCCGCTCCGGCGGGTTGGCGAGGATCACCGAGCCCGAGTTGAAGATCTCATCGGCGAGGCGTTTCGAATCCACGCCGGCGATCTCCGCGAGCCACGCCAGCAGGATGGCATCCTTGCCCGTGGTGGTGGGGCCGTTGAGGTGCAACGTGTCGGAAATCAGTCCCGACATCAGGATGCCGGCGATCTCGGGCGCAGGCTGCAGGCTCTCCCGGCGGAAAAGGTCCGCCACGATGGTGCAGGTGGAGCCAACCGGCTCGTTGATGAAAAGGATCGGCTGGGCGGTGTTGAGCGCACCCAGGCGGTGGTGGTCGATGATCTCGCAGATCGTGACCTCGTCGGCGCCCGGCACGGCCTGCGTGAGCTCGTTGTGGTCCACCAGCACGAGGCGGGTCCGCACCGGCTTGAAGATGTCGCTCTTGCTGAGGATGCCGGTCAGCGCGCCGTCATCGTTCGTCACGAGCAAGGCGTGGGTTGAGACGCTGAACCGCTTGCGAGCTTCGGCGATGCGCGCGTCGCCGTCGACCGTCGCGAAATCGCGCGCGATCACGCGCTCGAGGTTCGAGGCGGTGCGGACGACCCATGCGGTCGTGGCGGAATCGTAGGGGCTGATGATGATGCTGACCTCGCGGGCGGCGGCCTCGGCGGCGATCTCGGGCGATACCTCGAGGCCGCTCGTGACCACGAGGGCGCGGATGCCGAGTTCAATGGCCCGGCGCTGCACATCCCGCCGGTCGCCGACGATGATGATGGATTGCGCGGCTGGTATGTTCTCGCGCACTGAGATGCTCCAGAAGGAGCGGATGTCCATGGTGCCGAGGCGCACGAAGAGATCCTCGACCCGATCCTCGTGGAAGAGGGCGAGGGGACGCCCCTTGAGCGCGCGGGCGATGGCCGCGAGGGAAGTGTGGACCTGCCGCATGAGCCGCGGTTCGGAAACGCGGGGAATGAAGACGCCCCCGAGATGGGCGATGGAGACGGTGCCGACGGGCTTGCGTCTCCGGGTGGTGACCGGCAGCAGGCGGACGCCGTGGCGATCGATCAATTCCAGCGCCTCGGCGCAGGTGGCGTCCTCCTGCACCGAAATGACGTCCGGGGTCATGAGATCGCGCACCCGGGGGGACACGTCGCTGAGATAATGCGGGAGCGGTTGCCGGAAGCGCGCGAGGATGGTGTCGATGCGCGCGTTGGAGTTGCCGCAGCGGGCGGCGACGTAGCCTTTCTCGCCCCGGGCCTCCTTCAGGGCGGCGTAGCCGATGGCCGAGCAGATCGCGTCGGCGTCGGGGTTGCGGTGGCCTACCACGTAGGTCGGAGCCGGAGCGGCGGACGAGGGGACGCGGACGGATGCTTCCGGACGATCGGGAGTCATGAAAAAGGGGCGGAACGTGGCCCTGAATCGCCTGTGGGGAAAGCGGGAAAACAAAAAACCCGGCCGGGAGCCGGCCGGGTTTCGGGAAAAACCGGATGAACGCTCAGGGCCCGCGCTGGGCAAGGGTGCCGTTGGCGGTGCCGATCATGCCGCCCGCGCCGGAAGTCGGGGGCAACCCGTAGATACGGCCGCTGAGGTTGGTATTGGCAGTATTGAATGGAACCGCCTGAAGGATGTTCGTCGGGCGCGTCGTGCTCGTGCTGTTCGGATTGTTGGAGTAGAACGGCGAGTTGGTGCTGACGTTCGGGAAGAAAGCGACGGAACCGCCGAGGAAGGCGATGTATCCCCCGGTGTCCTTGTAGACGCCGGACGTCGCGCTCCACAGACCGTTGGTCTGCAGCCCGCGGGTGTAGATGACCGGGGTGGTGGGGGTGTCGCCCATTTTCACGCCACCGACGAATTCCCACGACAGCGAGCGGCCGGTGGTGAAGCTGGTGTGCAGCGTGTTGCGCTGGGCGGACGGATTGATCAGGAATTGCGGATAAGTCCCGTTGAAGGCGGGATCATTTTTGGCGAAGTAGAAAGTGGGGTCCGAAAGGATGTTGTTCTTCGCGAGGATGCCCGCCCAAAGGAAGGCGCGCTGGGGCGCGTTGAGGACGTTCGTCGCGATGTTCTGCGGGTCCGGCAGGCGATCCTGGTTGTCGCCGGCGTAAATCTGCGCGGCCTTGAGGATCTCGCGGAGGTTGTTCGCGTCGACGGCCCGCTGGGCCTTCTCGCGGACGGTTCCTACCGTCGGGATCACGATCGCCGCGAGGATGCCGATGATCGCGATGACCGTGAGGAGCTCGATGAGCGTGAAGGCGCGGGCGGAGATTCGCGGAGCGCCGGAGCGGGGGTGAGGGCGGAGGAACATGTTTGGGAGCGGAGGGAAGACGCGCGGAAGGGGCGAACAGTTTCTTCGATCAATTTTGGGGACAAGCAGAATTTGCCCCGCCGTGCTGGACAACGCTTTCCGTGCCTTCCTACGCTGGAGACGATGAAGATCTACCTCGACGGGAAGTTCGTGGATAGCGCCGACGCCAAGGTCTCCGTGTTCGACCACGGTCTGCTCTATGGCGACGGGGTTTTCGAGGGGATCAGACTCTATTCCGGCAACGTTTTCCGCCTCGAGGAGCATCTCGAGCGGCTCGAGTATTCGGCGCGTGCGATCATGCTGAAGCTGCCGCTCACCCGCGCCGAACTGCGGGAGGCCACGTGCGAGACTTGCCGGCAAAATGGCCTCGCGGACGGTTACATCCGCCTTGTGGTCACGCGCGGCGTGGGCGACCTCGGGCTCGCCCCTTGGCTCTGCCCCAAGCCCTCCATCTTCATCATCGCCAGCACCATCACGCTCTACCCGCGTGAGCACTACGAAAACGGCCTGTCGATCGTCACCGTGCCGACCCGCCGCATTAACCCGGCCGCGCTTCCCTCAACGGTGAAGTCGCTCAATTATCTCAACAACATCCTTGGCAAGATCGAGGCGCGGCAGTTCGGCGCGCTTGAGGCGATCATGCTCAACGACCAGGGCTATGTGGCGGAGTGCACCGCCGACAACATCTTCATCGTGCACAAGGGCGAACTCATCACGCCGGCGGCCTCCCAGGGCGCGCTGAAGGGTGTCACGCGATCCACGATTTTCGACATTGCCCGCGAACTCGGGGTGCCGATCCGCGAGGCCGACCTCACGCGCTACGACGTCTGGGTCGCCGACGAATGTTTTCTCACGGGGTCCGGGGCCGAGGTGGTGCCGGCGGTCAAACTGGACGGCCGCGAGATCGGCGACGGTCGCCCGGGCCCCATCACCAAGCGGGTGCTGGAGGCGTTCCGGAAGCGGGTTCTCGTGGAGGGAACCCGACTTTGATCGGCGACACCGCTCCGGCCGGGGCGTTGCGGACCGGCGTTTCCGATCTCGTTTCGGCGGGCGCACTTGCCAGCGCCGGGCGGTGTGGCATGTTGGTTTAAGACACTCTCACGCGTTCCATGTCCAACCCGCTCAAGTGCAGCGTCTGTTCCAAGCCGGCCACCGTGCATCTCACCCAGATTGTGAACAATCAGGTGCACAAGGTGGATCTGTGCGAGGCCTGCGCGCAGGCCAAGGGCGTGACCGATCCCGGAGGGTTTTCGCTGGCTGATCTGCTGCTCAAGGCCTCGCTTAATCCTGAGCCCGCGGCTTCCGGGAAGGCCCGGTGCGAGAAGTGCGGTTTCACCGCCGTGGACTTCAAGAAGCTCGGCCGCTTCGGCTGCCCGGCTTGCTACGACACGTTCCGCGGCATTGTTGATCCCATGCTGGAGAACATGCACAGCGGCGTGACCCACACCGGCAAGGTGCCCACCCGCGCCCTCGAGCGGAAATCCCTCTACGACCGCCTCACCAAGCTGGAGCTCGACCTCAGCGAGGCGATCAAGTCGGAGCGCTACGAGGACGCCGCGCGGGCGCGCGACGAGATCTCGCAGGTGAAACAAAACTTCCTTCCGGATGCACCGCGCTAGATCCACCTCCATTTCCGCTCTCCTGGAGACGCCGTCGGAACTCACCGACGGCGGGGCGAGCAAGTCCGCCGTCGTCCTCATGACGCGCGTGCGGCTCGCGCGAAACCTCAGCGGCCACTCCTTCCCGGGGTGGGCCAAGCCCGCGGAGCGCGAGAAGACCCTGGAGCCATGCCGCGACGCAGTGCGGGCCGCCGCGCCGATGCGGCGCAGCTTCAGTTTCGATATTGCCGAGCTCGGCGAACTCGAGCGTCAGATTCTCGTGGAGCGGCACCTGATCAGCCGGGAGCTCAGCTCCGCTAAATCCGGCGCCGGCGTGGTGATCAGCCGCGACCAGGCCTTTTCCGTGATGCTGAACGAGGAGGATCACCTCCGCATCCAAGTGCTGCGGGCTGGTCTCAATCTGCGGAAAGCGTGGTCTGCGATCAACGATCTGGATTCGGCGCTGGAGGAACGCCTCGACTTCGCCTTCTCGCCGACGCTCGGTTATCTCACCGCCTGCCCGACCAACCTCGGCACCGCGATGCGTGCCTCGGCGATGATGCATCTGCCCGCGCTCGTGATCTCAAACCAGATGGAGAAGGTTGTGCGCGCCGTGAACCAGCTCGGCATGGTGGTGCGCGGATTGTTCGGCGAGGGGTCGGACGCCAGCGGCAGCATCTTTCAGATTTCCAATCAGACCACGCTCGGGGAGTCGGAGGAGGAGATCATCAAGCGGCTCGGCAGCGTGCTCGACTCGATCATCGAGCATGAGCTCAACGCCCGGGCGCGCCTGCTCGAATCCGACGGGGCCAAGTTGTTCGACAAGATCGGCCGTGCCTACGGCATCCTGCAGAACAGCCACGTGCTTAACTCCGGCGAGGCGATGAATCTGCTTTCCCTCCTTCGTCTCGGCGTCGACCTCGGGCTCTTCCCCGACTCCTCGCGCTCGGCGATCGACCGGCTGCTGATCGAGGCGCAGCCGGGCCACCTGCAGTATGCCCAGAAGGGCGAACTGGAGCCCGGCCAGCGCGACGTGCTGCGCGCCGAGCGCCTCCGGTCCGAGTTCACCTCTTTCGCCCGTCCCGATTTCGGCGCCGCCGGCGCCGGCAAGAACTGAAACCACTGCTCCCGCCATGTCCCAGGAACCCATGAACAACTTCACGCCGCGCGCGCAGCAGGTGCTCGCCCTGGCCCGCAAGGAGGCGGATCGTTTCCACCACAATTACGTCGGCACCGAGCACATCCTCCTCGGGCTGATCAAGCTCGGTCAGGGCGTCGCCGTAAGTGTTCTCCAGAAGATGGGCCTCGACCTCGAGACCGTCCGCGGCGCCGTCGAAAAGCAGGTGGGCGTCGGCCAGGAAAGCAAGGCGCAGCCGAGTATCCCTTACACGCCCCGGGTGAAGAAGGTCCTCGCGCTCGCGGGCAAGGAGGCGAAGGCCCTCAACCACTCCTACGTCGGCACCGAGCACATCCTTCTAGGCCTGCTCCGCGAGGGCGAGGGGGTCGCCGCGCGTGTGCTCAAGTCCCTCGAGATCGACATCGAGCGCACGCGCAACGAGATCCTCCGCGAACTTGATCCTCAGTTCTCCGGCGGCTCCGGCGGAGGAGAGGGCGAGGAGGCTGCGGCCGGTGCGCCGCAGCGTCCCGGCTCTCAGGCCGAGGACAAGAAGGAGGTCAAGACACCCGCCCTCAAGGCCTTCGGGCGCGATCTGACGGAACTGGCCCGCAAGGGCGAGATGGACCCGGTCGTGGGCCGCAAGAACGAGATCCGGCGGGTCATCCAGATCCTTTGCCGGCGCACCAAGAACAACCCTGTGCTCATCGGCGAGGCCGGCGTGGGCAAGACCGCGATCGTCGAGGGTTTGGCCCAGGAGATCGCCGCGGGTAACGTGCCCGAGATTCTCGCCGAGAAGAAGGTCATCACCCTCGACCTCGCGCTCATGGTCGCCGGGACGAAGTACCGCGGTCAGTTCGAGGAGCGGATCAAGGCCGTGATGGATGAGATCCGGCGCGCGCGGAACATCATCCTTTTCATCGACGAGCTGCACACGATCGTCGGGGCCGGCGCCGCTGAGGGCGCGATGGACGCCTCCAACATCTTCAAGCCCGCCCTTTCCCGCGGAGAGCTGCAGTGCGTCGGGGCGACCACCCTGAACGAATACCGCAAGTACATCGAGAAGGACTCCGCCCTCGATCGCCGTTTCCAGTCCGTCAAGGTGGAGGCTCCCTCGGTCGAGGACACCATCCTCATCCTCAAGGGCATCCGGGGGAAGTACGAGGATCACCACAAGGCCACGTTCTCCGACAAGTCCCTCGAGTCCGCCGCCAAGCTCTCCGACCGCTACATCACCGGACGTTTCCTGCCCGACAAGGCCATCGACGTGATGGACGAGGCCGGTTCCCGCGCGCGCATCGGAGCCCTTAGCCGGCCGCCCGACGTGGAGGGGCTTGGCAAGGAGATCGAGAGCGTCTGCGCGCTGAAGGAGAAGGCGATCAGCGAACAGCACTTCGAGGAGGCGGCCAAGTACCGCGACCAGGAGAAGCAGCTTCGCGCCAAGCACGAGGAGATCATTGCCGGCTGGAAGAAGCAGCGCGACGAGAAGCGCGTTGCCATCGACGAGGATCTCATGATGCAGGTCGTCGCCGATTGGACCGGCATCCCGCTCTCGCGGATGGAGAAGAAGGACAACGAGCGTCTGCTGCAGATGGAGCTGGAGCTCCAGAAGACCGTGATCGGCCAGGACACGGCCGCCATCGCCGTCGCGCGCGCGCTGCGGCGCTCACGCGCCGACCTGAAGGACCCCCGGCGTCCCATCGGGTCATTCCTGTTCGTCGGTCCCACCGGCGTGGGTAAGACGATGCTGGCGAAGCAGCTCGCCGCCCAGATGTTCGGCAACCAGGAGGCGCTCATCCAGATCGACATGAGCGAGTACATGGAAAAGTTCGCGGTCTCGCGGCTGGTGGGCTCGCCCCCGGGTTATGTCGGCTACGAGGAGGGCGGACAGCTGACCGAGGCCGTCCGTCGCCGCCCGTACTCCGTTGTGTTGTTCGACGAGATCGAGAAGGCCCATCCGGACGCCCTCCAGCTGCTGCTGCAGATCATGGAGGACGGCCGGCTCACCGACTCGCTCGGCCGCACGGTCGATTTCCGCAACGCGATCATCATCATGACGTCGAATGTCGGAGCGCAGTTGCTCCAGCGCCAGACCTCGATGGGGTTCGCGGCGGCGGCGTCCTCTTTCAACGACGTCGAGCGGATGCGCGAGAAGGTGCAGGAGGAGGCCAAGCGCGTCTTCAAGCCGGAATTCCTGAACCGGATCTCCGACATCATCTTTTTCCGGCCTCTCGACAGGAACGACCTCGTCAAGATCGTCGCGCTGGAGACTGCCAACTTCGCGAAGCGTCTCTCCGAGCGTAAGATCACGCTCGAGTTCACGGAGGCGGCCAAGCAGCTCCTGATTGAAAAGGGCTACGATGAGAAGTACGGGGCGCGACCGCTGCGCCGAGCCGTCGAGCACTACCTCGAGGACCCGCTGGCGGAAGCGTTGCTGCGGGGCGAGGTCAAGGACGGGGAGCCCTGTTTGGTTGATCGCGAAGGGGACAAACTGAGCTTCAAGCAACCCGCCCCGCCGGCGGCTGCCAGCGAGGTGTCCTCCTAAGCCGCCCTTCGGTTCCGTTTGCCCCGGTCCTTCGCGACTTGTCCGGGCCGGCCGCGGTGGTCTGAGCGGGAGCTCCGCCGTGTACCGGCGGGTTCATTTCCCTGCGCTCAACGACCCCCGGCCGCGGGGGAGTGGCGTTCGCTTTCTCCTCCCATCGGTCATGTTCCACAAACGGCATTGACCGACCTTGGGGCCGCCGTACGGTCACCGATTCCTTTCACAGAACCCTCCTCCGTACCGCCGTGAATGTTCAACTGACCGCCGTTTCCACCACCCGTAAGAACCTCGTCGTGACCCTCGACGTGGCCGAAGTTGACGCCGGTCACCGCAAGGTGTGCGCAGGCGTGGCCGGGATGGTCCGTTTGCCTGGCTTCCGCCCCGGCAAGGCCCCGCTGGACATTGTGCGCAAGCGTTTCGCCAAGGAGATCTCCGATGAGTTCAAGCAGTCGCTTACCTCCGACGCCTACCGGGGCGCGCTGGAAAAGGAGAAGCTCGAGGTGCTTAACCTGGTCAAGGTCGACGGGGCCGACTTCGCCCCGGGCCAGCCCGCCACGGTCACCTTCGTGGTCGACGTGCGACCGGAGTTCAATCTGCCCGCTTACGTTGACCTGCCCACCGAGGTCGGCCCGGTCGAAGCGAACGACGCCGAGGTGGAGAAGGTCATTGAGGGGCTGCGGTCGGATCGCGCGGATTTCAAGGCCGCCGACCGCGAATCGCGCAAGGGCGACTACGTGAAACTGAGTTACGAGGGTACGGTTGACGGCAAGCCGATCACCGAGCTCGCGCCCGACAAGGAGCTTTACGGCAAAGTCCCGCAGACGTGGGAAGAGGTGGAGGGGGCCAACGAGGGGGTGATCCCCGGGCTCGGCCAGCAGATCGCCGGGTTGAAGACCGGCCAGAAGCGCGAGGTGAAGATCACGTTCCCGGCGGACTTCGCCCCCGTGCCCGCCCTCGCCGGCAAGCTCGCGACCTACACGATCGAGGTGCAGGAGGTGCGCGAGCGCGTCCTGCCCCCGCTCGACGCCGAGTTCTTCAAGGCCAACCAAGTGGACGACCTCGCCGGTCTTCAGTCGCAGGTGAAGACGAACCTGCGCATGCAGAAGGAGTACGAGAATCGCGCCGCGCAGCGGCGTCAGGTGACCGAGCGCCTCGGGGCGGCGGTCGACTTCGAGGTCCCGGAGTCCCTCGTCGAATCCGAGACGCAGTCCGTCTTGCGCCAATTCATCGAGGAGAACATGCGCCGCGGTGTTCCGGCGGAGCAGTTTGAGAAGGACAAGAAGGCGTTGTTCGAGGGGGCCCGGAAGGCCGCCGCGGGCCGGGTGAAACTGCAGCTCATCCTCGCGCAGATCGCGGAGCGCGAGAAGATCACGGTCACCAACGACGACCTGAACGACTTCATCTACCGCGAGGCGATGCGGTCGCGCCAGAAGCCGGACAAGCTGGCCAAGTCGATCGCGGGCGACAACGCGCAGATCCGCGCGATCCAGCAGAACATCATTTTCGACAAGGCGGTTGAATTCGTGGTTTCCAAGGCTAAGGTCACCCCGGCGACGACCAAGGTCTGAGCCGCGCCGACCTCACCGTGAGCTACTACGTTCCCATCGTCCTTGAGAATACCGGCCGCGGAGAGCGGTCGATGGACATCTATTCCCGCCTGCTGAAGGATCGCATCATCTTCATCGGCACGCCGATTGATGACGTCGTCGCCAATCTGGTGATCGCGCAAATGCTGTTCCTCCAGATGGAGGACTCGAAGAAGGACATCCACCTCTACATCAACTCGCCCGGCGGAGTGGTGACCGGTGGCATGGCGATCTACGACACGATGAATTTCCTGCAGTGCGACATCGTCACGTATTGCGTGGGGATGGCGGCAAGCATGAGCACGGTGCTGCTGGCCGCGGGCACCAAGGGGAAGCGTTTCGCGCTGCCCAACAGCCGCGTGATGATCCACCAGCCGAGCGGCGGGGCCGGAGGCCAGACGGCCGACATCGCCATCGCGGCCCGGGAGATCCTCCGCTGGCGCAAAACACTCAACGAGGCCATCTCCCGCCACACCGGTCGGCCTGTCGAGCAGATCGAGAAGGATTCCGACCGCGATTATTACATGAGCGCTACCGAGGCGAAGGACTACGGGATCGTCGATCACGTGGTAGCTTCCACCCGTGACGCCCAGGCGGCCGTCGGCAAGGTCGCCTGAGTCGCGTCGGAGCCGCTGTTACGGGCTGGTTTTTCCGTGGGGCGTTCCCCACGCTCCGCGCACCCTCACGACGGTCCCGCGCCCGGAACTTCCCGTTCCCCGGCCATTCCGCCGGGAAGGCGATCCATCGTGCGCCGATACACCCCGCTTCTCCTCGCCGCCGCGACTCTCGCCGGTGCCGCGCCGGCCGATAACGCCCCGGCGGAAATCCTGCGTGAGCTCCGGAGCTTCGCCACCACCGGCACGCTGCTGCACGTCGCGGCGCATCCCGACGATGAGAACACGCATCTCATCACCTATTTCGCGCGCGCGCGCGGCTACCGCACGGCGTACCTTTCACTGACGCGCGGGGATGGCGGGCAGAACGAAATCGGGCGGGAGTTTGACGAGAAGCTCGGCCTCGCGCGCACCCACGAGTTGCTGGTCGCGCGGCGCATCGACGGCGGCCGCCAGTTCTTCACCCGCGCGATCGACTTCGGTTACTCCAAGTCCGTGGATGAGACGCTGCGCTTCTGGGACCGCCGTGAAGTGCTCGGCGACGTCGTTCGCGTCATCCGCATGTTCCGGCCCGATGTCGTCGTGACGCGCTTTTCGCCCACGGGCGGCGGAACGCACGGCCACCACACGGCTTCCGGTCTGCTCGGCGTGGAGGCCGCTAAGCTGGCCGGAGATCCGGCCGCTTATCCGGAACAGTTGCGCGAAGGCCTGGGTGTCTGGAGTCCGCGGCGCGTGCTCCTCAACGCCGGCGGGCCCGGCCGTGGCGGCGCGACGCCGTCGGGTGCGCTCAAAATGGATATCGGCGGGCGCGATTCCGCGAGCGGGGAGGGGCTTGGCGCGATCGCCAGCCGCAGCCGCGGTCAGCATATCACCCAGGGGTTCGGCGGCTTCGGCAGTCGAGGTCCGGGCGACGGCCCGAACGAGCAGGCGTTCCTTCTCCTGCACGGCGAGCCGGCGCAGCGGGATCTGTTTGACGGGGTGGAGACCACGTGGGCGCGGTTCGGAACGAAGGGGAGCCGGGTGGCGAAGCTCACCGCGGAGGTGATTGATGGGTTCCAAAAGGACGACCCGGCGGCCAGCCTGCCCGCCCTGTTGCGCGTGCGTGCGGCGCTGGCTGAACTGCCGGCGGAGCCTCTGGTCGAGGACCGACGCGCGCAACTGGACCGGATCATCCAGGGAGCGGCGGGGATCTCGGTACGAAGCGAGTCCGCGCTCGCGGAGGTCGTCCCGGGCGAAACGTTGCGGGTCCGTTTCCAGGCGGGTTCCTCCGGCCGGGCGGCAGTACGATGGACAGGCCTTCGCGCGTTCGGTGGCGATATTCCGCCGCCAGCTGCCGCGGTTGTTTCAGGGACTTCCGTTGCCGCGGTCGAGCATGTCGGCCGGATTCCCACCGACCTCGCGGTTTACCAGCCGTACTGGCTGCGTGAGGCGGGGCGCGACGGGATCGCGACGGTGCGGGATTCCTCGCTGATCGGACTCCCTGAGAATCCCGTGGTTTTTCCGGTGGTGTACGAGTTTGAGGTGGCGGGGGAGAAGCTGCGCGTGGAAGACGAGCTGGCCGCTTTCGCCACGGCGGCCAAGGGCGGCGAACGGAGGCGCCGCGTGGATGTAATCGGGCCGGTTTCCCTGCGCCTGCCGTCCGAGGTCGTGCTTTTTGCGCCGGGAGCCAAACGTCGGGTCGAGGTTGATGTCGTGGCGGAACGGCCTTCCAGCGGCGGTGCCCGTCTGAGGGTGCCGGCGGGCTGGGTGGCGACGCCCGAAAAGGTGCCTTTCGATCTGGGGAAGCCCGGTGACTCCATCCGGGTGGCCTTTGATGTCACGGCACCCGCGGTGGTTGGAACCGCGACGCTTCTTGCGGAGGCGGAGGTCGGCGGCGTTTCCTGCACGCGACAGCGGGTCGTGATTGATTACGCCCATCTGCCAGTGCTGCTGCTGCAGCCCGAGGCGCGCGTCAGGCTGATGGTCGCCGACGTGGCCTCGCGTCCGTCGCGTGTGGGGTATCTGCCGGGCGCCGGCGATGATGTGGCGCGCGCGCTTCTTCAGCTCGGTCACGAGGTGAAAACCCTGCGCGGAGCCGATTTGAACCCGGAGGGTTTGCGCGGCTTGTCGGCGGTGGTCATCGGCGTGCGGGCGTTCAACGAACGCGAGGATCTCGTGGAAACCCTGCCCGGCCTTTGGCGCTGGGTGGAGGCGGGCGGCACCGTGATCGCGCAGTACAACCGGCCCAACGGACTCGCGGCGCCCAAACTGGGGCCCTATGAGCTCTCGATCCAAGGGTCCGCGCCCCAGCTTCGTGTCACGGACGAGAAGGCTCCGGTGAGTTTTCTGCTGCCCGGCCATCGCGTGCTGAATCTTCCGAACCGGATCGATGAGGCGGACTTCGCGGGCTGGGTGCAGGAACGCGGAGCCTACTTTCCGAGCAGCTGGGACGAGTCGCGGCATGAGGCGGTGCTGGCGATGAGCGACCCGGGCGAGGCCGCGCTCCGCAGCTCGCTGCTGGTGGCCAGGCACGGCAAGGGAAAGTACGTCTACACGGGGCTGGCGTTCTTCCGTCAGTTGCCGGCCGGAGTTCCCGGCGCCTACCGGCTCTTCGCCAACCTGCTCGCTCTCGGGCCCGATTCATGAATGAGACGAAGAAAGCCTCCGCCTCCTTGGAGGACAAAGGTCCGCGGCTGCCGGGCTTCCGCACCTGGCGCGGTGTCTACCTGCTCGTGATCGGCACGTTTGTCGCGCTGGTGGTGGCGTTGACGATCTTCACCCGACTGCACGCATGACCGCCCTCGATTGGATCGTGCTGCTGGGGACCATGCTGGGCATCGCGGCCTACGGCACGTGGCGCACCAGGCGCACGAACCAGCTCGATACCTACCTCAAGGGATCCAGCTCCAGCGGCTCGTTCACCATCGGGGTTTCCGTCGCGGCGACGCAGGCGAGTGCGATCACGTTTCTTTCGATCCCGGGGCAGGGCTTTGAAAGCGGGATCGGTTTCGTGCAGAATTATTTCGGGTTGCCGCTCGCCTTGATCCTGGTGTGCGCGGTCTTCCTGCCGATCTATCGGCGGCTCGGGGTTTACACCGCTTACGAGTACCTGGGTAAACGCTTTGACACGAAGACGCGTCTGTTGGGCGCCGGTTTGTTCCTTCTGCAGCGCGGACTCGCGAGCGGGGTCACGATCTACGCGCCGGCGATCATTCTCTCGACCGTGCTGGGCTGGCGTGTCGACCACACGATCATCGGTACGGGGTTGCTCGTGATCATCTACACGGTCACGGGCGGAAGCGCCGCCGTGAGCCTGACGCAGAAGTGGCAGATGGGCGTGATCTTCGCCGGCATGGCGACGGCGTTCGTCGTGCTGCTCCTGCGCCTGCCGCCCGGGGCGCTCGAGGTGGCCGGAGCGATGGGTCGGTTGGAGGCGGTGGACTTCTCCCTGGACCCCGATCGGCGCTACACGCTGTGGAGTGGTTTGCTCGGGGGTTTCTTCCTGTCGCTGTCCTACTTCGGCACGGACCAGTCGCAGGTGCAGCGCTACATCGGCGGCGGCGGTCTGCGCGAGGGCCGCCTCGGGCTCGTCTTCAATGCCCTGCTGAAGATCCCGATGCAGTTCATGATCCTGCTCCTCGGCGCGCTGGTCTTCGTCTTCTACACCTTTGAGCGGGCCCCCGTCTTCTTCAACCAGGCGGAGTGGCGCCAGCGGGTTGCGGGGCCTGAAGGGGCGCGGTTTCGCGCCATCGAGGAGCGCCACGACGCGCTGCACGACGAACGCCGGAAGGCGGCCCGGGCGTGGCTCGAGGTCCGGGACGGTGGCGATCCGCGGTTGGCGGCCGACGCTCGCGCATCGTTGCTGGCGGCGCAGAGGAACGTGGATGCCGTGCGCAAGGAGGCCAAGTCGGCGCTGACGGCCGCGGATCCCCGGGTGAAGATCAAGGATTCGGACTATGTTTTCATCACCTTCATTGTGACGCAGCTGCCGCCCGGGGTGGTCGGCCTGCTGGTGGCGGTGATGTTCGCGGCCGCGCTTGGCTCGAAGGCCGGGGAACTCAACGCCCTCGGCACGACGACAACGATCGATCTCTGGCGGCGGTTCCGGCCCCTTGCGGCCGCCGATGAGGCGCGGAACGTCCGCACGGCAAAGTGGTTCACCGCGCTGTGGGGGCTTTTCGCGATCGCCTTTGCGCTTTTCGCGAGCTTCTCGGAGAATCTGATCGAGGCGATCAACATCCTGGGGTCGCTTTTCTACGGGGTAGTGCTCGGGATTTTTCTGGTGGCGTTCTTCGCGCGGCGGGTCGGCGGGACGGCGGTGTTCGCGGCCGCCTTGGTCGCGCAGGCGCTGGTCATCGTGCTCTATCGTTCCCTCTCGATCTCCTATCTCTGGTACAACCTGATCGGTTGCGCGTCCTGCGTGCTGCTTGCGCTCGTCTTGCAGGCGGTTCTCCCGCGCCAGGCTGGGGAGGGCGCGTCGGCGTGAGTGCCGGACCGGTCATCTGCCTCGGCCAACAACCGTGTGGTTTCTTCCCGCGACGCTTCCTGTACGCCAAGCTCCAGACGGCGCGCCGGGTGCAGGCTGAGATCGGTGGTGAAATCGTGCTTTTCCTGCACGACAGCGATCACGATCCGCGCGAGACGCAGACCATCGTGCGGCACCGGCACACCGGCCAGCCCGCGACCTTGAATTTCACTTTCGAGAACCGGCTGCAGCGCAAATGGTCGCCGCTCCACCTCAAGCGGGTTCCGGCGGGCTGGCAGGCCGGCATGGCGAGGCAGCTGGGAGCCTACGTTTCCCCCGAGCGGGTTGAGCAGTTCAAGTCGGTTGGTGCCGCCACCGTGGCGGACTTCTGCCTCGAGCTTTACCGCCGTATGGGGCTCCTCGAAGGGATCCGGGTCGTGCGATCCAGCGACCCGGCGGTGCGGCGTGCGGGTGGAAGACCGGCGGATTTCTTCGTCGACGTGCCGCATGAAGGGGAGGTCGTGCGCGCCCGCTGGCGCGCCGGCGGGCTCCAGCTGCACGAAGGGGGAGACAGCTATGTCAGTTTGCCGGCGACGGATTTCACGGACGAGCAGGTGACGCCTGCCCGCGATACCCGCCTGCCGTGGATGCAGGCGGCGGTCCAATGCACTCACTACGTCGCCGGGGCTGGTGAACAAGCGTACTTGCGCCGCGAGGATGCGCCTGAAATCACGTTTGTGGACCGAGACCCCATCGACCGTGCGGACGAAGCCTACCACTGAGCGTACCCTGCTTGTTTTCGGGGCCCACCCCGACGACATCGAGTTCGGGTGTGGAGGCGTGGTGGCCGGCGAAGTGCAGCGGGGGAGATCCGCGCGCTTGGTGGTCTGCTCACGCGGAGAGGCGGGGAGCAACGGCGCGCCGGCGGTTCGCGCGCGCGAGGCTCGCCGCGCCGCGCGGGAACTCGGAGCCGCGCTCGAGTTCGCCGATCTCGGGGGCGATGCCCACTTTTGCGCGACTCCCGCGCAGGCGATCAAGTTGGCGGCGGTCATCCGCCGGGTGCGTCCGGCTGTCGTGCTCGCCCCGACCGTGGAGGAAAACCAGCACCCCGACCATGTAGTGCTCGGGAGGTTGGTGCGCGACGCCTGCCGTTTGGCGCGTTTCGGCGGTTTGCGCGAGCTGCGCGGCCGTCCTCCGCACGCCATCGGCCAGCTTTTCTTCTATGCGATCACCGCCGAGGCCGAGCCGGCGGGAATGGGCCGCGTTTTGGTGGACGTCTCGGAGGCGGATGTTCGCACCTCCTGGGTTTCGGCCATGAAGGCGCACGCGTCGCAGTTACGGACACGTGACTACGTTGAGTTTCAGCTCACACGCGCGCGGCTGCACGGTCTGATGGCCGGCGTCGAGTACGCCCAGCCACTCTTCCCCGCTTCGCCGCTGCTGGTGGATTCACTGGGAAGTCTGGAGCGCTCGGCGCGGCGTTTCTGACGATGCCCGGCCGGAGCTTTCGCGTCGGTATCACGTGTTACCCCTCGGTGGGCGGCTCGGGCATTCTGGCTTCGGCCCTGGGGGAGGAACTGGCCCGCCGCGGGCACGACGTGCATTTCATCAGCTACGACCGGCCATTCCGGCTGCCGGCGGCGGCCCCTCGGATCCATTTCCATCCGGTCGAGATCAACGACTACGAGTTGTTCAAGTATCCGGACTATACGTTGCCGCTTTCCGTCAAGATGGCGGAGGTGGCGCGGGATCACGCTCTGGACCTGCTGCACGTGCATTATGCCGTGCCGCATGCCACCGCGGCGATCCTCGCGCGCGCCATGTCTCGGTCCGGCCAGGAGCCACGAGTCGTGACGACATTACACGGCACGGACACGACCTTGTTGGGACGTGATGCCGGTTACGGGCCGGCGATCAGCCATGCGCTGACGCGTTCGGATGCCGTCACCGCGGTCTCCGGTTGGCTACGGGATGAGACGGTACGTTTGCTGAAGGTTCGGCGCCCCATTGATGTGATCCCGAATTTTTTCACCCCTCGACCGCCCGGCCGGTCCCGCGCGGAGATCCGGGCGGAGCTCGGAGTGGGGGAGGCGCCTCTTGTGGTGCATGTTTCGAACCTCCGGCCGGTGAAGCGGATTGACCTGCTCCTGGAGACCATCGCGCGCACGTTGCCGGGGCGGGATTTCCGGCTGCTCGTGCTTGCGGGCGGGGATTTCCGTCCATTCGTCGCGCAGGCGGAGCGTTTGGGTGTCGCGAATCGCGTGGTGGTACGCGAGAATGTGTTCGAGGTGGAGGACTACGTCGCGGCGGCGGACGTCGGACTGTTCACCTCCGACTCCGAAAGTTTTTGTCTGGGAATTCTTGAGGCGATGTTCCTTGGCGTGCCGAGCGTTTCGACTGGGGTCGGTGGAGTGCCGGAGGTCGTGGAAGACGGCAGGACCGGCTTGCTCGCGGCAGCGGGGGACGGGGCCGGGCTTTCCGCCGCCCTCGCCGCCCTGCTGGATGACCCGGCCCGCCGCCTCGAGATGGGTAAGGCGGCGCGTCATCGCGCCCGCGCATGTTTTTCCGCCGAGGCGGTCGTCCCGTGCTATGAGGAACTCTACGCGCGCGTCATCGCCGCCCCGCCCACCCCCGCCTCCTAAGGGGTCAGGGCGTTGAACGTTTAAACCGCGTTACCTTCTGGAAAAACGCCCAACGCCCTGACCCCTTAGGGGAGGGTCACTCCGCTCTCGCCAAGGGCGGCGGGCGTCGTCAAGGGTGTCGGTTTCTTATCATGCCGACCTACGACTACGCGTGCCAGGCCTGTGACCACCAGTTCGAGCACTTCCAGTCGATCAAGGACGCCCTTTTGGAGAAGTGCCCCAAATGCGGAAAAAAGAAGCTCAAGCGCCTGCTGGGCGCCGGCGCCGGTCTGATCTTCAAGGGCACCGGTTTTTACATCACCGACTACAAGAAGAAGTCGGGTGGGGGCGGGGAATCCAAGTCCGGCGGCGAATCGAAGTCCTCCGGCGACAGCAAGTCTTCCGGTTCGTCGACCTCACCGACCAAGTCCTGACCATGCGCGCGAGCCGCCGAGGGCCGCAGGGTCCTAGTTGGGCCGAAGTCAGTACGGCGGCTTTGCTCAGTGTGATTTTGGGCGGCGTGGTCGGCGCCGCGATTCTCGCCTTTCAGCCGGTGCTGGTCGTCAAGGAACCGCCGGCGCCGAAGGATCGTTTGGCCGGAAGCGTTTACTTCACAGAGGGCCTGCGCGATTCAACAAAGTCCGCCGAAGCCGTGCGTAAGCGGCAGCTGTTCATGGGCGGGCAGTCCATCTCGCTCAGCGAGGAGGAGCTGAATCTGCTGTTCGCGGCCCCCGCCGCGGCGCCCGGCGAGAAGCCGAAGCCGGTCGAGGTTTCGGTGGCGGGAGTCTTCTCCGCGGGCGAGCCCAACGTGCGTCTCGCGGACGGCCTGATCCAGCTGGCCGCCCCGGTGCGGCTCGCGGTGCCGGATCTCGGGCTCAGGTTCATCGCGCAGATCCGGGGTAGGATGGTGAGAAAGGCAGAGGGCTTTGTTTTCGAGCCAAGCGAGATGTACCTCGGTTCCTGTCCGCTCGGGGCGATTCCCTTCGTCTCCGGTTTGATTCGCTCGCGCCTGGGAACGCTGGATTTGGTCCCTGGCGAACTCCGCGCGAACTGGGCCCGACTGGTGGATGCTTCCGTCGAGGGCAGATTGCTCCGGCTGCGGTTGCCGTGAAGCTCGCGGACCGGCGCTTCTGGCTACTGGCGGGCGTAATGTTGCTGCCCGTGCAAGCGCGGGCGGAGGCCGCGACGCCGGTTCTGGTGCAAAGCTCGGCCGGTAGGTTTGAGTTCGCGACGATCGATCCGGCCGTGGGGCATGCCGTGGCGGCGCTGGCTGAGGAGATGTGGCGTCATCTGGAGAGGCCGCTCGGGTTGCCGGCGGGATTTTCCTCCCCGGTCTTCGTGCGCCTGCTCCCGTCACCCGGCGTCGGACGCGCCGCCACCTTCGAGGTCAACATCGAGCCCGGAGGCGTGGTCTCCGTTTGGTGGCGCGGCAATCCGGATGAGAGCGCCCTGTTGCGCCGCGCCCTCGTTCGCGGGGTGCTCGCTCGCTTGGCGGTCGCGCAACGCGGAGCGGGTGCGACCGCCGCGCCCGCTCCCTGGCTGGAGCACGCGTGCGTGGCTTGGTGGCGGGGAAGGACCGACGGCGCTCAGATCGATCTCGCCCGGTTGCGAGCAGCCGGGATGGAGCCGCCCGCACTCGCATCGCTGCTGGATTGGCCCGCCGACTCGGATCCCGAGCCGGCGGTCTCGTCGGCCATGTTTTGGCTTATAACGTTCCTGCAGGCGGAGTCCGGGGCGGCCGGGGAATGGAAGGCTTTGGTCGGTCGTTTGCTGGCGGGCATGGACCCGCAAGCTGCGCTGGCCGCTGCTTACCCCGGCCGTTTCAGAGGGGAGGCCTCGCGCGAGCTTTGGTGGCAGACCGGATGGCACCACCATCGTCGGGTCAACATACTGCCCGGGCTGGAGGCCGCGGACTCCCGCCGGATTCTCGAGATCATGGCCCGTTTCGTCTATGCTGCCCCGGAGGACGATGCGGATCGGGTGATTCCGCTCGCGGAAATTCTGACGCGCGGAATGGAGCCGGTCGTCGGCGCCGACCTGGTCCGCCGGCTGGAGGTGACGGGGCCGCTGCTTTCCGCTTTCCACCCGTTTTATCTGAACGCGGGGCTGTCTCTCATGGACGCATTCCGGGCCTCGCTCGCTGGCGCGGCGGGGGCCGTTGTGGGAGCGGCGACTTTCGAGGCTGACCTCCGGGTGGGGGTGGAACTTGAGGAGGCCTCGCGCCGGGCCTTGGACGCGCTGGAGGCGGCTGCCGCGAAACGGCGGGGGTAAGACTTGCCCGGGCCCGCGGCGGCGGGCGAGAGTCGGCCCGTGTCCCGGCACTTCAAGAACATCAGCCTCGTCGCTTCGGCGACGATGGTTTCACGGGTGCTCGGGTTGGGGCGCGACGTGCTGGTGACCGCGGTGTTCGGGATCGAGGCGATCGCGTCGGCGTTTTATACGGCCTTCACGCTGCCTAACCTTTTCCGGCGGCTGTTGGGCGAGGGGGCGCTGACCGCGGCGTTCGTGCCGACGCTGAACGAGGAGATTCAACGCCGCGGCCGGCAGGGCGCGTTCGCGCTGGTCAACCAGGTCGCGAGCTGGCTTCTGGTGGCGAGCGGCGCAGTGGTCGCCGTGGGCATGGCGGGCCTCTGGATCCTCGGCCGCATCGGTCCCGCGCGAGTGCCGGCGGGAGTGGAGACGGACACCTGGGTCCGCTGGGTCGCGGCGGCTGATCTTGGCGTGGTGCTTTTCCCTTACCTCGTGTTCGTGAGTCTCGCCGCGGCGTTCAGCGCGACGCTGCAGACACTCAACCGCTTCCTTGAGCCGGCGCTCTCGCCGATCTGGCTGAATCTCGCGATGATCGGGTTTCTTGCGGGCGGCGCGTACGGAGGTTGGGCCGGGGACCAGCGGGGAGCGATGCTGTGGCTATGCGCGGGCGCGCTGTTAGGCGGCTTCCTGCAAATGGCGGTGCCGGCCGCCGCGTTGATGCGCGAGGGCTGGCGGCCGCGGGCCGACTTCGGCCGGGGTGAGCCCCTGCGGCAGATTGCCCGCCTGATGGGGCCGACGGTGCTAGGATCCGCGGTCTACCTCATCAATATCTCGGTTTCCCGCTTCATCGGCCTGTCGCTCAACGACTCCGCGGTGGCGGCGCTAAACCTAGCTACGCGGCTGATGGAGTTGCCGATCGGCGTGTTCACCGTCGCGGTTTCCACGGTGGTTTTTCCTCTGATCTCGCGCCATGCGGCGGCGGGGGATCGCGCGCAACTCGCCGCCGCTTACCACAAAGGCGTGCGGTTGATCCTCGCGGTGAACCTTCCCGCGGCGGCCGGCCTCGCGGTCCTGGCGGAGCCGATCGTCCGCGTACTCTTCCAGCGTGGTGCCTTCGACGGAGGCGACACCCTGGCTCTCGGTCCGGTGCTGCTCACTTACGCCCTCGGGCTGCCCTTTCTGGCGTGGACCAACATCGTGCTGCGGGCTTTTTACGCCCGGAAGGACACTGCGACGCCGGTGCGCGCCGCCGTCTTGAGCCTGCTGGTGAACATCGTTGGGAGCTTTCTGCTGATGAAGCCCCTCGGGACCGTCGGGCTCGCCGCCGCGGGCAACCTGGCGACCGTGTTTCAACTGATCTACCTGCAGATGCGACTGCGGCGGCTGGACGACCGCCTCGGCGTGCGCCCGGTCGGGTCGGATCTGATTAAGGTGGGGATCGTTTCCCTGCTCATGGCAGCCCTGGTGTGGGCGCTCTGGCGGAGCGTTGCCGGCTGGGCGTCCCGGGGAGTCTGGGCGGAAGCGCTCCTTCTCGGGGGGGTGATCGGCGCGGGCGCGGTGTTCTGCGGCGGTGCTCTCTGGTTCCTGAGGATCGAGGGCCGGGAGGACCTGGTCGCGATGCTCCGCCGTCGCGGGTCGCGCCGGGGCGGGGTCGGATGAAGCCGCGTGTCGACTGGTTTCAGGTGGGGCTGTTCGGCGCCATGGCGCTCGCGTGGCTGGCGCCGGCGCCGGGCGCGGCCGGGGGGTGGTTGCGGCCAGAGGTGCTGACCAAAGCCGCCGTTTCGCTCGTGTTTCTGCTTCACGGCCTACGGCTCCCTTTCGACACGCTTCGCTCGGGCGCCCTGAACTGGCGGCTGCACGCGATCGTCCAAGGCACCACCTTCCTGATTTTCCCGCTCATCGGAATTCTCCTTTTTGTGGCCCTCGATGGGAGCATGGCGCCGGAACTACGCGCCGGTCTCTTCTACCTGTGCGTAGTCCCCTCCACCGTTTCCTCTTCGATCTCCCTCACGGCCGTGGCACGCGGCAACGTGGGTGCGGCGGTCTTCAACGCCACGCTGTCCAATCTGGCGGGAGTGCTGCTCACTCCGCTTTGGATCGCGTTGTTCCTCGCCACCACCGGCGCGACGCGTCCCCTCGGTCCGGTGGTCATCGACCTCGCGCGTTGGTTGCTGCTGCCGCTCGCGCTCGGCCAGGCGCTGCGGCCTTGGTTTTCCGCCTGGGCCTCGCGCCAGCGGGTGCCGCTCGGCGTGGTGGATCGGGGCGCGGTGCTGCTGTTGGTCTACACCTCGTTCTGCGACTCCTTCGCCGGCGGAGTCTGGTCGCGGCAGGGGGCTCCGGCGCTGGCCGCGGTGATCCTCCTTAGCGTGGGGCTGATTGCGCTCCTGACTTGGTTCACCCGGTCGGCGGCGCGCCGCGCGGGCCTGGGGCATGAGGACCAGATGGCGGCCGTGTTCTGCGGATCGCAGAAGACGATCGCGGCGGGTGTGCCGATGGCGAAGGTGATCTTCGGCTCGCATCCGGCGCTCGGCGTGATGCTGCTGCCGCTGATGGTGTACCACGGCCTGCAGTTGCTGGCCGGCGGGTGGCTGGCGCAGCGCTGGAGCCGGGCGGACTGATTCGGCGCCGGAAACTCAGATCTCTCCCAGCCGCGCGCACGCCGCCTCGCGCCCCGGGCCGGCCGGCCACAAAGCGGGCACGGCGGCGCGGCAGGCGTCCGTCGCGTGCGCGCAGCGAGGGTGAAAGGAGCATCCCAATGGTGGGTTGAGCGGGGAAGGCGGGTCTCCCGCGAGCACGATACGCTGCCGGCCGCATTCGCGCTCGGGGTCGGGCACGGGTATGGCGCTGACGAGCGCGCGGGTGTAAGGATGGGCGGGACGCTCGATGACGTCGACCGCGGGCCCCAGCTCCACGATACGGCCGAGGTACATCACCGCCACCCGGTCCGAGATGTGCTTCACCACCGAGAGGTCGTGCGCGATGAACACCAGCGCCAGGTTCATGTCGCGGCATAGTCCCGCGAGGAGGTTGAGGATTTGTGCCTGGATTGAGACGTCGAGAGCCGAGACCGGCTCGTCGGCGATGATGATACGCGGCTCGAGGGCGAGGGCGCGCGCGATGGCGATGCGCTGGCGCTGGCCGCCGGAGAACTCGTGGGGGTATTTGCGGACAAAGCGGGGCGCGAGGCCCACGCGCTCCATCAGGGCCGCGACCCGCGATGGAATTTCCCCAGCCGGGCAGATCCGGTGCACGCGCATCGGCTCCGCCAGCGTGTCGAAGACCGTCAGCCGCGGATTGAGCGAGGCGTAAGGATCCTGGAAAACCATCTGAAGCTGACGCCGGGCCCCGCGGAGGTCCGCAGCCGTTCCAGTGGTGAGGTTGCGTCCGCCCAGCAAGACGGTGCCCGCGGTCGGCGGGATCAACTGCATGATGGTGCGGGCGAGGGTGGATTTGCCGCAGCCGGATTCGCCGACGAGTCCCACGACCTCCCCGGCGGCCACCGTGAGCGACACGCCGTCGACCGCGCGGACGGTCCCCACCTCGCGCTGGAAGACGAGGCCGTGGCGCACCGGGAAGTGCGTCTTCACGTCGCGAAGCTCGAGCAGCGGTTCAGGCATACGGGTGGATCAGATTTCGCCGGCGTGAACACGCGCGCAGGCGTGCGCATGGTCCGGGGTGGCGGAACGAAGGACGGCCGGCGCGCCGGAGCAGGCGGAGACCGCGTGCTCGCAACGCGGGGCGAACGGGCAGCCCGGGATCGGGCGGGAAAGGTCGGGCGGCAGCCCCTCGATCGAGTACAGCGCCGCCCCCTTGCGCTGCAGCGCGGGGATGGAGCGTTGCAACGCGCGCGTGTAGGGGTGCCGCGGCGCGGCGAAGAGCGCCCGCGTCGGCGCGGACTCCACGATCCGGCCGGCGTACATCACCTGCACCCGGTCGCAGAGTCCCGCGACGACTCCGAGGTCGTGCGTGATGAAGATGACCGCCATGCCCAGCTCACGCTGGCGTTGCCGGATCAGCTCGAGGATTTGCGCCTGCACGGTCACGTCCAAGGCCGTGGTCGGCTCGTCGGCGATCAGCAGCTCGGGCCGGGTGATGAGCGCCATCGCGATCATCACACGCTGGCGCATGCCGCCGGAGAATTCGTGCGGGTAGAGCTGCATCCGCCGGCCGGCGTCGTTGATCCCGACGGCCTCCAGGGCCTCACCCGCCCGGAGCAGGGCGGCCGCCCGCGAGATACGCTCGTGGATCAGCAGGGGTTCGATGAGCTGGTCGGCGATCCGCAGGTAAGGATTCAACGACGTCATTGGATCCTGGAAGATCATGGCGATCCGCTTACCGCGGAGCCCGCGGGCCTGCGCGGGGGTGCATTTGAGAAGATCGACGCCGTCGAACACCGCGGAGCCTCCCTCGATCCGGCCGGGCGGCTGCGGGATCAACCCCATCAGCGAATAGCAGGTGACCGACTTGCCCGAGCCAGATTCACCGACAATGCCGAGGGTCTCCCCGCGATCGACGGCGAAACTCACCCCGTCGACCGCGCGGTAAACGCCGCTCCGGGTATGGAAGCTGGTGCGTAGGTCGGTGACGGTGAGAAGCGGCACGGCGGGCCTCACGAAAGCAGGGGACGCACCGCTGCCAACACCGTTTCCGCCTTTAGTTCGGTCAAGCGGCCGCCTCCGGTTGGTGCCGAACCGGGGGCTTGGAGGATCGTGCGGGGCGCCGTGAAGACCGGTCCGGTGCGCACAGGGTTGGTGGGGCCGAAAAGCGCGACCACGGGCACGCCAAGGGCGTTGGCCAGATGCATGCCGCCCGTGTCGTTGGTGACCAGGATCCGGCATTCGCGCAGGCGGGCGGCAAAAGTCTGCAAATCCGTCTTTCCCGCCAGGTCCGTCACTCGGCCGGCGTCGAAACCGGCGGCGATCTCCCGGGTGATCGCCGCGTCGTTGGCGGTGCCGAAAAGGGCGAAGCTGGCTCCGGGCAGCCCGGCGATGAGTTCCCGCCAGTGGGAGACCGGCCAGCGTTTTTCCGGGTTGTTCTCGGAGCCGGCGATCAAGCCGATGGGGCCGGCCGCGGTCGGCCCCACGGAGGTCAGTGGCGTGCAGTCCGGTTCCGCGTTGAGTCCGAAGTGCCGGAGGAACGCGCGCCAAAGTTCCAGCTGGTGAGTTTTCGCCTCGTCGAACCCGAGCGCGGGTCGGTGCACATGGGAGAGCAGGGGGCGCGGCCGTCCCGTCCGCGCGATGCCGAATCGTTGGCGTGAACCTGCCAGCCAGGCCTCGAGGTCACCGCGCAGGGAGTTCGTGAAAAGGAGGTGGCAGTCGGGATGCCCTTCACGCAACCGGCGGAAGAACCTCCAGTACCCGGGGCCGCGCGGCGGCAAAGGCAGGACGCGGTCCGCCACGGTCCAGGTTTCCAGCAGCGGAGCGAAAGGGGCCCGCGCGATGAGGATGATCTCGGCGTCGGGGCGGCCCGAGCGGATCGCGCGCAGCAGTGGTAACGCCATGACCACGTCGCCGAGCCAGTTGGGCAGGCGAACCAGAATCCGCGTGCGTCGCGGGAGGCGATGCACGCCACGCGCGGTGAGATCGGCCGCTAGCAGGTCGCGTTTTGATTCCAGGCGGAGACGCCTTGAAGGCATGTCCTGATGCCGCCAGCGGTCGTGCGACCAGAGCCAGGAGGCGCACAGGTTGTCGTCCCCCGACAGGGTGCGCTCGAGCCAGCGGTTCAAGCCGAGGGTGACGGCGTCGCAGGTGCCGTCGTGCGGGATCTCCTCCACGTCCACCTCGATGCGCCAGAAACCCAGCCGGCGCGGGAAAAGCGCGAGCACGCGCGCGTTGAACTTTTCCGCCATCAGGCCCGGCAGTTCCGTGGTGGAGCAAACCCGGCCGAACAGGGTCGTGAGGGCGCCCTGCAGACCGGCGTTTTGGTCGAAAAGCACGCCGACGAAACCCCGCCGGCGCAGGATCTTGAGCGCCTCGGCGAATCCGTCGCGGCGGGAAAGCAGCTTCATCCCGAAGCGCTCGCGGGCTGACTTCACGAAGGCGTCCGCCGCGGGGTTGTCCAAAGGGCGGTAGATGATGCCGAACTCGGGGAACGGTGACGGCAGCACCAGCGGCTTGGCGGTCTGCGTCTCCCAGTAAGCCAGATGGGGTGAGCAGATGAGCGAGGGGACGGGATCGGTCGCGTGCCTGCGGTAGGCTTTCTCCAGGGCGGGCGAAGCGCGCAGGATGACGCGCAGCCGCTCGGGACCTAAGTAGGGTGTCGCCAGCGAAAGCAGCCCGGTCTCGAAGAGTCTCCGGCAACTCTCCCGGCCGATCCGGTCGCGCCAGCTCGCGTCGCGTTCGGGAAAAGCGTGGTGCAGGTTGGAGCGCACCAGGCGCCGACGCCGTCCTCCGAAATAAAAGACCACGTCGCCCATGGCCGCCGCCAGCGCCCGGAGCAGAGGCTCCGGGCTCCGCGCGGCCATCCAGCCGAGGGCCTTGAGCAGAAGGAGGAGCAAGCGCTTCCGCGGATTACTTTCGGGCCGGAGTGAGCGGCGCGAGGATCGGGAGCGCGGCCTCATTCTTGAACTCGCGCGCGATGTCGAGGGCGGTGACGCCGAGCTTCGAAACCACCTTGGGGTCGACGCCGGCGTCCAGAAACAGCTTCACCATTTCGGCGCCGCCGCTCGCGGCCGCCTCGTGCAAGGGCGTGCCGCCGCGCTCGCTCAACGCCTTGGCGTTGGCTCCGCCGGCCACGAGGGCCTTCGCGATCGCGAGTTTGTCCTTGGCGGCCGCGTGGTGCAGGGGCGTCCAGCCCATCTTGTCGAGCTCGTCGGGCTTCGCCTTGCGCTTCAGCAGCGCCTCGACGAGCGGGAGATTGGCGCGTTCCACGGCCAGATGGAGCGGAGTGCGGGAGCTGCGATCGGGGGTATCGGGACTCGCGCCGGCATCCAGCAGATGGAGCGCGATCTCGGTGCGATTACGCAGGATAGCCTGGTGAAGTGGCGCGAGGGAGGCGTCCTTGCCCTTTCGGGCCGCCTCCTGGTTCTGCTTCAGGTGGGTTTTGACGTCATCGAGATCGCCGCGCGCGATCGCCTCGTCGATGGTCGGGTACTTGGTGATCGCGGGGGTGACGCTGGCGATGCCCCGCGCCGGCACGATGATGCCCGCGCTCCAGGCGATGCCGTTCAACACAAGGGTACGGAAGGAGTCGTCCCGCCAATTGCGGTGGAAGTGTCCCCCCGTGAAACCGAACGCCCGGGTGCCGGCGCCGGTGTAAACCCAGCCGAGCGTCTGGGCCTCTCCGCGCGTCAACGCCGCGCGTACCGCGGGGTTGCCGGAACGCGGCCCATCCTGCCCGAGGGTATCCAGTGGCGGGCGGGCTTGTAGCACGGGCGTGATGCCCGGCGCGAAACGCAGGTGGTAATACCACTCGTCCTCGAGCGCGAAAGACCCGACCCCGCGCGTGACCTCGTGCGGGGTGAGGATCGGCTCACGCGCGGTCCAGAGCGGGTTCACCGACCAATCGGTTTCGAAACGTCCGCCCAGCCGCTCCAAAAGGTGATCAGCCAGATCCCCGGGGGAGGGCTCGACCGCGAAGTGTAGCACGGAGAGGCCCCGGCCCCGCTCGGCGTGGGCCTGTAATTCCGCCACCCTTCCTTTGGCGACATGGCGGTCGAGGCCATCGGAGTAGAGCACCAGCGAGGCGGCGTCGCGCAGCAAGGGTTCCCCGGGCCAGGAGGCGACGACCTCCGCGCGCAAAGGTAGCCCGCTCGCGTTCAAGGCATCGGCCAGAAGGCGGGCTCCGGCCGGGAACCGGTGCTCCCCGGGGCCATGGCTGGGCTCGCCGGCGGCGAAGACGATGAGTGCGGAGGCGGGAGTCGCGGCGAAAAGGGGCCAGGCGAACGCCAAGGCGGCGAGGGGAGTGAGAAGACGGGGGCGGATCATGGGGAAGGTGAGGGCGGAGTGTGGGGAAAGGCGCGGAGGTGTCGAGGCGGGCGCCCGCGATTTTGAAACCAAGCGCCGGTCGCGTGCGTCATCCCCGATGTCGGTTTACCCGCTCCGTCATTCCCTGTACATCCCATGAAAAACCCATCCCGTATCATCCCGGTGGCCCTGGCTGCCGCGTTGCTCTGCCCGGTCGCCCTGGAGGCGGCGAAGGCCGAACGTCGTGACAAGAAGAAGCAGCCGGCCGAACAGCTGCCCGTAGCCTTCGCGGCCGCCGATGCCGACGGCAACGGTTCGGTTTCCAAGGAGGAGTTCCTCGCCGCGCTGAAGGAAAAGCTGGGTGAGGGCGGTGCGTCCTCGAAGTTCGCTTCGCTCGACAAGAGCGCCGATGGCAAACTCACCAAGGAGGAGTATTCCGGCGGTGAGACGGAGCGGAAGCGCCGCAAGAAGGATAAGTGACCCCGGGCGTCCGCCCTTCCCGCGCCAGCGGAGCCCCCGGGCTCCGCTGGTTCGTTTCCACCGCTTGCGGACTCTGCCGTTGACCGCTAGTTCCCCGCCGTCTCTTTCTGCTCCATGCCCGAGATCCCCGTCGCCCAGCTCGACCCCCGCCACCAGAAGCTAATCGAGAACGCGCGCATCGCCCTCGATCGCGGCAATCTGGAGTACGTGCTCGAGGTGACCGCGCAGGTCCTGAAGATGCAGCCGGGCTGCCTGCCTGTGCGCAAATTGCAACGCGTCGCGCAGATGCGCGGTCTCAAGGGCCGGCCGGGCGGCTTCATGGGAAAGGCGATCAGCGGTCTTTCCGCCGCTCCCTTCATGTTCGGTTCCGCGAAAAAGGACCCGGCGAAGCTGCTGGAGGGCGCCGAGGGCCTGCTGGCAAAGGACCCGACCAATATTCCCGCCCTCAAGATGCTGGCTGAAGCCGCGCAAGGCCTCGGATTGCTGGAGACGGTCGCGTTTTCGCTCGATGCCGTGCGTGAGCTTGAGCCGACCAACAAGGCCAACCTACTCGCCCTGGGCGAGGCCTGGCTCGCCGCCGGCAAGCCGACGGAAGCGCTCCGCACCGCCGACGAGATTCTCCGCGACCGGCCCACCGACGCCGACGCGCAGAACCTGATGCGCAAAGCATCGGTCGCCCAAACGGTCGACAAGCACAAGTGGGACAGTCAGGCCGGTTTCCGGGACAAGCTACGCGATGAGTCGCAGGCGCAGGCGCTGGAGCGTTCCGCGAAGATCGTCGCCGGCGACTCCGCGACCTCGCGGGTGCTCGAGGAAGCGCTGGGCCGGGTCGCGAAGGAGCCGAACAACCTCAATCACTACCGCGGCGTCTCCCAGGCTTACCGCCAGCTCGGCAACCTCGAGGAGGCTCTTGCGTGGGTGCGCAAAGCCCGCGAGCAGCCCTCGGGCAAGGCGGACGCCGCGCTCGACAAGCAGGAGACCGAGTTGGCGACGGCGGTGATAGAGAAGCACATGAAGGACGCCGAAGCGGCCGTGGTCGCCGCGCCGGGCGACGCCGCGGCCGCCGCCAAGCTGGCCGCCGCACGCAAGGAACTCGCGGACTTCAAGCTCAACGAGGCGCGTCGCTACGTTGAGCGCTACCCGAACGACTTTCCGGCCCGGCTCAACCTCGGCCAACAGCTGGTGGAGGCCGGGCAGGTCGACGCCGCGATCGCCCAGTTCCAGCAGGCCCAGAAGGGGCCGCAGGTGCGCGTCGCCGCTCTTATGGGACTCGGCCGCTCCTTCAAGGTGAAGCGCCTCCACGACCTCGCGGTCGCCCAGTTCAATCTCGCGAAGACCGATCTTTCCACGATGGACGACACCAAGAAGGAGGTGTTGTACGAACTGGGTTCGTGCCTCGAGCAGATGGGTAAACCCGACGCCGCCATCGAGGAATTCAAGGCGATCTACAGCGAGGACATCGGCTTCCGCGACGTGGCCGACAAGATCAACGCTTACTACACGTCCAAGGGCTGACCGGCTGCCCCACGCTCAGGCCGCCCGCTCCGCGCGTGCGGCTAGCCAAAGGGCGGTTCCCAAGAGCGCGAGGCTGGCGAGCAGCACCGCGGGATCGGCGGATTCGCCGAAAACGAGGATCGAGACCGCGACGCCGAGCGGGACCTTGGCGTTGTTCATCACCGCGAGCGTGGCCGGTGCGACCCGTGTCGCCCCGACGTTCCAAAGAAAGAAGCCGAGCCCGGATGCTCCCATGCCGAGGTAAAGGAGCGTGAGCCATTGCGGGGTGGTGAGTGTGAGGGCGGGTGACCGCCAGGCGAACGCCGCCCCGGCCACCAGGGCCGCTCCGGCGTAGAGGAGCGCGAACACGTCGCGATCCCGGAGCTCCGGATTTGTGACACGTAGGCGGCGGTAGAGTATCTGGCCGAGGGCGAAAGCGGCGTTCGAGAGCTGCACGAGCACGAGACCGGCGAGTGTCACCCGGACGTCGCTGGCGCGTACGACCACGACGGCTGTACCGGCGACCGCGACCAGCGCGGCCGCGAGCCCCCAGGGGCGCCAGCGGCGATCCAGCGCGTCGGCCAAAACCACGACTAGGACGGGGGTCGTGATCGTGAAGAGCGCCGCCTCGTAGGCGCGGAGATGCCGGAAGCTCTCAATGTAGGCGAGGTACATCACGCCAAACTGGACGGCGCCGATTCCCGCCAAACGCCACGCCAGGCCCGCGGCCAATCCGCGCCAGCGGAAGAAGGGCAGGAACATCGCCAGCGAGAGACCGAGCCGCAGTGCGGCGACCAACGTGGAGTCGACGTCCCCGAGGAAGCGCTTGATGAGCCCGAACGAGAAGGCCCAGAGAGTGGAAACGACGACCAGCAGCGCCATTCCCTCAGGGCCTCACAACGCACCGCGCGACGCAAGCCGCGGCGCGGGACAGGCGGTTCAGAAAGTTCCCTTCACGCCCAGGGTGAGTTGCACGCCGTGGGTCATCTCCTGGTAGCGGCGGGCGTAGCCCGGGGTCTGGGAGCCGTAGCGCTCGAGAATCTCGGGGCGGTCGAAGATGTTCTGGCCGTTGAAGTACAGGAAGAGATTCGGGCGCAGCTGCACGTCGACGTTCAGGTCCACGGGGGTGCGACCACGCACGTACTCGTAAGCGTCGGCGCCCACCCCGGGCAGCGCGCTCCGCTGCTGGGTGCCGCGGTAGTTCCATTTCAGCATCACGGTGACCGGCTTCCGGGACCACGAGAATCCCCAGTTCGCGCTCTCCGGCACGAAGCTGCCGAACTCCGCGTCCTTGTCGCCATCAAGGTCGAGTTTGGTTCCGTTGGCGAAGACTTGCAGCGCGCGTCCCCAGGCGCCGAGGAACGCGAGGGAATGGCGCACGTTGAACTCCATGCCGGACACGCGAGCGATGCCGCCGAGGTTATAGGTGGTCGACAGACGCCAGCCCGCGTAGCGGGGATCAAGATCCAGCGCCTGCAGGTCCGCGGCGGTCGCAACCTTCACGACGTTGCCGAAGAAGTCGCTGATGTCCTTGCGGAAGAGGCCTGCGCTGAGAAGCCCGCCCTGTTCGGTGTAAAACTCGAGCGAGAGGTCGTAGTTGTCGGCGCTCCAAGGTTTCAGGCCGGTGTTCCGGACGGTGATGCGTCCCGGGATGTTGTCGGGGTCCGGGATGTTGTCGTCAAAGTCGGTCTCATCGATCGTCGCGTTCGGGATGAGGTTGGTGAAATCGGGGCGGCCATAGGTGCGCGCGTATGCGGCGCGCAGAAGGAGGTTTTCCCGCAGGTTCCAGGTGACGTGCACGCTCGGGTAGTAGCCGTCGTAGGAGCGGTTCGCGCGGAAACCACGGTCGGTGCGCGTGAGACGCACCTCCTCGAGGGATCCGGCGGCCCCGGCCTCGGGACGCCGGATGCGCGCCCCATTGGCCGCGTGGGCGAAAGCCCCGCTTGCGGTGCGCACCCAGACCGCGTTGGGGTCGTAGGCCACGCCTTCGCCCTTCGCGGTGGTGCGCTCAAAGCGCACGCCGGTGAGGATGCGCAGTCGGTTCTGGAGCAGGCCGAGCTCCGCCTGCGAGTACAGGGACATGACGCCCTCCTCGAGCCGCTCCGAGTTGTTGATGCGGAACTGCTCCTCCGTGGTGATCTGGGCGGGGGTTTTGGTCCAGTGGCCGGGATTGGCCTCGAATCCGTCCCAAGCGCGATAGAGTGAGACCCAGGGCAGGTTGCTCAGGCCGTAGAATTCCGGCTGGTTCACGTAATTGCGCATCCCGAAGGGCGCCGGGCTGTCGGGGGTGGTCGCGTTCCCATCGGGCCCCAGGTATGTCCAGTTGATGCTCTGGCGGCGGACGTCGCGGACCTTCACCCGCGATAGGCCGCCGACCTGGACGGCCGCGGGAAACGGCAGGAATCCAAGCGACCGACGCACGTCGAGCTTGGCGTTGCGCAGTCCGTCGTTGATCGGCCGTGGGGTCGATTGAGCGGTGTTCAGCCGGTAATTGCCCAGATTCCGCCAGTCGACCTCGCGGTTGTTGTTGTCGAACACGCTGAGCTCGTAGGGGCGCAGGGTGTTGACGGCGCCAAGTGTCACCCGCGCCGGGTTGGTGAGGGCGATGCCCAGGGTGCGGAAACGACCCTCGTTGGTGTCGTAGTAACCACCCCAGGCGCTGGAGAGCCCGAGGCCGCCGATAACCCGCCAGGTGCCGTCGTCGAAGCGGTAACGAAGGCTCGCGGCCTGCGTGTCGAGGCGTTGCACCACCGAGGCTCCCGCGCCCATGAGCGCGACGCCTCCGCGGCCGGTGGCGCCGGCGCTGAAGTCAGGACCGAACGTCAGGCCCACGCCGGGGGTAACCGAGGGAGTAGCGGCGGTGCCGGTGGTGAAGTTGATGGAGGCGTTGGAGCGGTCCGCGATGAACCGGCTGCGTTCGACGTTCAGGGAGAGCACGCCGTTCGCGTGCGGGCGCCAGTCGGCCTTGACCGCGCCCGATTGGCGGGCGGTGAGCCGCGGGACGCTGATCACCTGATAGGAGTTCAGGAACGGCCGCTCGACGGTCGCTCCGGTGCCAGCGGCGTTGGTGTTGTAGCCCTTGGTGGAACGCTGCTGCTCCACGAACCGCGACTGCACCTGCCCGGTGATCACCAGGCCGAAGTCACGGTTGACCGGCAGGGTGTAGTCGAAGTTAAAGCTCGGGCGCACCTTGTAGATCATTTCGTCCGACACATGCGGCTCGCGGCCCAGGCTGAGCCGGTTGTGGATCCCGGCGAGGCTCACGCTGTAGCGGAGTTGGGCGGTTTTCCGCTCGAACGCGCTCTTGCTGACCATGTCGATCGAGCCCGACATCGAGTCGGCGGGGGTGGACGGCGTCGGGACCTTGGACACCTCGAGTCGTGAGATGTTGTTGATCGAGACTTCCTTGAATTGGAACACGCGCGAGGCGCCCTGCGGGTTGCCGGTGTTGGCCATCTCCATGCCGTCCGTGGACAACACCGCCATGCTGGTGGGGAAGCCGCGCACCGAGACTGAAGCCACCGACCCGCCGGACTCGGTGTCATACTCGGCCGTGATGCCGGGCAGGTATTTCAGGAACTCGCCGACGTTGCCGTCCATCACATCGCCGAGCGAGTCCGCCGCGACCACCGTCTTGATGTTGGGCGCGAAACGCTGCTCGTTGATCGCGATCGAGTCGTTGTCGGTCTCGCGGGCGGATGCTACCGTGAACGCGTCGAGCCGCACCACGTCCCCCTTGCCGAAGCGGGCGGCGCTCGAGAGTCCGAAATCCTGGGTGACGACGCCGCCGGCGCTGACGGCCACCGACGCGCGCTGGGTGTCGAGTCCGGTGTAAAACACCTCAAGCGTGGCGGTACCCGACGGTACGTTGGTCAGCCGGTAGGTGCCGTATTGGTCGGTGAACGCCACAAGCTCGGTGCCGGGTACGGAGACCCGGGCGTTGCTCAGGTAGAGGCCGCTCACGAGGTTCTGCACGCGGCCGGTGATCCCGCCGGTGGCGGGTTGGGCGGCTCGCGCCGGCGCAGAAAAAGCGGCGAGGAGGGAAAGCAGGGCGAGGAGGTTGCGCAGGAGTAGCATGGCAGGGAGGGGTTTCGGAAAAGTGAATGCAGGGAATTGTCACGGACGATGGCGGGGCAACTCGGCCTTGAAGTCGCCTAGGCTGGACCAGTGGAGCCGTTTGTTGAGATCGACTTCGGCGACGACGACCGTGCCCCAGTCGCTGGCTTGCGCGAGCGGGCGGCCATCCTGGCCGTATACTCCTGAAATCATCCAATCCTGCTTCGCGTCGGTGTGGGTGCTGCTCACGACGTAGACGTGGTTTTCGCAGGCGCGGGCGGCGGCCAGGAGCGGGTTGCACCCCATGACCGGGAAGGCGATCACCTCCGCGCCGCGGTTGGCGAGTTCGCGGGCAATCTCGGGGAAGAAACCGTCGTAGCAGACCATGAGCCCCACCGTGCCAAAGGCCGTCCGAAAAACCGGGTATTCCGAACCCGGAGTAATGCCGCCCTCGATCTCGCCGCGGGGCAGGCAGATCTTCCGGTATTTTCCGAGGAAGCTGCCGTCGGGACCGATCAGGGCGGCGATATTGTAGATCAGCGGGCCGTCGCGCTCGACAAGACCGACCACCAAGTGGAGCCGGTGCTCGCGCGCCAGCCGGCCGAAGTGTTCCGTCGAAGGACCGGGCACGGGTTCCGCCACGGCGGCGTAATTATTCCCGCCCCCGAAGGTGACGACTTCGGGCAGCACCACAAAGTCCGCCCGTTGCCGTGCGGCGTCGGCGATCAATGGCGTGAAGGCGGCGCGGCGGGCCTCCGGCGTGCGCGCCTCGCGCGGCACAAAGTGCACCGCCGCGAGGCGCACGATTCGCGACGGTGCGGCTGGAGCGGGCGCGAGGCCCACCTCCGCCCACTCGACTTGGGCGTTCGCGGCCCAACGGAACTCGAGCTCGACGAGCGCGCGGGTAGCGGCCGCGGGCGCGCGGTAAGCCCCGCGTACCTCCGTCCAGCCGGTGCCGGCCTCTACGCCATCCTCGGGATACTCCGGCTCGGCGCGCGGCTTTCGACCCGGGTGATAGGCAGCCGGCGAAGGTTCATCGCGCATCACGGGTTTACCCTGGGCGTCCTGCCAGAGGACCCGTGCGACGGCGGCGCGGCGTCCGTCGGCGTTCCGCATGCGTCGCAGCGCGGAGAAGACATAGTTCGCGCCGCCCTCGACGGGAAACAGGCGCTGCCAGCGTCCGATGCGGCCGGGTTGAGCGTCGGAGGAGATCATCAGGGCGCCGTTCCCATTGGGCCCCCCGGTCGGGTCGTACGTGAAGCGCGGGGCGATCTCCTCGCGCAGGATTGCGGCGGACCATCCGGGCGGGGCCTCGAGGGACGGTGCGGCCGCCGTCGCCAGCGCGGGTATCGCGATGAGCATAAGCAAGCGGTGCATGGAGGCGGGGTGAAGGCGGGGTTGGGGAGGGGGCGCGATCAGGACATGGGTAACACTTTAGTGTCAGGACATAGGTAACACCTGGGTGTCAGTTTTTGGTTATGGGTTGGTAGGTTGTCCTGAGTGCTCGAGGAGTCACGCAGAGAGA
>CAIUOU010000051.1 GCA_903900845.1 uncultured Opitutia bacterium
AGGGATCTGCACCGACGACCGCCGCGCTCCCGGCGGCGCTTTGAACCCGTAGACAAAAAGGTGACATCTGCGCGCGGACTCCCGCGCAGAAAAGTGACATCTCCGTCCTGTCTACGAGGCACTCCAGACCACGCTTACCTTCGTGGTGACCGATAGGAAACTGGATTTTCAGGGGGGGGCGGGCCGGGTGGGGGTTTTTCCGCGAAAATGCCGGAGAAGACCAAGGAGCTGGATCAGGTGCTGACGGCGTTTATCACCGAAGTGAAGGCGACGACGGTGCAGACGAAGACGGGGAAGGACGAGTGAGCGTTCGTCCGTGACAGAATGAAAATTGAACGCGCGGTCATCGGTGGACAGGCCGGGCCGATCAACCGCTGATAACCAGCACCGTCACTTTCACCAATCGGGCGAAATTGTGGGCCACGGCAAGCCGCGGCCGCGTCGAATTTGACCTCTTCGACGAGTGGCGGAGAAATTAATCCGAGAAGGCCAATGGCCTTGATATTGGAATCTACGCATCCAATATGCGGGGTATGTGGAATCGACTTCACTCCCCCCGTCTCCGGGCGCTGGCCCGGCAGTTTCCGGCGGTGCTCATTTTGGGGCCGCGCCAGGTGGGCAAGACCACCCTGACCCGTGCGGCGTTCCCGCATGCGCCTTATCTTGATTTGGAGCAGCCGGGCATTCGTCAATTGTTCACCGCAGACCCGCTGTTTCAGATTGAGAGCCGGATCCCCGGAAAAAGCGGCGCGCTGGTGCTGGATGAAGTCCAATGCGTGCCGGAAATCTTCGCGGCATTGCGCGGCCTGATTGATCGCGACCGCCGACGCAACGGGCGTTTTATTCTGCTCGGTTCGGCGCAACCCACGCTCATCCGGCAGGTGTCCGAATCGCTCGCGGGGCGCGTGGGCCTTCTCGAACTTGACCCGCTCACCCTCGCCGAGGTCTCACCCGGAACGCCGAAAAGGGCCTGGACCGACCTCTGGCTGCGCGGGGGCTTTCCGGACGCGCTGCGCGGGAATTTCCGCGAATGGTGGGAAGCCTATCTGCGCACCTATCTGGAGCGTGACCTGCCGCAGCTCGGCGTGCGAGCCGACCCACTTTTCCTGCGCCGACTGCTCACCATGCTCGCACACTCCCAGGGCGGGATGCTCAACGCCTCCTCTCTCGGCGCGTCGCTCGGCGTGTCGCATCATACCATCGCACGGCATCTCGATATTCTGGAGCAGACGTTTATTATCCGCCGGCTGCCCCCGTTTTTCCGCAATGTCGGCAAGCGGCTCGTCAAAGCCCCCAAGGTTTACCTGCGCGACTCGGGCCTGCTGCATCATCTGCTGAACCTTGGCACGCTGGACGAAGTGAGGAATCATCCCGTGCATGGTGCGAGTTGGGAGACCTTCGTGCTCGAAGACGTCATCCGACGCGAAAAGCTGCGGCATCCGCACGCGCAATTCTTTTTCTGGCGCACGGCGGATGGCGCGGAGATTGACCTCGTCGTCGAATGCGGTTCCGCGCGCGTCGCGGTGGAAATCAAGGCCGGGCGCGGCGACAAGATCCACGCAGCCCGCGTGCTCGAACGCGCCATGAACGACGTGGGTGCCAAGACCGGCTGGATTCTCGACCAAGCCGAAGGCACCGACGTGCTGGTCCCCGGACTCGCCCGCCGCAGCTTCGCGGCCGACCCGGAATGGCTGCCGTAGTCCGCTCGGCCGCAAAAAAAGGTTCCTCTAACTGGAAGGAAACTGGATTTTCAGGGGGATCGGATCCGGGAGGGGTTTTCCGACCTGATGCCGCACAACCTGCTCCTGACCGCGCCCGACGCCGCGGAGGAGGTGGGCGCGCTGGCCGACGCGATGGCGGCCGAACCTAGCGCGATGGCTCGCCATTACGTGCCGGCCAGCCCCCGCATCCTCCACGCCAACCCCTTGGTCGAGCCGGGCCAACGAGCCGAACTCGTGTTCACCGCTCCGCCCACTCCGGGCCGGTATCCTTATTTGTGTACTTTCCCCGGCCATTGGCGGATGATGAGTGGCGTCCTGATCGTCGAATGACCCCCCGACGTCGCCTCTCCCGCCTCGCTCTGTTCGGCGCCGCACTCCTGGCCGCATTCCTCCCCAGCGGCTGCGTTATGGTGCGTTCCACCTCCGAGGACGATCTGCCCGCCGCTTGGCGGGCGGAGGTGAAGGGCGTCTCGTGGCGTCTCCCCCAAGGCCGCTTCGCCGCTGATGGCAAGATCGTGCAGGGAGGCACCGATCCGGTCCCGGGCTGGCTGGAGCGGATGTTTTTCCCCGGCCAGTTCACCCGCAGGAACCGCGCTGAGGTGATCGAGCTGACGGTGAGCGCTGACGGTGCCTGCACCGCCCGGGCGTGGAAAGCCGGCCAGATCGCCGCCGAGCTCAGCCTACCGGGCCGCATCGATCCCCAGACGGGCTGGGTGGAGCTCTCGGGCGTCCCGGTGAAGGACAACACTAAGTTCGGGTCGTCTGTGGGGACGCAGTCGATCCGGTTCGGCCTCGGCGCGGATGGCGCCCTCTACGTGCGGGCGCACGCTTATGGGGCGGGCGTGGTCCTGTTCCTCCCCGCCGCGGGCTCTTCGGTCTCCTGGGGCCGCTGGGAGCCGGCGCCGCGCTGAGCCGGACTCAT
>CAIUOU010000052.1 GCA_903900845.1 uncultured Opitutia bacterium
AAACCGCCTGAAAGTCCTCCGCGCCGAGCGCAACTGGAGCCAAGCCGAGTTGGCGGGGCATCTGGAGGTCTCGCGCCAGGCGGTGAACGCGATCGAGACCGGGAAACACGATCCGTCGCTGACCCTGGCGTTCCGCATCGCCCGGCTCTTCGACCGGCCGATCGAGGAGATTTTCGACGACACGACTCCCCCTGCCCGATGAACCCTGTGTCCTCCCATCCCGCCGGTGAACCGCCACGCGGTCTACGTCGGCACCTTCGTGGTGACGGCCCTCGTACACCTTTGGCGCCGCTTCCGGCGGGCCTGAGACGCAGCTTCGGATCCGGCCCACTTCCGCATTCTCCCATGAAAACCTCCCTCCCCGGTCTCCGCTTGTTCTACCGTATCGCTTACGGGCTTTCCCTCGCGCTGGCCGCGTACCAGGCGCTGCTGCGCGACGACCCGGTCAGCGCCGCCGGGTCCGCCGGCATCGGGTTGATCTTCGACCCGTTCAATCCCGACCAGCCCTGGGGCCAGCGGCCGCGCTGGCAGCGGGTCTGGCTGATCCTGCACCTCGCGCTCGCCGCCGGCCTCCTCGGCTACGGCCTGGGCCGCGCGGACCGCGCCTGATCCCCTCCGATGAAGCCAAAACGTTCCGCCGCTTACCTGAACCTGTCGCCGCGCGCCGTGCAGCGGTTGTTCCAGCTCGCGCTCACCGGCCTGTGGGGCTGGTTCGCGCTCAAGTTCTTCCTCGCCGAGGGAAAGCCGGCCACGCTCGTGGCGTCCGCCCTCTGCCTCCTCACCGGCGTGGTCGCCGCGATTTTAGTGTTTCTCTCCGACCTCAGCTTCATCGCCCACGCGCCCGAGCAGGACATCGACGAGTACCAGCTCCAGCAACGCAACCGTGCCTACCTCGCGACCCTGCGCTACGGATGCGGTGCGATCGCGCTGGCCTGGCTGGCGCGCACCGTGGGCGGGCCGCGCGCCGTAGTTTCCGCGCCCGTGCTGGATAACTTCCTGCTCGTCCTGTTCCTGACGCTCCTCATCGCCCCCGCCGGCTTCCTCGCCCAGCGACTGCTCGCGGACGAGGAAGCTCCCGCTCGCTGAATCCTCCCGCTCTTTACGCCGCCAACCCCGTCGACCATCTTCCAACCGTGGTCCGCCAGCTGAAACTCCAAAAGCTCGGTCGCTCCCTGGGGGTCGTGCTGCCCCAGGCGGAGCTGGCCCGCCTCGCAGCGACGGACGAAGACTTCATCACTCTGACCGTGGCTCCGGACGGCGTCCGGCTAACCCGCGCGAACCGGGAATTTACCCGCTCGATGGCGACTTTCGCCTCCTTGGACCGCCGCTATCGCAACGCCTTGCGCGATTTGGCCCAGTGATTCCGGCACGGCGCCCGCCCCGGCGCCGAACCAACCCGCCCGCTCCGGTCAACGCGGCTCCCGCACGAGCGCCCGTAACCGGAGTGCCGTCTGCCCGCGATCGAGCTGCCCGCCCGCCACCGCCAGCACCAGGTCCTCCCAGTCGGGGCCGTCCGGCTGCGGCGTGCGGCCGTTCAAGCGGAGGAATACCAGGCAGGCACCCAGCGCCGCCCGCTTGTTCCCATCCACAAACGGATGATTGCGGCAGAGGAAAAAAAGGTAAGCGGCCGCGATCTCCACGAGATCCGCATACGCGGATCTTCCTCCCCAAGTCGCCTGCGGCGCCGCCACGGCGGATTCCAGCAGCGCGCGGTCACGGATGCCCGCGGACCCGCCGAACCGGCGGATCGCCTCGGCCTGGATCTCTAGGACGACCTCCACCGGCAGGTGGAAGCAGTTCTCCGGCGAGGACTTCACGCCAGACGCCGCAGGGTGCGCGCGTAGTCCTCCATCACCGCACTGACCTCCGCAGACACCTTTGCCGGATCGGGCCGCGGACGGAGCGGGGTGAGCGTGATCGTGCCCCCCTCGTGCACCTCCACGTTGAGTTCGTCCCCTGACTTGAGGCGCGCCAATTCCAGCAACGCCGCATCGAGGATCAGCCCCTGAGAATTCCCGATCTTGGTGATGCTTTTAATCATCGCGGTAATACAATGTTATACGGCGCTTTCGGCAAGCCTGCGCCCGCCCCCGGTCCGCCCCGGCCCTTGACCCGCCCCGCGCCCGGCGGCTTACTGCCCCACTTTATGTCCGCCGCTCCCGCCTCCCCCGCCGTCTCGATGGATGCCATCGTCGCCCTCGCCAAACGCCGCGGCTTCATCTTCCAGTCGTCCGAGATCTACGGCGGCCTCAACGGCTTCTTCGATTACGGCCCCCTCGGCGTCGAACTGAAGAAAAACATCCGCGACTGCTGGTGGGCCGATATGGTCCGCCGCCGCGATGACGTCGTGGGCGTCGAGACCTCCATCATCATGCACCCCAAGGTCTGGGAGGCCTCGGGGCACGTGGCCGGCTTCACCGACCCGCTGGTCGACTGCAAGGTGAGCAAGCAGCGCTACCGGGCCGACCAGCTCTTCTTCTCCCCGGTAATCGTCGAGGGCGCGGTGATCGGGTACGTGAGCGCGCTGGAAAGCGAGCGCACCACCGAGGACCTGCAGGCGGCGGCCGAGACGCTGAAGCGCAAGAAGGCCGTGCAGGGCAAACTGGAGCCGGTGACGCCCCGCGACTTCACCGAGGCCAAACCGGAGGAGGTCCCGCTGGTGCCCTCCCCTGCGACCGGCGAGCCCGGGAGCCTGACCCCGCCGCGCGCGTTCAATATGATGTTCGAGACCTACGTCGGGGCGCTCCGCGACGCCTCGGGCGTGGCCTACCTGCGGCCGGAGACGGCGCAGGGAATGTTCGTCGACTTCCGCAACGTGGTGGACACCGGCCGCGTGAAGCTCCCCTTCGGCATCGCTCAGATCGGCAAGTCGTTCCGCAACGAGATCACGCCGCGTAACTTCATCTTCCGCTCCCGCGAGTTCGAGCAGATGGAGATGGAGTACTTCATCCACCCCGACGCTGACTGGCTCGCCTGCCACGAGGAGTGGCTGCGCTGGTGCCAAGACTGGCTCCTGAGCATCGGCCTGCCCGGCTCCCACCTCTCGCTCCACGAGCACCCGAAGGAGAAGCTCGCGTTCTACTCCCGGCGCACGGTCGACATTATGTTCCGCTACCCGTTCGGGGTGCAGGAACTCTGGGGCATCGCCGCCCGCAGCGACTACGACCTGAAACAGCACCAGCAGCACAGCGGCGTCCCGCAGGTCTACTTCGACGAGGCCACCAAGCAGAAGGTCGTCCCGCACGTCATCGAGCCCGCCGTGGGCGTCGACCGCATTCTACTCGCTGTCCTCTGCGCCGGCTACGCGGAGGAGGACGTGACGGACGACAAGGGCAACGTTGAGAAGCGCACCGTTCTCCGGCTCTCCCCGCGCATCGCCCCGGTCAAGGTCGCCGTGCTGCCCCTGCTCAAGAACAAGGAGGCCCTCGTCGCCCGCGCTCGCGAGCTGCACGCGAAGCTCAAGCGGAATTACGCGGTGTTCTACGACGAAGGCGGCGCGATCGGCCGCCGCTACCGCCGGCAGGACGAAATCGGCACGCCTTGGTGCGTGACCATCGACTTCGAGACGATCGAGAAGGACGGCACCTTCACGCTGCGCGAGCGCGACTCGATGCAGCAGCGGCGCATCACCGAGGCGGAGCTCTTCCAGCTGCTCGCCGAGCAGGTGTACTGACGCCCGTGCGCCCCGTCCCCTGAGCGGGGACCGGGGCGCCGGCCGGCCGGTTTAGTACCGGACCTCGTAGACCTCGAGCAGGGCGGGGCCGCCGCCAGCGGCGCTGACCTGCACCGTGTAGACCCCGGCGGGCAACACCGCCAGGACCGCCGCGTCGCGACTGCCCGGGGCCAGCGCGAAGGCGCCTGAACGCAGGGCCGCCTCGGCCACTTCCGGCACGCTCGCGACCCAATTATCGTTCGCGCCCAGCGCCACGCCCGCGCCGTCGTAGAGGGCGAGCGAGGGATCCTCCGCGGCCACGAGGCCACCGAGGCGCGTCAGGCCCGGGCCCACGCCGCGCAGGAGCAGGCGCGCCGCCGCGCCACCCTCGAGCACGAAGCCACTGATGAGCGCGTCGCCACCCGTCCCGGCCCGGCCAAGGCTGGAAACGTTGACCAGCCGCGAGCGCGTACCGGCGCCGGCGTCATAGATTTCCGCGAGGGCAACGCCACCCGCGCCGCGGGCGTCCGAGATCTGGATCGTGTAGGTGCCCGGCGCTAGCGTGACGACCGCCGCGCTGTCCGCGCTGCCGGCGCGGAACGGGAAAGCGCCGGTCTCACCGGCCACGCGGGCGATGTCGGCCGCAGAGCCCCAGCCCTCATTGCCCGTCACCCGCTGGCCGTCGGTGCGCTGCAGCTCGAGACGGGGCGCCGACAAGGCGCCAGTCACGCCGAAGGCCTCCAGCGCGGGGCCGGCGCCACGCACCAGGACCCGGCGG
>CAIUOU010000053.1 GCA_903900845.1 uncultured Opitutia bacterium
AGGTGCGGCGTGAGCACGACACCAGGCAGCGTGCGGAGCTCGCTATCCTTCGCAAGGGGCTCCTCCTCGAACACATCAAGTCCGGCGGCGGCCACCTGACCGCTCTTCAGCGCGGCGATGAGCGCGGCCTCCTTGATGATGCCGCCGCGAGCGCAGTTGAAGATGCGGACGCCCTTGCGGCACTTGGCGAAGGCCGCCTCGTCGATCATGTACTTCGTGTCATCGGTCAGCGGCATGTGCACCGTGATGTAGTCGGACTGCCGCAGAAGCTCGTCGAGCGTCACGCCCTCGACCTGCATGGCCTTGGCCCGGCTCGGGGCGAGGTAGGGGTCGAAGGCGAGCACGCGCATGCCAAAGGCCTGGGCACGCTTCGCGACCTCGCCGCCGATGCGGCCGAGACCGACGATACCGAGGGTCTTGCGGAAGAGCTCGATACCCGAAAATGACTTCCGGTCCCACTGGCCGGCCTTCATCGAGCCGGCGGCCTGCGGCACGGGACGCGCCCCGCAGAGGATATGCGTGAACGTCAGCTCGGCGGTGGCGATCGTGTTACCCGCCGGGGTGTTCATGACCACGACGCCGTGGTTCGTGGCCGCCTCGACGTCGACGTTGTCCACGCCGACCCCGGCCCGGCCGACGACTTTCAGCAAAGGCGCCGCGGCGAACACCTCCGCCGTGATCTTGGTCTCCGAACGCACGGCGATCGCGTGCACATCCTTCACCAACTCAAGGACCTTCTCCGGGGAGGAGCCGTAGGCCTCCACGACTTCGAGGCCCGGCTGCTGACGCAGCAGGGCGACTCCCTTGGGGGATATCTTGTCGGCGACGAGGACTTTCATCGGGAAAAATGACCGTGAGCGAAATCCCCTCCTCCGGCGTGAGCAAGGAAAAGGTTTTCGTCAGGTCCGAAGCGCGATTTTCCGGCGGAAAAAAGCGGCGGCGTGATACGCGCCTTTGACAAAGCGGGTACGCCGGTTCCACCGTGGGAAGTGCGGCCGCTTCTCGGACCGCTCCCGCCCGCGCCGCAACCCCTTCCGCATGATCATGCGCTTTCTCCTTCTGACCCGTCCGGCCCTTTGGGCCGCCCTGCCCGCCGCGTTGCTCCTCGGCGCGTGCGGTGAAACCCCGCCCGCGGCGGCTGGCGCCAAAGGCGGCAAGTCCGGCAAGGGCGGCGGCGCGGCGCCGGTGCTGGTCACCAAGGCCGAACGTAAGATCGTCACCCTGTCGCTCGAGGCCATCGGGGCCGTGGAGCCGATCCGCACGACGACCATTCGTTCCCAGGTCACAGGTACGCTCAAGCGCCGGGCCATCCGCGAGGGCCAGGATGTGGCCGCGGGCGATCTCCTGCTCGAGGTGGACTCGCGGCCGTTCCAAAACGCCGTGCAGACGGCGGAGGCCGACCTCAAGAAGGCTCAGGTGCAATTGGAGACCGCGCGGGCGCAGGTGGCGCGCTACCGCGGTCTTTCGAACGACCAGATGGTGTCCAAGGAGCAGTTTGAGAAGATCACCGACACCGCGCGCGCCCTCGAGGCCGAGGTCGCCGCGGTGGAATCCCGCCTCGCGAACGCCCGGCTGCAGCTCGAGTTTTGCTCGATCCGCTCCCCGCTTTCCGGTCGTACCGGGAATATCAGCGTGCACGAGGGCGACATCGTGCGCGCCAACGACAGCGGGGCCCCGCTGCTCACCATCCACCAGGTGAGTCCGATCTACGTGACGTTCGGCGTGCCCCAGCAGTACCTCGCCGCGGTCACCCGCTACCGCTCCTCGGGCACCCTGCGCGTCTCCGTCGTCCCGCCGGGCACCGACGAGAAACCGGAAATCGGCGAGCTGACTTTCCTCGACAACACCGTCGATTCCGCGACCGGCACCATCCGGCTCAAAGGCACCTTTCCCAACCAGGAAAGCCGCCTCTGGCCGGGCCAGTTCGCGACGGTCAATCTCACGCTCGCTTCCCCGGAGGTCACCGCAGTTCCGGCCAACGCCTTGCAGGTCTCGCAGGCCGGACAGTACGTCTACGTCGTGAAGCCCGACTCCACCGCGGAGCTTCGCCCCGTGACGGTCGAGCGCCTCTCCGGTCCCGACGCCGTGATCGGCAAGGGCCTCGCGCCGGGTGAAGTCGTCGTCACGGAGGGCCAGCTTCGCGTGATCCCGGGCCGCGCGGTGGAAATCAAGACCGCGGGCGCCGCGGTGGGCGGAGATAAATCCGGCAAGGGCGCGAAAAGCGGCAAAGGCCCGGACAAATCCGGTGAACCCGCAGCCGCCAAGACCGGAGGCAAGGCGCCATGAACATCCCGGAGCCTTTCATCCGCCGCCCGGTGATGACCACGCTCATCACCGCCGCCGTCACCCTCTTCGGCTGGATGGCTTACACCAAGCTGCCCGTCAGCGACCTGCCGAACGTCGACTTCCCCACCATCTCCATCTCAGCCGGCCTACCCGGCGCCAGTCCGGAGACGATGGCGGCTTCCGTCGCCACCCCGCTCGAGCAGCAGTTCTCCAGCATCGCCGGCATCGATTCGATGACCTCGGTGAGCACGCTCGGCAGCACCTCGATCACGCTGCAGTTCAACCTCGACCGCAATATCGACGCCGCGGCGCAGGACGTGCAGTCGGCCATCGCCGCCGTGCAGCGCCGCCTCCCGCGCGACATGCCCACCCCGCCCTCGTTCCGGAAATCAAACCCGGCCGATGACTCGATCATGATGCTCGCGCTGACTTCCGAGACTTTGTCGCTCGCCGAGGTCAACGAGTACGCCGAGACGATGCTGGCCCAGCGCATTTCGACCGTGGACGGCGTCTCGCAGGTGAGCGTCTATGGCGCCCAGAAGTACGCGGTGCGGGTGCGCGTCGACCCCCGCGCGCTGGCCGCCCGCGGCATCGGCATCGACGAGGTCCGCTCCGCCCTCGACAACAACAACGTCAACCTTCCCTCCGGAACCCTCGAGGGCACCCACAAGTCCACCACCCTGCTCGCGACGGGACAGCTGAGCAGCGCGGAGGGCTTCCGCCGCGTCATCGTCAGCTACCGCAACGGCGCCGCCGTGCGGCTGGGCGATGTCTCCACGGTGGTCGACAGCGTCGAGAACGAGAAGTCCGCGTCATGGTTCGACCAGCGATTCCCGGGCGGCGGCACCGAGGAGGACCCCGGTTTCACGGCGGGCACGAATAGCCGGCGGAGCGTGATCCTCGCCATCCAGCGCCAGCCGGGCACGAACACCATCAAGGTTGTCGACGGAATCCGGGAGCTGCTCCCGTCGTTCCGCGCGCAGCTGCCGGCCACGATCAACCTCGACACCTTCGTCGACCGCTCGCTCGCGATCCGCGAGTCGGTCCACGACGTGAAGTTCACCCTCGTCCTGGCGATCCTACTCGTCGTGTTGGTGATCTTCCTCTTCCTGCGGACCCTTTCCGCCACGGTCATCCCGAGCGTGGCCATGCCGATCGCGGTCATCGGCACGTTCGCGGTGATGTATTTCTGCGGGTTCAGCATCAACAACATCTCCCTCCTGGCCCTGACGCTCTCGGTGGGTTTCGTCGTCGACGACGCCATCGTGATGCTCGAGAACATCGTGCGCCACATCGAGGCCGGCGACACGCCGATGGTGGCGGCCCTCAAAGGATCCCGGGAGATCGGCTTCACCATCCTCTCCATCACCATCTCGCTGGTGGCCGTGTTCATCCCGGTGCTCTTCATGGGCGGCATCTTGGGCCGCCTGCTCCACGAGTTCGCCGTGACGATCGGCGCGGCGATCCTCGTCTCGGGCTTCGTCTCGCTCACCCTCACGCCGATGCTGTGCAGCCGCTTCCTCAAGCCGCACGACCCGCACCGCCGCGAGTCCGGCTTCTTCCGCGCGATGGAGTCGGCCTTTCAGTGGAGCGTCGACCTGTACGAGAAGTCGCTGCGCCACTCCCTCCGTTTCCGCGGCACGATCCTGCTCACGGCCTTCGCCACGGTCGGCCTCACCTTGTGGTTGCTCGCCATCATCCCCAAGGGATTCATCCCGACCGAGGACACCGGGCGCCTGATGATCACCGTGGAGGGCGCGCAGGACTCCTCGTTCGAGGCGATGGGACGCTTGCAGCAGGAGGTGATGGGGGTGGTGAAACGCAATCCCTACATCGTCGACGTCTCGGCTTCGGTCGGGTCCTTCGGCCGCAGCAGCGGCGGCGCCACCAACAACGGGCGCATGTTCGTCGGCCTGGTCGACCGCGACAAACGGCCGCACGCGAACGTGATCGCCCAGATGATCCGCACCCAGACCGCCGGCATCCCCGGCGTGAAGGTCTTCCCCCAGGTCCCGCCCGCCATCCGCATCGGCAGCCGCGGATCCACCTCGGTCTACCAGTATACCCTGTACGGAACCGACCTGCAGGAACTCTACCGCGTGACCCCCGCCTTGCTCGACCGGGTGCGGGAGATTCCCGGGGTGATCGACGTCAACACCGACCTCCAGATCACCAGTCCCCAGCTGTTGATCGACATCGACCGCGACAAGGCCTCCTCGCTCGGGCTCAACGTCCAGCAGGTGGAGGACACCCTCTACAACGCCTTCGGCCAGCGTCAGGTCTCCACGATCTACACCTCCACCAACCAATACTCCGTCATTCTGGAACTCGACCCCAAGTTCCAACGCGATCCTTCCGCCCTCGCGATGCTCTACCTGCGCAACCGCGAGGGTAAGCTCATCCCGCTGGAGTCGGTTGCCCGCGCGCGGCCGACCGTCGGCCCGCTCACCGTCGCCCACATGGGTCAGGTTCCCGCGGTGACGATCACCTTCAACCTCGCCGCGACCACTTCCCTCAGCGAAGCGACGGCGGCAATCGAACGCCTGTCAGCCGAGATGCTGCCGCCCACCGTGAGCGGCACCTTCCAGGGCACCGCGGCCGCTTTCACCAGCTCCCTGCAGGGTCTCGGCTGGCTGCTGCTGGTCGCCGTCCTCGTCATCTACCTCGTGCTCGGCGTGCTCTACGAGGATTTCGTCCACCCGATCACCATCCTTTCCGGACTTCCCGCCGCCACGTTCGGCGCCCTGGTCACGCTCCTCGCGTTCGGCCAGGAACTCAACATGTACGGCTACGTCGGCCTCATCATGCTCATCGGCATTGTGAAGAAGAACGCGATCATGATGATCGACTTTGCGATCGACGCCCGGCGCCGCCTCGGGAAATCGGCCGAGGAGGCGATCTTCGAGGCCTGCATCGTGCGCTTCCGCCCGATCATGATGACGACCTTCGCCGCGCTGGCCGGCACGCTGCCCATCGCCCTAGGCATGGGAGCCGGCGCCGATTCACGTCGCACGCTCGGCCTCGCCGTCGTGGGCGGCCTAGTCGTGTCCCAGATCCTCACACTCTACATCACCCCGGTCTTCTACCTCTACATGGAGCGGTTCACCCGCTTCCTGACCCCGAAGCCGGTCGAGGAATACGAGCGCGAGGCCGAGGCCGCCGCCCGCTCCTCCTGAGTTCAAGGTTCGCGCGGGCCGGACCTTCGCGCCCGGGCCCGCCCGACGTCGCCGCCCCGGCCCGGCAAGTCCGCTTTCTCCCCGCATTGTCCCATGAACCCCCGTCTTGTCCTGCCCCTCGCCTTGGCGCTCACCATCCCCGCGCTGCACGCCGCCGCCGATCCCGCCGTGCCTTCCCGTTCCTTCGGCACGCTTTCCGACGGACGTGAAACGCGCTTGTTCACCTTGGCGAACAAGTCCGGCTTCAGCGCGGAGATCACGGACCTCGGCGGCATCATCGTTTCCATTCGTACGCCCGACCGCGCGGGCCGGATCGCTGATGTGATCCTCGGGGTTTCCTCGGGCGGGGAATTCGAGGCGAAGGCTGCAGGCTTCAACGCGATCACCGGTCGTTACGCGAACCGGATCGCCGGCGGCCGCTTCAAACTCGACGGCAAGGAACACACGCTCGCGACGAACAGTTCATCCGGAGGCGTGCCGGTGCATCTCCACGGGGGTCGGCGCGGATTCAATCGGGCCGTCTGGCGCGCGGAGGGCACTGTGGTGGACGGACTGCCCGCCCTACGCCTACGCCACCGCAGCCTCGCCGGCGACGAGGGCTATCCCGGCACCCTGGACGTCGAGGTCTTGTACCGTGTCAAGGCCGATAACTCCCTCCGCATCGACTACACGGCGACCACCGACGCGCCAACCCACGTGAATCTAACCAACCACGCCTACTTCAATCTCAAGGGCGAGGGCGAAGGAGACATCCTGGACCATGTGCTCACGCTACGGGCTGCCCGCTATACGCCGGTCCTGCCCAGCTTGATCCCGACAGGGGAACTCGCGCCCGTCGCCGGCACGCCATTCGACTTCACCCGTGCGCGTCGGATCGGGGAAGGCATCACCGCCGACCACCCGCAGATCGCGCTCGGCCGGGGTTACGACCACAACTTCGTCCTCGACTCGCAGAATGGCTCGCTGGCGCTGGCCGCCACCGTCATGGAGCCAGTTTCCGGCCGCATGCTGGAGGTCCTGACCACGGAGCCCGGGGTGCAACTCTTCACCTCGAACCATTTCGCGGGGAAGCTGACTGGTAAATCCGGCCGGCCCTACCCCCGCTTCGGCGGATTTTGCCTCGAGACGCAGCACTACCCCGACTCCCCGAACCAGCCGACCTTTCCCAGCACCGTGCTGCGCCCGGGCTCCACCTTCCGCTCCACGACCGTCTTCCGCTTCTCCGTCCGCTGATCGTCCGCTGTATGAAAATCGCTTCCCGCCTGCCCGCCCTAGCCCTGCTCGCCGCCGCCGTGACGGGCTCGGCGGCGGAAGCCGCCCGCCTGAATATCCTGTGGCTGATCGCGGAAGACACCGGCCCGTCGGCCTACAGCTGTTACGGCGGGCAGCCCGCCGCCCGCACGCCCGCGATCGACCGCCTGGCCGCGGAAGGCGTGCGCTACACCCGATTCTACACGACGGCCCCGGTCTGCTCGCCCTCTCGCTCGGCCTTCAACACCGGAATGTACCAGACGACGATCGGCGCCCACCAGCACCGCACGCCGGAGAAGCGCCCCCTGCCCGAAGGTGTGCGCACGTTGCCGGAATGGTTCCGCGCCGTGGGCTACCACACGGCCAACGTGCGCGAATTTCCCTCGGCGATGAACCTGCGTGGCGCCGGGAAAACGGATTGGAACTTCATTTCCAACGAGCAGCCCCTCTACGACGGCGACCGCTGGGAGGATCTCGCCCGCCGCCAGCCGTTCTACGCGCAGATCAATTTCCAGGAAACGCACCGCGATTTCGGCGGCGAGGGTGCGACCGATCCGGCGCAGGTCGTTCTGCCTCCCTACTATCCCGACCACCCGGCAATCCGGAAGGACTACGCCGATTACCTCGATTCGGCACGCCGTCTGGACGGCAAGATCGCCCGGATCCTCGCGCGCCTCGAGGAGGAGGGCTTGGCCGCGAATACCCTCGTGCTCTTCATGGGCGACAACGGCGAAGCGCACATCCGCGGGAAACAATTCTGTTACGAGGAGGGCCTCCGCGTGCCCTTCATCGTGCGCTGGCCCACCGGCCGCCCGGCGCCGGCGGGCTACCGAGCAGGTAGCGTCGAGGCGCGGCTGCTGGAGGCGATCGATGTCGCGCCCACCCTGTTGAGCCTCGCCGGAGCCGCTGTGCCCACGAAAATGCAGGGAGTCGCCTTCCTCGGCGATAAGGAGGGGCCGCCCAAGTCCCATGTCTTCGGCGCCCGCGACCGCTGCGATGAAACCGCCATGCGCATCCGGACCGTGCGGGATAGCCGCTACCGTTACATCCGTACTTTCACCCCGGAGATCCCCCTCCTCGCGCCCAACGCCTACAAAGCCCGCCAGTATCCCGCCTGGACCCTGGTCCCCCGCCTCCACGCGGAGGGACGGCTCGACCAGGTGCAGGCCAACCTCTGCGCGCCCCGCCAACCGGAGGAACAACTGTTCGACCTGGAGACCGACCCGCACGAGATCCGCAACCTTTCGGATTCATCCGACCCCGTCCATGCCACCGCACTGCGCCGGCTGCGAGCCGAGTTGGCCGCCTGGATCGAACGCACCGACGACCAGGGCCGCTTCCCCGAAAAGATGTCACCCGCGGAGGCCGACGCCGCTGTTCGCCGGCAACAGGGCGCCGCGAAACAGAAGTCCAAAGGCAAGTAGCCCGCGATCTCACGGCGATCCGACCGATCACCGGCGCGCAGCCCGGGCCTACAGGGCGGCGGCGATCTCGGCGAACCACTCCTTCCGCCGCGCGGCGTCGAGCTTCCGGTCCGTACGCACTTCCAGAACGCGGATTCCCGGCGCCGCGGGGACGGAAATGATTTCCTCGAGATGCCCCCAGTCACGCACCACGGTGTGCTTAACCCCATGCGCGGCGCAAAGGGCCGCGAAATCCACGTCCTGCGGAGTGGCGAAAAATTCCTCGAACGGCGGCTCAAACGCCGCCACCGGCAGATGCCCGAAAATCCCGCCCCCGCGGTTGTTCACCAGCACCACCGTCAGCGAGCCGCGCAGCTTTGGGCGCAGGAGCAGCCCGTTCGAGTCATGCAGAAAGGCGAGATCGCCTGTCAGCAGAGTGACCGGAGCATCCGCTCCGTGGGCCAGACCGCAGGCGGTTGAGAGCGTGCCGTCGATGCCATTCGCGCCGCGATTGCAGCGCGGAACGAGCCCCGCGTCGCCGGGACATGCGACATATTCGAGGTCACGCACCGGCATCGAGCTCGCCACCGCCAGCGTCGAACGCGCGGGCAGTTTCCGCGAAAGCAGCCAGGCGGCCTTGGGTTCAAAGAAGGTCGTCTCCGCCTCCAGACGCGCGTCCAGCTTCCGCCGGGCCCGCTCCTCCAGGCGCGCCCACATCCGCTGGTAACCGCTCGGCTCCGCGGCCTCCGGCAGCGCCTGCGCGATGACCGCCAGCGAATTACCGATCCAGCGGGTACGGCCGTGCAGGCCGTCGCGGTTGTCGCCGCCGCTCCCCGCCATCCACAGGCGCGCCCCGCTTTGCTCCAACCAGCCGCGCAGCACCTTGCTGGCCGGCCAGTCGCCGATGCCAAGCACGGCCTCGGGTCGCAGGCGTTCCGCGGCGGCGGGCTGCCGCAGGATTAGATCGTAGGTGGAGACCAGGCCGGGAATCAGCCCGGCGCGGAATCGCACCGGAGAGGCGGCATCGGCCAGCACGGGCCAGCCGAGCCGGCGCGCGATCTCCGCCACCTCCACGCAGAAGCGCTCCGGGTCCGCGGGCTGGACCGGCCCGACCACAATCGCGCCGTGCACGTCCGGCTGCAGCGGCGGCACCGGCACGACCTGCACCGCCGCGCCAGCCGGGAGGAGATGGGCGAAAAATGAGTCCCAATCGACCTTCGCCGCGACCGCGGCGGCGGTGCCGTCATCGGGTAGCGGCGGCAACGGATCCCGGAAGGGCAGGTTCAGGTGCACCGGACCGGCGGCGGGGCGGAGTGACCGCTCCACGGCATGGGCGACCGTCTGGCGCAGGTAGCGCAGTCTCGCCTCCGAGGCCTCCGGCACGGCGACTTCGTGGAAAAAGACCGCGTGTTCACCGAACAAGCGCGTTTGGTTGATGGTCTGCCCCGAGGCGCAGTCGCGCAATTCGGGGGGACGATCGGCCGAGAGCACGACGAGCGGCACCCCCGCCTCGCGCGCCTCGATCACCGCCGGGAAGTAATGCGCCGGTGCCGAGCCGCTGGTGCAGAGCAGCGCCACCGGTTTCCCGGACTGCTTGGCGAGGCCGAGCGCGAAGAAGCCGGCCGAACGTTCGTCCACCACCGCGATCGCCTCGATCCCGCGATGCGCCGCCGCCACCATCGCCACCGGCGTCGAGCGGGAACCGGGGGACACCACCATTCTTTCCACGCCGCAGCGCACGAGCGTCTCCACCAGCACGCCCGACCAAAGGGAGTTCACGTTGCGCGGGTCAGGAACGAAGGGATTCATGACGACAAAGGCGCGCCGATCGCGCCGAGCATGGCCCTAAACTTGAGTTCGGTTTCCGCAAATTCCTTTTCGGGTGTGGACCCGGCGACGATCCCCGCGCCCGCGTAGAGCCGCGCTGAACGGCCCTCAACGAGCGCGCTGCGCAGGCCGACAAAGAACTCCCCGCCCCGCCGCGCGTTGAGCCAGCCGAGCGCGCCGGCATAGAGACCGCGGGGGAATCCCTCCAGCTCCCCGATCGCCGCCAACGCCGCGGCGCGCGGGGAGCCCCCGACCGCAGGCGTGGGATGCAGCTCCGCGAGGACATCCAGCGGGTGCGCGCCGTCCCGCAACAACCCGCGGACCGGGGTCAGGAGGTGCTGCACGTTGGCCAGACGACGGACCTGCGGCGCACCCGTGGCTTCCAACTCCGAGACAAGCGGCTCCAGCCGCGCGCGGATATCGGCCAGGACCTGCTCGTGCTCGCGCCGGTCCTTCTCGCTGCGGGTGAGGCCGGCGGCGAGGGCGGCGTCCTCGCTGGCGCTCCCGCCGCGCGGCGCCGATCCAGCCAGCGCCTCGGTCTCCAGCACGCCGCGGCTCACGCGCAGCAACCGCTCCGGACTCGCCCCGATGAAGCTCGGGCCGCGACCGTCACTGAAAGAGAAGGAGTAACAGTCGGGAAACCGCTGCCGCAGCCCGTTGAGCGCGACGAGCGGATGCAGCGGCTGATCCGCCAGCAGATCGATGGCGCGCGCGAGAACCACCTTGCTGATCTCGCCCCTCCCGATCCGCTCCAGCGCGCGGGCCACCGCCGCCCGGTAATCGCCGGCCTCGTGCAGCGCAAAACGCGCCGGGCGCGCGGTGGCGGGACGCGCCGCCCCCGCTCCCCCTCCCTCGCCCACTTCACGCAGCCGCCGATGCGCCCGCCAGACGCGCAGCGCGAGCGCCTCGAGATCCGAATCCGGCCCGACCACGAGATTGGCCACCGCCGTGCCCGTGCCCCCGGCGAGCGCGACCTGCCAACGCGGCACAAAAGACGAAGCCGCCGGGAATGGCTGGCCCGGTTCGCCCACCTCGCGGAACGCGAGCGCCGTGAAAAAGTGCGGTCCGCCCAACGGGGCGTTCACGTCCCCGACCGCGATCGTGTGCGCGAGCGTTTCCTCCGCCCAATCGCGCAGCTCGCGGAAGCGGCCCGCCCCCGAGGATTCCCGCCGGACCGCGACCTCGGCGCCGGCGAGGGCGGTGCCGATCGAGGGTCTCTCCGCGTAAAAATGCGGCTGGGCCGGATCGAAAATGAGCTCGAGCACCGCGAGTGGATCCGGCGCCGGCAGGGCCAGCGAGATGCTGACCAGCTTGTCGTGCCGGTCCCGCTCCGCCGCATCGCGGCACGTGGCGAGAAATCCCCGCAGCGCTTCAGGCGAAGCCGCGTTTTCCGCCGGATTCAGGGGCAGAATATCCATGGCGCGCCGCTCCGCCCGCGGAACTCAGGCCGCCGGCGCCGCGGCAGGCGGCGTCGGACGCGGGAAGAGCACGAGGGCCTCCGCCACCCGGTTGCCCGCAAGACGGTTGCCCCAGACAAGTTCGTCGCGCCAAACCGGACCGGGCGTGTAGCCCAGCACACCATTGATGCGCGCGGCGGCGGCGGGCATGACGGCCTCGAGCAGGGCGACGGCGAGCCGCAACGCCTCCGCCATGGTGGCGAGAGACGTGCGGAGAAGTTCCTGGTCCTCGGGAGCGGTCGACTTCCCCAGCTTCCAGGGCGCCCGACGCTCCACATAGGCGTTTGTCGCCGTGACGAACGCCATCGTGCGCTCGAGCGCGGTGTGGAACTGGAAACCCTCGCAAAGCCCCACGCACTCGGGCCCCGTCCGCGCCCAGAGGGCCTGCAATTCGCGCTCGGCGTCCCGCGGTTCGCCGGAAACGGGTACCGCGGCCCCCGCGAACCGGTTGGTCATGTTCAGCGTGCGATTGACGAGGTTGCCGAGGTTGTTCGCGAGCTCGCTGTTATAGCGCACGAGAAATTGCTCGGGGGTGAAGTCGCTGTCCTGCCCGACGTTCATCTCCCGCATCAGGAAGTAGCGGAAGGCGTCGGAGCCGAACTGGTCTACCAAGTCGAGCGGGTTGAGGGCGTTGCCGGTGCTCTTGGACATCTTGGCGCCGCGCTGCAGCCACCAGCCGTGCGCAAGGATGTGACGCGGCAGCGGCAGTCCGGCCGCCTGCAGCATGATCGTCCAATACACCGCGTGCGGCGGCACGAGAATGTCCTTGCCGATCACATGGTAGTCGGCGGGCCACACACCGGGCAGATCGGCGACGGCGGAGTAGTAGTTCACCAGCGCGTCGAACCAGACGTAGGTGACGTAACCCTCATCGAACGGCAGCGGGATACCCCACTCGAGCCGCTCCCGGGGCCGGGAGATGCACAGGTCGTTGAGCTCCTCCTTGAGGAACTCCTGCACTTGGGTTTGCCGGAAGCGCGGGAAGACGAAGTCGGGGTTGGCTTCGAGGAAGCCAACCAACCACGGCTGGTATTTCTTCAGGCGGAAAAAGTAATTCGACTCGGTGATTTCCGTGACCTCGCCGAAGATCTCCGGCCAGGAGCCGTCGGGATTGCGGTCCTTCTCCTGCAGGAACTGCTCCTGGCGGGCGGAATAGAAGCCCCGGTACTCGGCCCGGTAGATGTCGCCCTGGTCGAAGAGCTGCTGCAAAAGCCGGCGCACGACCTTCTTGTGACGTTCCTCGGTGGTGCGGATGAAGTCGTCATTGGTGATCTGCAGCCGCGGCAGCATCGCGCGGAACTCGGCCGAAATCGTGTCGCAGAACGCCTGCGGGGCGACGCCGCGCTGGCGGGCACTCGCCTGCACCTTCTGGCCGTGCTCGTCGGTGCCGGTCAGGAAGCGCACCTGGTCCCCCATCTGCCGCCGGAAGCGGGCGATGACGTCGGTCAGCACCTTCTCGTACGCGTGCCCGAGGTGCGGAGACCCGTTCGCGTAGTCGATGGCGGTCGTGATGTAGAAGGACTTCATGCAGGAACCCGCGAAAGGAAGCGACCCCGGGACAAATGTCGAAGACATTGCCCC
>CAIUOU010000054.1 GCA_903900845.1 uncultured Opitutia bacterium
CGAGCGATCGAGCCGAACAGGAACAGCCTCACGCCTTCGCGCGCGTAACGCGTACCCAAACTCGCCAAGGCCGCTTGGATACAAGGCGCCAGTTCGCGCCGCGGCCGCTGATCGGGATGACCCGGCAGAAAGGACGCGGTACTTAAAACGGGCGGCATGGATTGGAGGCGATTGGCGAGGGGCGAGGGGTGGCTCGCGATGCGAACCGGGAGAGGGGCGAAGGGCTGGAGGCGAGAGGAGGGAGGCTTTGGAGACGGGTGAGACCAACGAGAGGACGGACAAGTTGAAGTTGGAGGATTAGGTTGATGATGAGTTAGGGCGTTACGACGTCTGATACCTAAACTTAAACTTTGGACCTAAACGGTGGCGCAGAACGCGCCGCTGAATCGTTACTGGGCTGATCCTGAGATGAAGACTGAACTTGATAGAAGTTCCGCCCGGCTGGCGCCCCGGGGCAGACAGCCCCGGCTACATCGGATGAGTTTCGCAAGGTGCGTAGTCGGTTGAGCCTCACTCAGTCCCTTGGTACCCTAGGTTCCTTACATCCTTGGTCTTCCTTTGCCTCCTCGCCTCCCACCATCGCCGAGCCTATGGCGGGCAAGCTCGCCCATCGCCCATCGCTTCTTGCCTTAAAATTCTTACCGCCTTTTTAAAGGCCTTCGTTACTAAGACAGTTTTAAAGCGCCTTTTAGCAAAGGCATCAAGGCACGGGACTTACCATGCCATCCGGAGAGGGATTCGACGCGGGACCTAAGGATTTTAGACTTCGAGCCGAGCCCCTTGGGAAGGTTGGCCTTCATGGACTTGAGATGGACTTGGCCAGCATCGAGCTGCGCCTCGACGCGACGCTCTAGGTAATGTATAAGTAGCTTACGAAGTTCGACGTCGGGCGCGTAGCGGGCAGCACGTTCACCTGGGACGGAAACTTCGATGATGGCGCCAAGCCCGGTGAGGAAGCGCAGACCTTGGGAAAGCGAACCGGCGCTGAGATCCACCCGAGCGCGGATTTCGGATGGGCTGAGCGGATCGGAGCTGGCGAAGCAGATGCCGTAGATCACGGCCAAGGACTTTGGTACACCGAGCAGATCGGCAGCATCAAGGAAGTACGCGATCACGGACCGCTCGAAAGCGACAACCTCAGCGGGACGCCCGTCGGGCACGATGATGCCATTCATCGGCGAAGGCGCCTCGGGCATCGGCGGATTGGAATGGGGTGAAATAACCATACGGACCGCGGGCGGGGTCGAAGTGGTCGGAGAAGGCACGCGACGCTTGGGCGCGAAGACTGTTTTCGGTGGAAAGCCGACCGCAGGGACGGCTTCGCCCCATGGCTTCCCGGAGGAAAAACCCCCTACGCGGGCAATTGCAGACAGATCGCAGGCGCGATTTCAAATGAAATTGAAAAAATCTTTGCCCGACCCGCGCCTCAAGTCCCAGGCGGGTGACACGAAAGGTGGGAACGCCACAAAACCGGCCGGGGCCCGCAGAAGACCCGGCGCGATTCCGCTTGGCCAGCCACGGGCGCCCGCTCGCCGGGATTTTTTCGTGGCTGTTCGTGCCTTTCGCGGTCTCGCCCCAGCCACCCGTCGCGACCCGATGGTCCGTGCGCCTCAACGATTTCCTGCGCACCAAGGCTTGGCGTGGACCGGCGGCGTTCCCACGATGCGCCCCATGGAGATCGCGATCCTCTTGCTCGTTGCCGTGGCGGTGGGATTGCTCGTCGTGCTGGTGCGGCGGAGCGCCGGCGACACCGCGGGCGCCACGCTCGCGCCCAAGCTGGAAGTGATCGAGCGCTTGCAGGAGCGCGGGGAACGCACGCTCAAGGACGAGTTCGGCCTGAGCCGGCAGGCGGCCGAGGAACAAGCGCGCGGCTTGCGGGCCGAGCTCGGCGCCACCCTTGCGCAGTCGCGCGAGGCGGTTGAACGCCGGCTGTCCGACAACGCGACGCAACTCCAGACGCAACTCGAGGCGTTCAGCCGGCGACTGGCGGAGTTCGGTGCCACCGAGGCGGACTCGTCCCAGAAGACGCGCACGGAGCTTTCGCAGGCGTTCCGCGATTTGCGCGACTCTCTGCAGAAACAGGCGACCGAGTCGGCGGAGGCCCAACGACGTCACCAAGAGACCGCCGCCAACCAGGCGGGCGCGCTGTCCGACCGGCTCGATCGCAAGTTCGAGGAACTGCGTCAGGCGGTGGAAGCCAAGCTCGGCCAATTGCAGGCGGACAACACCGCGAAGCTCGAGGAGATGCGGCGCACGGTCGACGAGAAGCTGCAAGGGACGCTGGAGAAACGGCTCGGGGAATCCTTCAAGCTGGTGAGCGAGCGCCTCGAGCAGGTGCACAAGGGCCTCGGGGAAATGCAGAGCCTCGCGACCGGCGTCGGCGACCTGCGGCGGATGCTCACCAACGTGAAGACCCGCGGCACCTGGGGCGAAGTGCAGCTCGCGTCATTGCTCGAACAGATGCTCCACCCCGGCCAGTACGAGGCCAACGTTGCCCCGGTGCCCGGCTCCGCCGACCGCGTCGAGTTCGCCATCAGGCTCCCCGGACGTGACGCATCCGCGCCCCCGGTCTGGCTCCCGATCGACGCCAAGTTTCCCACCGAGGATTACGACCGCCTCGCCGCAGCCGCCGAGCGGGCGGACGCCGAGCAGATGGCGGTCGCCGCCAAGGCGCTGGCCACGCGCGTCAAGGACCAGGCCCGCACGATCGCCGCCAAATACCTCGCGCCGCCGCACACGACCGACTTCGGCGTGCTGTTCCTGCCGACGGAAGGCCTTTACGCGGAAGTCCTCCGGCAACCGGGCCTCGCGGAGGCGATCCAGCGCGAGCACCGCGTGATCATCGCCGGCCCCACCACCCTCGCCGCGCTGCTCAACAGCCTGCAGGTCGGCTTCCGCACCCTTGCGATCGAACAGCGCGCCAGCGAGGTCTGGCAGGTGCTCGGCGCGGTGAAAACCGAGTTCGGGAAATTCGGCGACACCCTCGAGAGCGTGCAGCGCAAGCTCGATGCCGCCACGAAGGAAATCGAGAAGACGGGCGTCCGCTCCCGCGCCATCGAACGCAAGTTGCGCGACGTCGAGGCGCTGCCCGCAGCGGAAACGTTGCGCGTACTGCCCGATGCGCCGACCGCCACCGGCGAGCCCGGCGACGAAACCGGCGATCAACGCGCGCCGGGATAGGAAGCGGCACGGGCGTCGGCCTCCGGCAGATCCGCGGCAGCAGCCGCGGCTGCCTCATACAAAGACTCGATCCGAGTTTCGGAACGATGACGCTGTACGGAAATCGATCCCTGTAGCCGAGGGTGCTCCCTCGGATCATCGGAAGCTCATCGCGACCAGGTCGCCTTCCACCAGCGCGCGCGTTCAGCAAAAGGCCGGGCAGATCCGCGGCAGCAGCAGGCTAAACGGAGCCGCATTGCGGCCCCAACACGCGAGAACTCGGTGCCCTCGGATTGTTCTACGTGTGCCCTGTGCCCAAAGCTGAGTTCTGATTCCCCCTACTCCGGCGCGAAAATCCCCGCGTGCCCGGGTTGGTAGAGCTTCAGTCCGGTGATCTCCGCGACTCGGGTGAAATGCGCGTCGAGCGTGTAGAGCCGGAGGTTGTCGTGGAGCGCCAGCGATGCGATGAGCACATCCAGCCACGGCACCGTGAGACCGTTGTCGCGCAGCCGCCAAGCGAGCGAGACGCCGCGCTCCCAATCCTCTTCGGTCGCGAACCGGTATGGAACCGACGCGAAGTGCAGTCCCAGCCGCCGGCGTTCATCGGCGCGCGCGCCGCCGAGAACCTCGAGCCGCACGGGCGTCGACCACTGCGCCTCGTAGGTCTCGAGCAGCCCCTCTAGGGCGAGCTTCACCTCGAGACTGCCGTGACGACGGAGCCCTTCAATCCACACCGAGGAATCAACCGCGACCATGGGGCCGAACCGCGATTTTCAAGTGTGACCGGGCAACGGCGGGACCGGATTCAACTCACCCTCGGCCACCATCGGCTCCGGGTAATCAAACGCGCCCTCCCGGATCAACCGGCCGAACTCCCGGGCCTTAGCGCGCAGTACGAATTGCCGCACGGCCTTGGCCACCGCCGGACTCTTGTTCTTCTCGCCCGTCAGGGCGATGACCTCACCCATCAAGACATCATCGATTTCCACGCTGATTCTCATAGGGCAACGAAAAGCGCCCATTTGATGCTTTCCAAGTCTTTTTTTGCAGCATACGGCATCAGATTATCCAAGATTTTCCACACTTCCCTCCCGATAACGGCGCCGCAGCGCCTCTATTCTAGCTCCCAGCCCTTGCGGTAGGCCCGACGGATGAGCGGGGCCACCTCGGGCGCGTTCTTCGCAACCAGAGCCTTGGAGTCCCACGTGATCTTTTTGCCGGCGCGGATCGCCACATTGCCCAGGAGCACCGTTTCGCTGAACGGCCCCGACTGCGCGAAGTTGGACAACGCGGGAACTCCGGTGCGGATAGCCTCGATCCACTCGGAGTAAGGCCCGCCACCTTTATCGAGCGCACCCTCCGCGGATTCACCGCTGCCGGCGACGCGCGGGACGGTTTTGGGCGGCAAGGTGAAGTTCGCCGCGAGACCCTCGGGCTTGAAGATCCAATCCTGACGGGAGCGCCCGAAAAACATGCGGCCCTTTTCGCCGACGAGCAGCAGATCGAAGCGGCGGAAACAGTGATCAGCGGTCGGGAAGTCGGCCTTCCAAAGTTCCGCCGGCGGCGGGTTGCGGTAAACCCCTTCCTTTGGCGTGACGCCATCGTACCACACAAACCTCACGGGGCCGCCGAGGACGCTGGAAGGGAAACGGTAGGTGACGGTGGACCAGACCGGCGCGGCGATCGAGGTGCCGCCCTCGTGCACCGCCTCGACGCTGTCGGGCGCGGTGAGACCGAGAGCCCAGTAGGGCATGTCCATGATGTGGCAGCCCATGTCGCCGAGCGCACCGGCGCCGAAGTCCCACCAACCGCGCCATTTGAACGGCGTGATTTCCGGACTGTAAGGCCGGAAAGGAGCGGGGCCGATCCATTGCTCCCAATCGAGACCGTTGGGCACCGGCTCGGGCTTGGGCCATTCCGTCATGCCCTGGGGCCAGACGGGGCGGTTGGTCCAGGCATGGACCTCGGTGACGCGACCGAGGATGCCGGCGCGGAGCAACTCAACCGCCCGGCGGATCGGTTCTCCGGCGTGGGCCTGATTGCCCATCTGCGTCTGCACCTTGTACTGGGCGGCGGCTTCGGTGAGACGACGCGCCTCCCAGACCGAGTGCGCGATCGGCTTCTGGCAATACACGTGTTTGCCGCGCCGCATCGCGAGCATCGACGCGTGAAAGTGGTGATGATCGGGGGTGGAAACCGTAACGGCATCGATCCCGGGCATGGAAGCGATCATCTCGCGGTAATCGGTGAAGAACCGGGCGGCGGGAAACTGGTCGAGGATGGTGTCGCCCGACTTTTCCTTCTTCTTTTTCCGCGCGAGGTTGGTGCCGCGCGGGTTGGCGACGTCGCACAACGCGACGATCACGCCGCCCGCGGCCGCCGTGGCCAGGGTGTCGGTGTGCCCCTTGCCGGTGACACCGATGCACGCGACCTGGACGCGGCTGTTGGCGCCGCGCGCGGTGGCGGGAAGCAGATTGAAACTGAACGCGGCGGCGGCGGCGCCTTGGAGAAACTCGCGACGGCCGAGGCGGCCGCGCGAGGCGGGCTGGGAGGTCCGGGGCATGACGACTTCGTCCCATGCGGCCGGAGGGATGTCACCACGAAACCCAGCGCACTCCTCGTGGAGCCGACCGCGAAGTTTTCGTTTCCCTCATGCGGCGCCGGACGTCATCTCCTGCACACCCCTTACCCGATGAAATCGCGCCTCCGCCTACCGATCCTTCTCCTCGCCCTCGCCTGCCCGGCGCTTTTCGCCGCGGATGCCGCGGCCCCGCGCTGGAACATCCTGTTCGTGTTCACCGACGACTGGGGGCGTTACGCGGGCGTGTACGCCGGGATCGACGGCAAGCCCTCGCTCAACGACGCGATCACCACGCCGAACGTCGACCGCCTCGCGCGCGAGGGCGTCGCGTTCCGCCGCGCGTTCGTGAACGCGCCCTCGTGCACACCGTGCCGCAGCTCGATGCTTTCGGGCCGTTATTTCTTCAACACCGGCCGCGGCGCGATCCTGCGCGGCGCGATCTGGGATAGCGCGATCCCCACCTTTCCGCTGCAATTGCGGGACGCCGGCTACCACATCGGCAAGAGCTACAAGGTGTGGAGCCCGGGCACGCCGGCCGACGCCCCCTTCGGCGGACAGACGCACGCCTATGAAAAGTCCGGGCGCGCGCCCAATAATTTCTCCGAGGAAGTCACCGCGCGCGTCGCCGGCGGGATGGCGCTGGCCGCCGCGCGCGATGAGGTGCTGGCGCAGGTGCGGGGTAATTTCGATGCGTTTCTCGCCGACCGGAAGGAAAGCCGGCCGTGGCATTACTTCCTAGGCGTCACGACGACGCACCGCAAATGGGTGAAAGGCTCGGGCCAGGCACTGTGGGGCATCGACCCCGACAAGCTGAAGGGCCGCATGCCGGCCTTCCTGCCGGACGTGCCCGAGGTGCGCGAGGACGTGGCCGATTATCTTGGCGAGTGCCAGGCGGTCGACGCTTACATCGGCGTCCTGCGCGCGCGCCTCGAAGCGGCGGGCGAACTGGAGCGCACGTTGATCATCGTGAGCGGCGATCACGGCATGCCCGGCGTACCGTCGGGCAAGTGCAACCTGTACGATCATGGCACGGCGGTCTCGCTGGTGGCGCGCGTGCCCGGCGCGAAGGGCGGCCGCGTCGTCGATGACTTCGTGTGTCTGCCCGATCTGGCGCCGACCTTCCTGGAGATTGGCGGGGTGAAACCGCCGGCGGGGCTCTACGGACGATCGCTGCTTGGCATCCTTCGCTCCGACCGATCAGGGCAGATCGATCCCACCCGCAGCTGGGTGATCACCGGGCGTGAGCGGCATGTGGAGAACGCGCGCGAGGGCTACGTCGCCTACCCGATGCGCGCCCTGCGCACCGCGGACTTCGTCTACATCCGCAATTTCCGCCCGGAGCGCATGCCGATGGGCGACGCCAAAATGGCCTTCGATCCCAAGGTGCTCGCAGGCAACACCCTCACCGAGGAGACCCGAGTCGGCTTCGCCGACATGGATGCGAGTCCGACCAAGGAGTGGCTGGTGCGCCACCGCGACGATCCGCGTTGGAAACGGCACTACGATATCGCCTTCGGACCTCGGCCTGCCGAGGAACTCTACGACCTCCGCAAGGATCCCGATCAGGTGAACAACGTCGCTTCCGACCCAGCCTACGCGAAGATCCGAGGCGAGATGGGCGCGGACCTCATGCGCCGACTCACGGAGGCGGGCGACCCGCGGGTGACCGGCGACGGCCTGACTTTTGAAAAACCGCCTTTCGCCGGACCGGTGATCGAGGAAGGTGCGAACGAGGGCTCTTCCAAGAAGGCCAGTCGCAAGGCGAAGAACTGATCTTCCGCGGCCGGCCCGTCGCCCAACAAAAAGGCCCGGCGCGCGAAGCGCCGGGCCTTGAAACAGGGCGGCCCCTAATCAGGCCTTGGTGACCGGGATGGCGTAAGCACCGCGACCCGCGCGCTTGAGCAGCGGGTTCTTGTTCGCGGCGGCAACGACAGCCTGATCGGAGCCGACGAACATTTCGGACTTCCCGTCGATCTGCAGCATCGGCCCGACGACGGTCTTGGACGCGTCGGTGTCGACGTTGTTGGCCTTGAGGTGCTCGAGGGTGCGGTTGAGCGACTCCTGGGTGTTCTTGTCGGCCTTCACCGCCTCCGCGAGGTCCTTGTTGGTCTTTTCCTTGCCCAGCAGGTAGGACACATTGCCGAGGTGGCAAAGGGCCGAGGAATAATGGCACTCCTCGATCAGGCCGTGGACGACCTGGCGGGATTTCACGGCCTTGACGAAGTTGGCGCGGTGCTGGCCGAGCGTGTTCTTGGCGAAACGCTGGATGACCTTCTTGTCGTTGCCGTAGACGAGGGCGCCGCCGTTGGAGCCGATCGTCACGTAGCCATTCTCGCACTGGACGACGACGCCGACATCGGTGCCGAGGTATTTGTCCATCGCGCGCATGCCGGCCTTCATCGGCAGCCCGCGAACCTCGAAGATGAGGGGAGCGCTCTTGTAGCCGAAGACGGAGACGAGGGTGTTGGGGGTTTCGGCGTCATCCTGGTAGCCGAAGCGGCCGCCGAAGCTCATGACGCTGGAGGGAAGCCCCTTCTCGCCGAGGAACCAACGGGCAACATCCATCTGGTGGATACCCTGGTTGGTGATGTCGCCGCCGCCGTAGTTCCAGAACCAATGCCAGTCGTAGTGGACGGTGCCGTTGGAGGGCGAGTTGCGCCGCGGCGGAGTGAGGTCGGCCGGGCCGGTCCATTGGTCATAATCGAGCGAATCGGGCACCTTCTGGGCGCCGCTGGTGCGGCCGATGCTCTCGCGCATCTTGTAGCAAAGCCCGCGCGCCCAAAGGATCTTGCCGATCTTGCCCGACTTCACGAACTCGATCGCGTCGATGATGTCCTCGGAGGAGCGGTTCTGGGTGCCGGCCTGAACGATGTTCTTGGAGTATTTCCGGGCGGCATCGACCGCCTGACGGCCTTCCCAGACATTGTGGGAGAGCGGCTTCTCGACGTAGACGTCCTTGCCCGCCTGCAGGGCCCAGATGGTCTGCAGCGAGTGGAGATGATTCGGCGAGGCGATCACCACGGCATCGACCTCTTTGCTCTCCAGCAGCTTCCGGTAGTCACCGTAAGTGGCGGGCTTGACCCCGACCTTCTCGCAGTCCGCCTTGCGGGCGGCGAGGACCGCCGAATCAGGATCGCAGATCGCCACCAACCGGGAACCCGGGAGCTTGGTGGCGTGATCGAGCATATGGCCTTTGCCTTGGGCGCGCAGACCGGCCACCGCGACGCGAATGTCGCCGTTGGCGCTGCCCTTGGCGGGCGCGGTCTGACCGTAGACACGGCTGCCGGCGAACAGCGCGGCGCTGCCGCCGATGGCGGTCTTCTGGAGGAATTCCTTGCGGGTCCAATTATTCATGAGGGTGCTTTGGGTTTTGAGGTTGAAGGGAAAGCGGACGGGCCGGAGGGGAACCGGGAGCACGGAAGATTTCCGGGCCCCGCGGGGAGGTCAACCCCGAGCTGTAGGAGACGTCGCCGGACGGTCGGAGGATGCGCGAAAAACCCGGACGGACAATCAAAGCCTCAGCCGGGCGAACGCCGGATCCCCGAGCAACCGGTCGATTTCCCGGTGGTCGAGGTACGCCTTGACCTCGCGGTTGTCCTGCAGACGCCGGGAGGCCTTCTCGAGCAGACCACGGGCGTCCTTTTCCCGGCCGAGCAGGGCGAGGACATGCACTTGTCGCAGCCAGGGATCCGCCGACGCGCCCGATTTCTCCGAGGCGGCATCGGCAAATGCCGAAAGTGCCCTCTCATAGGCGGACCTCGCCTGGGCTTTGTCGCCGCGCAGGACGCGGGTTGCGCCGATGCTGATCCAAATTTCGCCATTTTCGGGGGTGAGCTCCGCCGCCTTCAGGAGCAGCCCCTCGGCCCGCGTCCATTCCCGGAGATTCACGGCGAAATCCGCCTCGGCGACCAAATGTTCCGCCTGCTTCCGCCGAAGCTCCGTTTCCCTCGGATCGGATTTGGCGCAACCGGCGGAGCCAAGGAGCAGAGCCGCTCCAGCGAAACCGCAGGCCAGAAGCCGCGGACAGGAGAGCGATCGGCTGAGGATCATCGCGCGCCCCGTTTGCTGTCAGTTCCGCTCAAGGTCCTCAGGCTCCCCCGCGAGGAGCCTCCACTCCGCGCCCTCGCGCCCCAACACCGCACGCCACAGATTATCGTCCTGCGGATGCGAGAGCAGATCGCCCGGCACGTCGGCGACGATCCAGGTACTGGCCTTCATCTCGTTTTCCAGCTGGCCGGCGGACCAGCCGGAGTAGCCCAGGAAGGCGCGCACGTGGGTGCCCTCCTCGGACAGCAATTCGGTGGCTTGAGCCGGCTCGACCCCGAAATGAAGACGAAAGCCGTCCGGCCGCGCCTGCCAGGCGGCGAGCACCAAACGTTCTGGCTGGACCGGGCCGCCATGGAAAACCGGCACCCGGGCGAGGGCCGTGAGCGCAAACTCGCCGGTCACCTCGGCGAGACGCTTACCAGTGGGACGGTTAAGCACCACGCCCATCGCGCCCTCGGCGTTATGCAGCGACATGAGCACGACGCTGCGACGGAAGTTGGGATCGCGGAGCGACGGGTGCGCGAGCAGCAGGGAACCGGCGACGGTCTCCTTGATCGATTCACGGGGCGCGCGCATGGGAGGGGGGCGGGAAGGTCAGAGCTGGAGGATCTTCACCCCGGACTCGGCGAGCAACGGGGCCACCAACGGGTCATTGTGGTAATCGTGCCGGTACTTGATGCGCTCGATCCCCGACGCGGCGAGGATCTTGGCGCAATTGATGCACGGATAGTGGGTGATGTAGGCGACGCAGCCCTCGACGGAGCTCCCGCGCCGCGCGGCGTCGGCCACGGCGTTCTGCTCGGCGTGCACCGTGGCCTGCTCATGGCCGTCGCGCAGCAACGAGACGTGCGGCGTGGAGGGCAGGAAGCCGTTGTAACCGGCGGCGACGATCCGGTTGCGACGCTCGCCACCGGTGACGATCACACATCCCACGTGCAGCCGCTCGCAGTTGGAGCGCGACGCGATGAGCACCGCGGTCGCCATGAAATACTCGTCCCATGAAGGCCGGTGGGGGAAATGCGCCGCCGCGCCTTCGATCAGGTCGACGGGTGACTTACCCGCGGGCTCGGGCGACACGGCGGAACTCATGTGCGACGGAAGTTGGCGGGCGGTTCCCGCTTGGTCAACCCGCCGGGCCGCGGGTTGACCGGGGCGCGCGACGGAGCCTAAGTCGACGCATGGCCCGACTCTCCGACCTCGTCGCATACTGCGACACCCGCACGCGCCGCGCCGCGTTCAAGGACGCCCCCGGCGCGTGGAACGGCCTGCAGGTGGCCAACGAAGGTCGTGTGACGAAGATCGGTGCGGCCGTGGACGCCGGAGTGGAGCCCTTCCGCCTCGCGACGGCGGCGGGAGTGGACTTCCTGATCGTGCACCACGGGATGTACTGGGACATGCCTCGGCTGGTGACCGGCCCGGTGTACGACCGTTTCGCGACGCTGATCCGCGGGAATTGCGCGCTCTACTCGAGTCACCTGCCCCTCGACGGCCATCCGGAGATCGGCAACAACGCGCTGCTCGCCGCCCAGCTGGGTCTCCGCCGCCGGCGGCCGTTCCTCGTGCGTGACGGCGAAGCCATCGGGTGTGTCGCCGACGCCCGGCTCGAACGTGCGGCGCTGAAAACGAAATTGGAGACGCTCTACCCGCGGGTGACCGCGATCGAGTGCGGGCCGGCGCGCATCCGCCGGATCGCGTTCTGCAGCGGCGCGGGCAACAGCGCCGTGCCGGAGATGGCGGCGGCGGGGGCGGACACGCTGGTGACAGGCGAGTTGCGCGAGGAGTGGTTCAACCGCGCGCAGGAGGAGGGCCTGAACCTGTTTTGCTGCGGGCATTACGCCACCGAAGTGCACGGCGTGCAGGCGCTCGCCGCGGAGCTCGCGCGCCGCTTCCGGCTGCCTTGGGAATTCATCTCGACCGGCAATCCTCTGTGACGGCCGCGCGGAGCTTCCCGCTTGCCGCAGCGCCCGCCCCACGCTGACCCTGCGACCATGAAGAAGATCGCGATCCTCAACGGCCCGAACCTCGACCGGCTCGGCAAGCGCGAGCCGGAGATCTACGGCCGCGCGACGCTGGCGGACCTCGAGGCGGCGCTGCGGGCGGAATTTGGCGGGCAGGCGCAGCTGGAGTTCTTCCAGTCAAACCATGAGGGCGCGTTGATCGACCGCATCGCCGCGCTGGCCGACGCCAAGATCGACGGCCTCGTGCTCAACGGCGGCGCGCTCACGCACACCAGCGTGGCCCTGCGCGACGCGCTGCTCGGCTCTCACCTGCCGGCGGTAGAGGTGCACATCTCGAATCTCTACCGGCGGGAGGAGTTCCGGCACACCTCGCTGACGGCCCCGGCCTGCCTCGCGGTGATCAGCGGACTCGGGCTCGAGGGTTACCACGCGGCGATCCGCTTTCTCCTCAAGCGCTGATGCCCGAGCCCGAAGAGAATCTCTGGCTCGTCTGCCACACCAAGCCGCGCTGCGAAAAGAAGTTCGCCGCGCTGCTGCAGGCGGAAAAGTTCGAGCATTACCTCGCGCTGGTGCAAAGCGTGCGCCGCTACGGCACGCAGACGAAGCGTTTCACGAAGCCGCTTTTTCCCGGCTACGTTTTCGCGCAGGTATCCACCGATCTGAAGGCGCGGATCTACCAGCAGGACTTGCTCGTCCGCGCCATCACGGTGGAGGACGTCCCGAAATTCCTCCGGCAATTGGAGGACGTGAAGACGATCGTCTCGTCGGGCTTCGAGCTTTCGGTGATGCCGCTGCTCACCAAGGGCCGCCGGGCGCAGATCATCGGCGGCCCGCTGCACGGGCTGGAGGGTGTCATCGACAATCCCGCCAACCCGAAGGGCATCATCCTTTCCGTCGACGTGCTGCAGCAGGGCCTGCTGGTGAAGGTACCCGCCGACAACCTGCGGCCGCTGCCCTGAAAAACCGCCGCGGGCAAAGCGCGGCGGCCACCGTCGTCACGCCTGCCCGGAGGCGGGCGCCGACGACCTTGAGGGGTTACGGAAGAAGATCACGAAGAGCACGAGCACGGCGAGCGCGCCCCAGGCCGGCGTGAGCCAGATGGCCTTCCAATCGTGGGCGAGGCCCGCGGCGGTGGGCTTGGCGAGAGCGTGCTTCGCGAGGACCTGGCCGGCGAGCAGCGTGCCCACGAACGAGCCAACGCCCCACAGGATGAAGGCGATGAGCCCCTGCGCGGCGCCGCGGATGCGCTCATTGGCCTCCTCATCGACGTAGAGCTGGCCCGCGATGAACAGGAAGTCGTAGCAAGCGCCGTGCAGCAGGATCGCGGCGAAGATCAGCGCGGTCTGCGTCGCGCCGCCGTCGGCGCTGAAGCCGAGGGCGAAGTAGCGGGCGACCCAGCAGGCGATGCCCATGAAGATCGTCACCTTGTAGCCGAACCGGCGCAGGCAGAACGGCAGCAGTAGGAAGAAGATAACGTCCGAAACCTGCGCGAGGGAGGTCTTCTCCAGCATGTTGGTCCACTTCAGCTCGGACAGGTACACGCCGAGGTTAACGAAGTAGAAGTAGAGCGGGATGCAGATCAGGAACATGCACAGGATGAAGATCGCGAACGAGGGCTTCTTCAGGAGCGCGAGGGCGTCGAGTCCGAGAATCTCCCCGAGGCTCACGTTGGCGCCGGTCTTCTTCGGCGGCGTGTGCGGCAGCGAGAGCGAAAACAGTCCGAAGACGATCGAGGCGCCGCCGGCCAGGTAAAACTGCACCGGGGACTCCGCGCTGGCAATGAAGCCGAGGCCGAAGAGGCCGGCGATCCAGCCGACCGCCGAGAGCATCTTTACCCGCGGGAAATCCACCTTCGGGTTGGTGAGGTGGGTAAGAGAGAGGGAATTGCCCAGCGCGAGCGTCGGCACGTACAGCGCGCAGTAGACGATCAGCATCGGGTAGAACGACGCGAACGTCGTGCACCGCGGGATGAGGCAGAGCACCACGCCGCCGAGCAGGCCGCAGACCGCGAGGATCTTCTCCGAGGCGAAGAAGCGGTCGGCGATCAGGCCGACGAGGAACGGCGAAATCATCGCGCCGATGGCAAAGGCGCCGTACGCGAGGCCGATCTGGGCGCCCTCGAACTTGAGGGTGACCGCGAGATAGGGGCCCATGCTCACGTACCATGCTCCCCAGATGAAGTACTGGAGGAACATGAAGACGCTGAGCCGGGTTTTGAGGGAGGATGAATCACTCATGGGGTGCGGGGATCTGGGTTGGGGACGCGGGGCAAAGGGACGGCATCGATCAATGCATCTCCACCTGGCAGCTGCCGAGGCCGCCGCGGAAGAAGTTGAATTGCACGTTGGGATGGTCGGCGAGGAGCGACATCGGCACCGCGCTGTCGGCGATGCCCTTGGAGATCATCAGCGTGGTGAGCCGCTGGCCGAGGGCGTTGTCGTGCATGCCCGCCTGCCAGATGGAGACCTTCTCCGCCTTCCACGTCTCGACCGGCCCCACGGTGATGGCCTGCGTGGGCACCAGGGAGATATTGCCGCCGCCCGAGGTGCGGGCGTTCTGCGCGAGCGTCACCGGATGCAGTTCTACGACGCGGGTCGCGAGCCGGCGGTACTCCGCGGGCGTGGGCGGCGCGTTGCGGTATTTTCCGGCGCGACGCACGGGATCGTTGAAGGCCCAGTGTTTGATATCACCCTGCCCGCCCTGCATAAGCGCGCAGCGCACGCCGTCCCAGCTGCGGCGATAGGCATCCAGCTTCGCCTTCGGGAAATGCAGATTGGCCTCGGGCATCGCCAGTTCACGGCGGATGCGGTCGAAGCAGATCTCGCGGTCGGCCCGCTCGAAGGAAAGCGGATGCGAGGTCGGCACCTCGGCGCCGTCGGCGTACCACTCGTCCATACCCCAGAAATGCGCGTGCCGCAGGGAGAGCCCGAGCTCGTTCACCAGTCGCGCCACCAGCGGAAGCTGCTCCGTTGGTCCGATCGGCCCGCAGATACCCACCGGATTGTCGGCCGTGGCCTGCCGCCAGGCGGTGATGTACTCCAGCGCCTCGGCAAGGTAGAAGTCCTCGAGCGTGTCGTAGAACACGACGCGGAAGCCATCGCGCGACAACCGCCCCATCTGGGCGGGCGTGAGGCGCGCGGCCTCCTCGATCAATTCGGTGTCCAAGGTGGTGTAATCCCACCAGTCGGGGGCGATGGTGCTGAATTTGCGGGGCATGATTTATTTGAAAAAAGAGCAGCTCAGGCGTGCTCGAGCGTGCGGGCGTAGGCGGCGTTGACGCGATGGCGCCGGCCGAGCGCCTCGCGGAGGGGATCGGCGCCGGCCGGACCCAAACCCATGTGCGCGTGCCTCCGCCAACCCTCGGCGTGGCGGAAGCGACGCGAGCGGCGGCCCATCTCGAGCGACATCCGCTCCATCTCCCGCAAATACGAGTTCATGCCCTGCGAGGACTGCAGCCAGCCGTGCTGGCTCTCGTGGCAGGCGAGTGCCGCCAGCTTGGTCTCCTGCACGGAGGTGGTGTCGACGTAGGCGCCGGCCTCCACTTTCCGACCCAACGGATCGCACAACCCGTGCGGCATCGCGTGGTAGACCGCGGTTTCACCGCTCCACGCCGGCCGCCGTGGCGACGTCGTGAAATTCGGGAGCCCGCGCGAAAAAGTCGCCGTGACGGCGATCCGGCACGTCTCCGTGTGGTCCTCCATGTAGTCCTGCGGCGAATGCGTGAGCACGATCGCGGGCTTCACCTCACGGATCACCGCGGCCACCCGGCGCAGTAGCGGCAGCGCGTAGAGGATCTCGAGGTCGTCGACCTGGCTCGGATGGTATTTGGCATCGAGTTTCGCCGCCGCGCGCCGCGCCTCGCGCGCCCGGATGCGGCGCAAAGCCGCCGGGCCGTGCACCAGACTGCCGCAGGAACCGCTCGACAGGTTGAGGTAATGCGTGCGCCACCCCGACTCACGCAGCAGGCGCAGCGTGCCGGCCATCATGAACTCGATGTCGTCCGGATGCGCCGCGATCGCGATGGCGGCGCGCTCAGCCATTCCAGGAAGCGAGCGCGATCGTGCGGTTCTCACGGGCCGAGGCGTCGGCCGCCAGACAGGCGCGGTGCGAGGCCATCGCGTCGGCCAGCGACGTGAGCGGCATCTCGCGGCCGGCTTCAACGGCGTCGAAGAACGCCTGGAATTGAGTCTGGTACGGGTGGTCCGAGACATCTCCCGAATCGAGCATCTTCATCGAGAGCTCGCTCCACTTGTGCTTGTTGGTCGCGAGCCGCACGGAGTGGAACTTGTTGTCGAGCAGGCTGCCCTCGCTGCCCACGAGATGCGTGTGGAAGTAGTAGGGCTGCAGGCAGTCGATCACGGAGGCCACCTTGCCCACCGAGCCGTTGCGGAAGCGCAGGAGCGTCACGCTCGTGGTGTCGTACTCGTAGGGGGCGAACGTCGGGCTCGCCGACTTCACCGCGGTGCTCGTCACGCTCTCAACCTCGGAACCCATGCAAAGCAGGAGCGCGTCCATCGCGTGGCAGCCGGCCGAGAGGAGACTGGTTCCGCCACCGTCGCGGCGCACGTTCCAACGGAACTGGCCGTACCACGGGCCGATGCCGTGGTAGTAATCGACTTCGCCGTAGTGCAGCTTTCCAAGCAGCCCCTGGTCGATCACCGCTTTCGTCGCGAGGAACTGGCTGGAGTAGCGGCACTCGAAGCAGACGCACACCTTCACGCCGGCCGCCTTCACCGCGGCCGCCACGGCGTTGGCCTCGGCGAGCGTCAGGCTGATGGGTTTCTCCAGGATGATATCCTTGCCCGCTTTCGCCGCCGCGATCGCGTGCTCCGCGTGCTGGCTGGGGTAGCTGCAGATCGAGACCGCGTGGATGTCCTTCCGCGCCAGCATCGCGCCCAGATCCGTGAACGTCTGGATCGCGCCTCCATGACGGGCGCTGAGCTCGGACGCGTTTTGCGGACGCGAGGACCAGACCGCCGTGACCTGGGCCTGGGCGGTCGCGTTGATCGCGGGGATGTGGGCGGTGGCGACCCAGCCGTAGCCGATGACGCCGACATTGTATTTCTTCATGGGTGGGGCGGGAATCGTGAGCTCGCGGGCTCAGCGTCCCGCAATGCGATTCGTTGAACCTTCGCGCCGGTGGCGAGTCAATGCGCGATCCCTTGCGCGGCGCCACCGGCCGGCGATAGGCTGACCCGACGAATGAAACTCGCGTCCCGTTTCCGGCTAGCGCTGCTCGCGACCACCCTGCCGCTCGCGGCCCGCGTGGACCTGCTGCTCGTGCCACCGCCCGAGGGTGCACCGGCCGAGACCCGACCCGTGCTCACGCTCCACCTCAACAACCCGACGGAATTCGACGCCGCGTTCCGCTTCGAGCCCGACATCGAGGGTGAGTACGCCGACGCGGCCGGGCATCACCGCCTGCACTTTGCACTCGTCGACGAATCGCAGCGCCGCGTCGACGTGCCCCGCCGCACCCGGGTCATTGTCCGGCTGCGACCCGAGGAGAATATCCGGCCCGGCGAAGGTTTTGTTTCCCTGCGCCTGCTCTCGCCGCGGACCAACCCCGTGATGTTCCCCGCGCCGCCGGCGCCGGCCGTCGCCCCCACCCCGCCACCTGTGGCGGCGCGCGGGCTGCGGCGGCCCAACCTCGATCTCACCACGGACGTCGAGGAGATGCGGCGCCACATCTCAGGCCATGAACCGATCTACTTCGCCGTCGGCTCCCGGGACCGGCTGAACGCCCGTTTCCAGTTCAGCTTCAAGTACCGCGTGCTCGATCCGGGACCGAATGAGTCGGAACTCGGTCCCGTGACGGACGCGCTCGGGATGCTGTACTTCGCCTACACGCAGACCTCGATCTGGGACCTCGATGGCTTTTCCCGACCCTTCTACGACTCCAGCTACCGGCCGGCGCTGTTCCTCCAACACGCCCTGCCCCGCATCAAGGATTCCGAATGGAACTTTACCCTCCGCGGAGGCGCGCAACACGAGTCGAACGGCAAAGGCGGCGGTGCGGTCGCCGCGACAAGCGGGCCCGGGTTGATCGCAACCAACCGTCTCCGCCACCCTTCCGATTCACGCAGCCTGAACACCTTTTTTGCGGCGGCGACCGCCCGCTGGGAGGATGTGGGCGCGCGGTTCATGGAAGTGTCGCTGCAGGCCAACGCGTATTTCCACATCGATGAAAACCCCGACATCGCCACCTACCGCGGCCACGCGGAACTGCGGCTGCGCGGCGGGTACGCGCGCGGCCTGCAATTGTCGGCCCACCTCCGCGGTCGCCCCGCCGGCCACGGGAGCGTGGAGTTCAACCTCACGTGGCCGACGAGCGAATCCCCTCTGCTGCGCGCCTTGCCGCTGATCGGCAGCCTCGGCGGCTACGCGCAGATCCAATACTTCAACGGCTACGGCGAAAGCCTCCTCGACTACGACGTCCGCCGCCGCGACCAACTGCGCCTCGGGCTGATGATCGTGCGTTGAGACGCGGCGGAGGATGGCTCCGCAAAATTCCCCCGCGGGAACCACCCGCGGCTACCTCGCATCCCTTTCTTTACCCGGCTTCCATCGCGGCGAACCCGAGCGGGCCAGTTCCCCGCGTTCCTGATTTCCAGATTCGCCCCGCCCACTTCCCGCTTTCCGGCTTTCCACCTTTCCCGCGGCTCGAAACCCCGCATCCGCGGATCGGTTCCCTGCGCCGTCTGCGACCCGGATTTGAATCCGCGCCTTCGCGCCCGGACTCACAGATCGAACGTCGCCGTGAGGATGAACTGCCGCGGGTCCACGATGCGGTAAGCGAACGGTGCACCGTCCGGATTGACCGCGACCGCTTGCAGCCGGCCGCCCTCGAGGGCATTGCGCACGTTGAGCTGCAGGCGGGTGCGGATCCGGTCGGAAAAAAGCCGCAGGCCGTAGCCCACGTTCAGATCGAGATAGAACCGCGACGAGTCGAACACCGGCCGATCGCGGTCGAGCGTCCGCACGACCCCGTCGGGATCGGGCGCCGCTCCGCGGAAACCGATCGCGGCCTTGTCCTCCCAACGCACCGCCCCGCCGAGGCTAAGCCCCTTCACGCGTCCCTCGGAGAACGTGTAATTGGCCAGCGAGTTGAAGCGCCACTCTCGCACCTGGGAGCGCGGCTTACCTTGGTTGGCGATCGCGAGCTTGAGCGGCGCGGAGACGCTGCCCGTGTAGAAGTCGCGCGGCACGCCGCCACTGCCGATGCGGGAGGTCCACCACTCGACGCCGGCGTCGTCCTTCGCCGCCATCCAGTACGGCATGCGCTGGTTGAGGTACTCCTGCACCCGAGGGGAGATGTTGGTGTCGATCGACTTCTGCTGGGCGCCGGCAAACTTGAAGCGCCAATGGCGGTTCGGATTGTAGTTCAACTCGATCTCCATGCCCTTGGCCTCGATGTCAGAAGTCTCGGTGATGCTCTTCCCGACGAGAGTGTCGAGGAAGCCGTCCTGCAAACCCATGATCTTCGCGACCGCCGCCGAAGTCTGCGCCGCGGTGGGCACCACGCCCTGCGCGGTGAAACGGGCGTTGGCGAGGAGCGTCGCCCAGGTCTCGAAGTTGAACGAGTCGTTGCCGTTGCCGCTCCGGCCGGTGTCCATGCGGATCGCGCGCGTCGCCACGATGCCGGCATCGCCGTTGCGCGCGTTGACCTGGAAATTCTCGTAGCGGTTCACCCGGAGGAAGAGGCGGTTGTCCAGGAACGAGAGCGAGACCCCGTAGTCCTTGCCTCGGCCGGTGGGATTGGGGAGCACCTCGCCCAGCAGGTTATACTGCGTCACCGCCGGCTGGAAACTGTCGGACTTGTTGTAGTGAACCGCCGCGCCGCGCAGCACCTGGCCCAAAATACGGCCCGCGGAGTCGCCGCCATCCGCGGCGCGCCGGATGAAGCCCAAATCGCGGAAGGGCCGCACGACCGCGCCTCCCGTCTTGGTACGGCCGGACTTCTCCAGCCAAGGTCCCCAGGCCCGCAGCGGCGAGTAGTCCAGCAGACCGGTGCCGGAGTCGACGACCGCCCCGTTGGAATCGCGGCTGCGGTTCTTGTCGGTGCGGAGCCCGAAGGTCGTGACGATCGCGCCATCGAGGAAAAAGTTCTGCATCGTGCCGGACAGGGTGCGGATCTCGCGTCGCGTGCGATTGGAGGGGGTTACGCCGGCTTCGCCGATGGTGGCGGACTCGTTGACCCACTGGTTGGTGAGCGCGTTGAACCACGTCAGGTTGTAACGGCCGCCGAGCCCGTAGACGGCGGCCGGCGCCTGATCGATGTTCTGCCCCTGCGCGTCGCCGACGTAATACTTGTAGTACGCCCGCGCGGCGGTCACGCCGGTGCGGTTCTGCAGGTTAATCCAGCTGTGGTCGGAGAGCACCGCGTCGCGGTAGCGGAGGACGGCGGTGTCGATGCGGCGCGTCTCGCCGTGCGCCGCGAAGCGCTGGGGTCCGACCCATGCGAGCCAGCGGGAGAGTTTGGAAGGCGTGAACTGGTAGGCGAGATCGCCGGCCTGGGTGTCGTTCACGGAGGGCCGGCGGGACATGGTGGGCTCGGAGGCCGCCACGTAGGGACGCTTGAAGTACGGGTTAACCCTCCCGTCGAGCAACCGCTCGTTGGGATCGACGTAGAGCACGGAGTTCGTGCCACCGATGAAGTTCCGGCTGTAGTTATCGTAGTCCTCGCGGAACCAGCCCCCGCGCACCGCGAGGAGATGGACCGGGGTCTGGATCAGGAAATGCTCCGCCTCCACCTGGTAGATGTCGGCCTTGTCGTGATTGAAGTTGGGCGCCACGAAATTGACCGAAGTCCAGTCGTACAGGGAGCGGTCGGTGATGCTCGCCATCACGTAGAGGGGGTAGAGCGAGCCGCGCAGGCGCTGGAGGTCCGTGCCGCTCTCAAGGAAACGAAGGTTGGTGTTAGGGTTGTCCGGCGTCGGCACCCCGGCGAACACACCGGTGGTAGGCACGGTGCCCGTGCGGTTCACGCTCCAGAACTGCACGCCGCCGTTGTCCACGTAGATGCTCGGGCGGTTGTAAAAGCCGGTGCCCTGCGCGAACAACCCGATGGGCAGGCTGGCGTCGAGTGACTGCGGATAGGGACCGAACTTCGCGCCGTTCGCGTACGTGGCGATCTGCGTGACGGGATCCCAGGTGGGGCTGCCGACCGCCTTCCAGTAGGAAACGGCGTCCCGCGGCGTCACGGAGTTGGGGCGGCGCGCGTAATTGTGGTATGACTCGTAGCTCGCGCGGACCGTGGTGTTGGGCAGCGGACGGTAGGTCACGGAGAGCTGGCCGCGGCGGCTGATGTCGGCGGACGGCTTCCGCTCATAACCCTTCGACTCGTAGGCGCCGGAGACGCGGGCGGCGAGGATCTTGCCGACAAGCGGGCGATTGACGTCGAACGTCGTGCGGTGGCCGCCGTAGCTGTCGGCGCGCACCGACGCGGAGGCGAAAGCCCGCGTGAGGTTGGCTTGCGAGCGGATGAGGTTCACCGTGCCGGACGTGTTGCCGAGGCCGAAGATATTGGAGTTCGGACCGCGGCTGATCTCGACCGCGTCTATGTTATACGTGTCGACCGGGATGGCGCTGGTGCTGGCGAAGTTGCCCACCGCCATGTTGGCGGAGTCGATGCCACGGATGCGGTTGGCGGTTTGAGGGCTGGCTTGGATGCTGTCGTTCACGCCACCGTTCCGGTCGACGGTGAACGAGGTGAAGGTGCCAGTGCCCTCGGTGTTGGCCTCGTAGAGGAAGATGTCGTTCAGATCGACCGCCGCGGTGTCGAGCAGTTGCTGCTTGGTGACGACGGTGATGGAGGCGCCGAGGTCCTCGATCTTCGAGTTGAGACGCGTGCCGGAAAGGGTGTTGGCCGCAAGATAGCCGCGGTCAGCCGCGGCTGAAACCTGGAAGGGCGACAACTCCACGACCTCACCGGCCGCGGGGCTGGCGACCGGCGTCCTCGCCGCACGAGCCTCGTCCGCCTGCCAGGCCGCGAACTCCTCGGGATCAAGGCGGCCGTTGCCATTACGGTCGTAGCGGAGGAGCTGCGCCGGGGTGGGCGCGGGAACCGGGGCCATTTGCGCACGCGCGGACGAGAGACCGCTGAAAACCAGCAACAGACCAAAGATCAGGGCGCGACGATGAGTCATGGGGTTGGGATGAGGAACAGGCCGGGGACCGAGGCAACAATCGGACCTAAACCCCTGCCCGTTGAAACCGTCGGCAAACCTGACAGTCGGAACCGGCGCCGGCGGCGGGGCGGGGCTGGGAAACGGCACAAGATAAGCGTGCCGGGATTCCAAAACTTGCGCCTTCCCCTCCGACCCGTTCCCCCGCTTTCATCCTCCGCCCATTTTAAAGACGCGATGCCCAACAAGACGACCTCCCCGGCCTCCTCTCCCGCCCCCGCCATCCGAACCTTCCGGAAACTGATGGCCGCGAACCGCAGCGAGATCGCGGTTCGCATTTTCCGCGCGGGAACCGAGCTCAACCTCCGCACCGTCGCCGTCTTCGCCCAGGAGGACCGGTTATGCATTCACCGCTACAAGGCCGACGAGGCCTACCAGGTGGGCCTGGGCAAGGGGCCCGTCGCGGCTTACCTCGACATCGACAGCATCATCGCGGTGGGGAAGGAAAAGGGCGTCGACGCCATCCATCCGGGCTACGGCTTCCTCTCGGAAAACGCCGAGTTCGCCCGCGCCTGCGCCCGAGCCGGCATCACGTTCGTCGGACCCCGGCCTGAACTGCTCGACATGATGGGCGACAAGACCGCGGCACGCGCGCTCGCGCAGCGCATCAACGTCCCGACCCTGCCCGGCACGGAGAACCCCCTCACCGATCGCGACGAGGCCCTGCGCACCGCAAAGGCGATCGGCTTCCCCCTGATCATCAAGGCCGCCTTCGGCGGCGGAGGCCGCGGCATGCGCGTCGTCCACCGCGCCGGCGACCTGGCCAACCTGCTGGACGAGGCCCAGGCCGAGGCCGGTCGCGCTTTCGGCAACCCCGCCGTGTTTCTCGAGAAATATATCCCGCGCGCCAAGCACATCGAGGTGCAGGTGCTCGGCGACCAGCACGGCAACGTCATCCATCTCCACGAGCGCGACTGCTCCGTGCAGCGACGCCACCAGAAGGTCGTCGAGGTGGCGCCCTCGTTCGGCCTGCCGGAGAAGGTCGTCAACGAGCTCTGCGACGCCGCGGCCCGCATGGCCCGCGAGATCCGCTACGACAACGCCGGCACGGTGGAATTCCTCTACGATCTCGACCGCCACGAGTGGTTCTTCATCGAGATGAACCCGCGTATCCAGGTGGAGCACACGGTCACGGAAGTCATCACCGGCCTCGACCTCGTGCGCGCCCAGATCCTGATCGCGCAGGGGCACTCGCTGCACTCCGACGAGGTCGGCATGCCGCGCCAGGCCGACATCCCGCGCAACGGCTACGCCATCCAGTGCCGGATCACGACCGAGGATCCCGAGAACAAGTTCATGCCCGATTACGGCCGGATCATCGCCTACCGCTCGCCCGGCGGGTTCGGCGTGCGGCTCGACGGCGGCATGGGCTACGCGGGCGCCGTCATCACCCCCTTCTATGACTCGATGCTCGTGAAGAGCATCACCAGCGGGCAGACCTACGATATCGCCCTGCGCCGCGCGCTGCGTACGCTGAGCGAGTTCCGCATCCGCGGGGTGAAGACCAACATCCCGTTCCTCGAGAACGTCATCGCCCATGCGCAGTTCCGCTCGGGCCAGGCCACCACGACGCTCATTGACACCACCCCGGAGCTGTTCGCCTTCAAGCCCCGCCGCGACCGCGCCACCAAACTGCTCACCTTCCTCGGGAACGTCATCGTCAACGGCAACCCGCACGCGAAGGGCTACCGGCCCGACAAACCGCTCCCCGCCGCGACCGCTCCCGCGGCCGACCTGCTCACCGCGCCGGTGCCCGGCACGCGCCAGTTGCTCCTCGAGCTCGGCGCCCGCGACTTCGCGCGCTGGACGGCGCGCCAGAAACGACTGCTCGTCACCGACACCACCTGGCGCGACGCCCACCAGTCGCTCATGGCCACGCGCGTGCGCGGCTTCGACATGCTCGCGGTCGCCGGCGCCCTCGCCCGGCGCGCCCCGAACCTCTACTCGCTCGAGATGTGGGGCGGAGCCACGTTCGACACCGCGATGCGCTTCCTGAACGAGGATCCGTGGGAGCGCCTCCGCCAGCTGCGCGCCCGCGTGCCCAACATCTGCTTCCAGATGCTGTTCCGCGGCGCCAACGCCGTCGGCTACACCAACTACCCCGACAACGTCGTCGCCGGCTTCGTGAAGCACTCCGCGGCCAGCGGCATGGACATCTTCCGCGTCTTCGACTCGCTCAATTACCTGCCCAATCTGCGGGTCGCGATGGAGGCGGTGAACGAGACTCACGCGGTCTGCGAGGCCGCGGTCTGCTACACCGGCGATATTCTGGACGACCGCCGCGACAAGTTTTCCCTGAAGTACTACGTCCGCCTCGCGCGCGAACTCGAAAAGATGGGCGCGCACGTCCTCGCCATCAAGGACATGGCCGGTCTCTGCCGGCCCTACGCCGCGCAGAAGCTGGTCAAGGCGCTCAAGGAAGCGGTGGACCTGCCCATCCATTTCCACACGCACGACACCAGCGGCATCGCCGCCGCCAGCGTGCTGCGCGCGGCCGACGCCGGCGTCGACGTCGTCGATCTGGCACTCGCCGCCATGAGCGGCAGCACCTCGCAGCCTAACCTGAACTCCATCGTCGCCGCGCTGCGCAACACGCCTCGCGACACGCAGCTCGACCTGCAGGCGCTCAACGAGTTCTCCGACTACTGGGAGGTCGTCCGCGACTACTACCGGCCCTTTGACACCGCGCCGCGCAGCGGCTCGGCCGAGGTCTACCTGCACGAGATGCCGGGCGGCCAGTACACCAATCTCAAGGAACAGGCCGCCTCCATGGGTGTCGCCCACCGCTGGCCCGAGATCGCGCGCACCTACGCCGAGGTTAACCAGCTCCTCGGCGACATCGTGAAGGTGACGCCCAGCTCCAAGGTCGTGGGCGACATGGCGCTCTTCCTGTTCAGCCGCGGCATCCGCCCGGCCGACGTCGTCAATCTCGAGCCCGGTGCGGTCCCTTTCCCCGAGAGCGTCATCGACATGATGCAGGGCGGCCTCGGCTGGCCCGAGGGCGGGTGGCCGGAACGCGTCTCCATCGTCGTGCTCGGGGAAAAACGCCACCGCGAGGCGCGCGCCAAATACCAGGCCTCGGGTAAGAAGAGGCGCGACACCGGCGCGGCTGCGCTGGACCTCGACACGGTCCGCGGCGAGCTCGCCGACAAACTTCGCCGGCCCGCAACGGACGATGACGTCTACTCGCACCTGATGTACCCGCAGGTGTTCGCCGACTTCGCCAAGCATGCCGCCGCTTACGGCGACGTCTCCGTGCTTCCGACGCCCGCTTTCTTCTACGGCCTAAAACCGGGCGAGGAGATCTCCGTGAGCATCGAGGAAGGCAAGGTGCTCATCATCCGCCTCATCTCGGTCGGACAGCCCGACAAGGACGGCCGCCGTGCCATCAGCTACGAGCTGAACGGCATCGCCCGCGAGACCTACATCGTCGACAAGTCCATCTCCCCTAAGTCCAAGGCCCGCCCCAAGGCAGACCTTGCGGACCCGCGGCAGGTCGCGGCCCCGATTCCCGGACTCATCGCCCAGCTTTCCGTCTCGGTGGGCACGAAGGTCGCGAAGGGAGACAAGCTCCTCATGATGGAGGCGATGAAGATGCAGAACACCGTTTACGCGCCGGTCGACGGCGTGGTGGCCGAGCTGCACGTCGCGCTGGGGGACACCGTCGAGTCGAAGGATCTCCTGCTCCTCGTGAAGCCCGCGTCCTGAACGGGGGACCTCGGGAGGGCCGGCTTGAGTTCGGGACGCGCTGGTTCAACGTTTCCCCCGAATGAGCTCCGGACCGTCCAGGTTGCGCGGTGACTACGAGCGGGAAACCACCGCGCCGGCCGTCTGGCTGGTTTGCGCGCTCGCCGGAGTATTCGTGATCCAGTTCTCCCTGGAGCTGGCGTCCGGGAGCGCAGGCGGCGGGCTCGCCGAGGGCATGGCGCTTTCCGGCGAGGCTTTGCGGCAGGGCCGCTGGTGGACTCCCCTCACCTTCTGGCTGCCGCACAGCACCTCGAATCTCTTCCACGTCGGACTGGTGATCGCCGGCGTCCTGCTGCTCGGACGCGATCTGCTCGGCCGCCTCAAACCACGCATGATGCTCGCGGTCTTCGGGCTCGGGCTGTTGGCCGGCGCCGTCTGGTGGACGGCCATCAACTGGGCGCGCCCCACCGGCCTGATCGGTGCGACCGCGGGGGTCTACGCGCTGCTGGTCCTTGCCGCCCGTCTTTCGCCCGACCGTGAGTTCCGGTTCCTGCTCCTGTTCCTTACTCCGGTATCGTTCCGCCTCCGTCAGCTGGTGTGGGCGCTGTTCGCGGTGGAGGTGCTTGCGTTCGTCCTCAACGACCTGGTCGCCCGCCCGCTGCCGTTTGATTACGCGGCGGCCTCCCATCTGGGGGGAATGGCCGCCGGCTGGATCGCCGGCCGGCGTCTCGCGGTCCGCGGGGAAATCGGAGAAGAGGAAACCTCGGCGCTCCCGCCGCAGGAAGCCCCGCCTGAGGTCTCCTCTCCGCGCTCCTCCGCGGAACTGCGGGCCGAAGTGGACCGCGTGCTGGACAAGATCAGCGCACGGGGGTTGGGTGCGCTGACTCCGGATGAGCGCCGCATCCTCGACGAGGCCAAGCATCTTCTCGACCGCCGGTGAGGACGCTCCCGGCCCGCGCAACCTCCCGCCCGAACCTTTGTCCCACTCCCGCATGACCTTCCGTTCACCGTCCGGCCGCCTCACGACGACGCTCCTGCTGTTTCTTCTGGCCGCCACCACCTGGGGGGCGACCGATCGCCGCAAGTTCTCCAATTCGCCGACGCTCGCGGCCGAGGCCAACGCGCTTATCAAGCTGCTCGCCGAGTTGCACTACAACCGCGACGCGGTGAACAACGCCGACTTCGCCCAGGTGATCCCGGACTTCATGGGGGACCTCGACGGCCAGCGGCTCTTCTTCCTCGCCGGCGACCGCAAGCGCTTCGAGGACGAGTTTGGCAAGAGCGTCTTCTACAACGCCGCCTTCCTCGGTAACATCAACGCGGCGTACGAGATCTTCCTCTTGTATGAGGAGCGGACTCGCGCGCGGATCGCCTGGATCCTGACCGAGCTCGAACGGGATCTGGACCTCACCGCAAGGGAGACCTACGGCATCGACCGGCAGCGCGAGAAGGCGCCCTGGCCCGCCGACCCCGCGGCCGCCGACGACCTTTGGCGGCGCCGCCTGAAGTTCGAGGTGGTGCAGGAGATCCTCGCGAAAAAAAACCCGGAGGATGCCCGCGCGCAGGTACGCAAGCGCTACGAACGGATGCTGAAGAACCTCGGCGAGATCGAGGGCAACGAGGTGGCGGAGATGTTCCTCTCGTGCATCGCACGCCTCTACGATCCGCACTCCACGTATTTCTCCGCCGCCACCTACGAGGACTTCGGCATCCAGATGAAGCTCCAGCTCGTGGGGATCGGCGCGCTCCTCGGGGTCGAGGACGATGTGTGCGTCGTGAAAGAGATCATCCCCGGCGGCCCCGCCGATCTCGGGCGCGAGCTCAAACCCAACGACAAGATCATCGCGGTCGCGGACAAGGGCGGCGAAGCGGTCGAGGTCTACGGGATGAAGATCCGCAAGATCGTCGAGAAGATCCGCGGCAAGAAGGGCACCGAGGTCGTGCTCACCGTGCAACCCGCCGACGCCGCGGACAGCTCGGTCCGGAAACAGATCACAATCGCCCGCGACAAGGTGAAGCTCAACTCGGCCCGCGCGCGCGGCGCGGTCTTCGACCTGCCCGACGCCGACGGAACCATCCAGCCCTTTGGCGTCATCACGCTGCCCGCCTTCTACGGCCCGGCCGACGAAGGCGACACGGACGGCGAGAAGACCACCGCCTCGCGCGATGTCGCCCGCCTGGTGGGTCAGCTGACCGCGCAGGGCGTGAAAGGCATCGTGCTGGATCTCCGGCGCAACGGCGGCGGCTTCCTCACGGAGGCCATCGAGCTCGCCGGCCTGTTCATCAACCGCGGGCCCGTCGTCCAGGTGAAGAACTACAACGGCGAGATCCAGGTCGATAGCGACCGCGACAGCCGGATCATCTACACCGGCCCCTTGGCGGTGCTGGTGGATCGCTTCAGCGCCTCCGCCTCGGAGATCGTCGCCGGCGCACTGCAGAATTATGGTCGCGCGGTCATCATCGGTGACAGCTCCACGCACGGCAAAGGATCCGTCCAGCAAGTGATCGAGATGAAACAGGTCTCCCGCGCGCTGTCGCTCGCGCCCAAGACCGGCGCGGCCAAGCTCACGATCCAGAAATACTACCTGCCGAGCGGCGCCTCCACGCAGCTCAAGGGCGTCGTTCCCGACATCGTGCTTCCCTCGATCGAGGACTATCTGCCTATCGGCGAGGCCGACCTCCCCCGCGCGCTGGTGTGGGACCGGATCCCGAGCAGTTTCTTCGAGGGGGAGCCGCTTAGTCCGAAGGTACTTACGCCGTTGATGGAGAAGAGCCGCACGCGCCAGTCCTCCCTCGAGGAATTCGCCTACCTGCGACGCGTGGTGGAACGCTTCAAGCAGCAGCAGGAGCGCAAGCAGATCTCGGTCAATCTGGAGGAACGCCGGCAACAGAAGGCGGGCGACGACGCTTTCCGCAAGGATAGCAAGGCCGAGAAGGAGAGGATCGCGAAGGGAGATTACGCGTTCCGTCCGTTTTACCTCGGTCCGCCGCCCACCCCGCGCATCAAGGCGCCGAAGAAGGAGGACGAGGACGACGAGTTGGCGGAAGCCGAGGAGGAGAACGAGACCTACGTCCGCGCCGACGTCCACCTCCGGGAAGCGCTCCGGGTCGTGCGTGACGCGGTGGAGTTGGCCAAGGATCGCAACACCTGGGTGAGCAATCGGCCGCCGCTCACCGCCGCGAGCTCAGGCCCCGCGGGAGCTACCAAACCGCAAGGATAAACCGGTCGCGGCCGGCGAGATCGCGCCGCGACTCAACCTTCGTGTAACCCGCGGCGGTCGCGGCCTCCATCAGAGCCGCGTGCTGGGACGGACCCGTCTCGAGCGCGAGCAGGCCTCCCCGGCGCAGATGCCCGCCGGCGCCGGAAATGATTCTGCGCAGGTCGCCCAAACCATCCTCCCCTGCCACAAGCGCCGAGCGGGGCTCGAACTCCTTCACCTCGGGCGCAACCTCCGTCATCTCCGACTCCGCCAAGTACGGCGGATTGGATACAATCAGGTCAAAGGGAGCGGCCGGCAACGCCTCGAACCAGTCGGAAAGCATCAACTCAACCCGCGCGCCAGCCGGGACGGCCGACGCGTTCTCCCGGGCAAGGTCCAAAGCGGCCTGCTCGCGATCGATCGCCACCACCGCCGCTCCCGGAAGGCGCTCGGCCAGGCCCAGCGCGATCGCGCCACTCCCGGTTCCGAGATCAGCGACGCGAACCACCGGGGGGTGCTCCGCCGCCCAGCCCACCGCGATCTCGACCAGCAACTCCGTCTCGGGCCGCGGAATCAGGGCTCGCCGGTCCACCTTCAACCGGAGGCCACCGAAATCAACCTCCCCGAGGATGTGCTGCAGCGGCTCACGTAGAGACCGCCGCTTCACCAGCGGGCGGATGCGAGCAAGCTCGGGCTCCGTCAAAGGACGCTCGAATTCCAGATAGAGCCGCATGCGGCCGAGCCCCAAGGCGTGACCCACGAGGTGCTCCGCCGAGAGGCGCGGCGACTCGACCCCCCTCGTGGCAAGAAACTCCGTGGTGCGCCGGATGATCTCGAGAACGGTCAGCATCTCACTCGTCGTCCGCGGCACGGCGGACCGGCATCGGGGCCACCCCGGTCAGCGCCGCCATCCGCTCCTCGAAATCCGCCTGCTGCAGCGCCGACATCACCGGACCGATGCTCCCCTCCATGATCTGCGGCAGGCTGTGCAACGTGAGCCCGATGCGATGGTCGGTCAGACGGTTCTGCGGGAAGTTATAGGTGCGGATCCTTTCACTGCGGTCGCCCGAACCGATCTGGCTCCGCCGTGTGGCCGCATACTTCGCCTTCTCCTCCTCCTCTCGCCGTTTGAGCAGCCGGGACCGCAGCACCGTCAGCGCCTTGGCCTTGTTCTTGAGCTGGGAGCGCTCGTCCGCGCAGGAAACGATCAGACCCGTGGGCCGGTGCAGGATCTGCACCGCGGAATCAGTGGTGTTCACCCCTTGCCCGCCCGGACCGCTCGCGCGGCTCACCGTGATCTCGAGTTCCTGGGGATCGATCTCCACATCGACCTCCTCCGCCTCCGGCAGCACGGCGACCGTCACCGTGGAGGTGTGGATGCGCCCGTTGGCCTCGGTGACGGGCACGCGCTGCACACGGTGCACGCCGCTCTCGAACTTCAGCTGCCGGTACACGTCCGTGCCGGTGATGAGAAAGATGACCTCCTTGAAGCCACCTCGCTCGGAAACGCTGCTGCTCATCGGCTGAACGCGCCAGCCCTGGCCGTCGGCGAACCTCGAATACATCCGGAAGAGCTCAGCGGCGAAAAGGCTGGCCTCGTCCCCCCCGGTCCCCGCCCGGATTTCCATCACCGTGTTCCGGGAGTCCGTCGGCTCCGGCGGGATCATCGCCAGCAGCACGGTCCTCCGTGACGCGGCCTCCCGCTGCTCGAGCTCGGGAAGCTCCTGCGCGGCCAACTCCCTCAGGTCCGCATCAGCGCCGGGGTCACGCTGCAGGGCCCGGGCCTCGGCGATCTCACGCCGCGTACGCGCGTGGCGCTCGTGTTCCGCCACCATTTGCGCGAGGCGCTGCTGCTCGCGCGTCACCTCGGCAGCGCGGCGGGGATTCGCATAGAAGGTAGGCTCGGCCAACTGGGCGGAAAGTTCGTCCAGCCGGCGGCGGAAAGGCAGGATATCAGGCAGGTCTTCCACGTTCGGAAACGATCAGGCTCGGATTTGCTAATTGCGCGCCCCGGGTGGACCGAATCTACAATGCCCGGTCGACGCGCGAGGCAGGCTGCCTAGCGCGGAATGAATTTAATGCCCACGTCGCTTTTCACTCAAAACACCATCGCGGTCATCTGGGACTTCGACAAGACCCTAATCCCCGAGTACATGCAGTC
>CAIUOU010000055.1 GCA_903900845.1 uncultured Opitutia bacterium
AAGTGTTTCCCTCGGATACGACTGCCATCCGACAGCTCCAGTGTATGGGAATCCGCGAAGCGGGCATGCGCCCGGATCAAGTCGAAGCGCCCCGCCTGCAGGGCCTTTTTCCGGTAGTCCGCGAAATCACGAATGATCCGCTGTTTCCTCGCCTGCATCGCGGCTAGATCGGCGCGTGCGGAAGGGATCTTCAGCCCAAATTTGGCTCCCTGCCGCGCGAGGTGCAGCACCTCCGCCATGTAGAGCAAGGTTTTCGAAGGCATGCACCCGCGGAGAATGCAAAGCCCACCTAAGTCCTTGGCGCCATCGACCACGGCGGTCCGCAACCCTAGCCCCGCGGCGACCCGCGCTGCATTGAACCCCGCGCTACCCCCGCCGATTGCGATGAAGTCGTAGGTTTTCACGTTAGCTGCGTGGCGCGGGTTTCGGGTTCACCGCCCTTTGCCTCCAAGTACAGTGTTAATGGTCTTCAACACGATCGCCGCATCGAGTGTGAACGAAAAGTGCCGGATGTAGTAGAGGTCGTACTCCAGTTTACGAGCGGTGTCCTCAAGGCTCGCGCCGTACGGGTAATTGACCTGCGCCCAACCCGTGACGCCGGGTTTCACCAAGTGACGGAAATGGTAGCACGGTATCTCCCGCTCGTAGGTCTCCACCAGGCGCTCCCATTCCGCGCGCGGGCCGATCAGGCTCATGTCACCGCGCAGGACGTTCCAGAGCTGCGGCAGTTCATCAAGCCGGGTGTTCCGCAGGAAAGCACCGACCCGTGTGATCCGACGGTCTCCGGGTTGCGTGTAGAGGGGGCCGCCGCCGGAGTTGACGGTCATGGTACGCAGTTTGAAAAGGCGGAAACGTTGTTGGTTCAAACCAACGCGGGTCTGCGCGAAAAATCCTGGCCCGCGATCCTCGGTTCGTATCGCGATGACCGCGGCGGCAATCACCGGGGCCGTTGCAGCAAGACCAATGATGGCGAGCAGGATGTCACTGAGCCGCTTGAGGTGAAAGTAGACCGGCTCGCGGGCGACTTTGAAACCCTCTTGGAAAAGCCAGGTTGGGTTGAGGCGATAGAGCGGAATCCGTCGCCAGTATTCCTGGTAGAAGAGTTCCAAAGTGAGCGTGGGCACCCCGGAGAAATGGAGCTCTGTCAGGCGGCGTGAATCCGACTCCGTCACGCCCGAGGCGGACTCACGGATAACGATTGCTTCCAGCTGCTGTCCCGTGCGGTCCAACTCCGCGAGTTTGTCATTCAACGCGGTGGCGGGACCGGAATTGGCGGGGTGGGTTTCCAGCGAATGCAGCCTAAGACCCAGGCCCGTGCGCCCGCATTCCGCTGAAAACGAGTGGAGGCTGGGACCGTCTCCGATGAAGAGGAGGCTGCGTTGGGCGCGCCGTTCCAGCCGGCGGAGATGGATGGTGCGCCGGTAGCCCAGCGAAACGGCGGCGTAAGCGGTCATGGCCAAGACCGACACGAGGCGGCTGGTCTGGAGCGGATAGCCGCCGGCCAGAAGCGCGTGGGTGACGAGCAACACCAGCAGGGTGGCGCCGCCGAAAGCCACGAGGTGCTGGCTCGCGTAATCGGCACTTAGCATGTCGCAGCGCGGACTGTAGCCGTCGATCAGGTAAAGCGCGATCATCGTCACCCCGAGGGGGAGCACCAACGAACCGAACAGGAAGTCTTCTCCGCCGGGCAGGCCACGCAGCAGCAGTGCCAGATTGAACACGCCCACACCGCACACCGCGTCGAGCAGGAGCAGGGTGACGGTGGTGTAGCGGCGGCGCATCAAGAGTAAGATCTCGTAACCGGGGACGTGGGCAAGGTCCGTTCCGATTTAGGAGCTTCAGCTTGCAGATCGGCGAGGAGTTGCCTCCAGGTGGCTACCGCGGTCGCGGGGGAATGCCGCCGGCTGAATTCCAGCGCCGCCAGGGCGTGCCGCTGCCACCTACTACGATCCGTGGCGATTTCGTTGATGGCGTGCGCGGCCGCCGCCAGGGAGTCGCGGGTCACGGCTATTCCCAGGTCGGCGGTCTTGACGACGCGGGCGACCTCGCAACCGGCGGGGCCAATGAAGAGCACTGGCCTTCCCGCCGCCGCCACGCCGTAGAGTTTGCTGGGAAAGACGAGATTCTCACAGCCAGGCAGCAACGTTACCGCATGAAGGTCTGCGATCGCGAGGCTCTCGGAAAGCTGTCCGCGCGGCACCGATGGAAAGAAGGTCACGTTGCGCAGTCCGGCGCGCCGCGCACTCAGCCGGAGGTCCCTTTCGCCGGCGCCTGATCCGATGAAGACGAACGCAAAGTCGGGTTCTTCGCGCAGCAGCTCCGCCAGTTCCAGCAGCGGCCCCAGATCGTGGACGCGCCCGAGATTGCCAGAATATGCCACGACAAATTTCCCCGACAGCCCCCAGGCGCGACGCAGCGCGGAATCCGTTTCCCGCGGTCGGGGCTCCACGCCGGCCGGCCCCCAATTCGGCTGAACGATGATCTTACCGGATCGCACCCCGCTGTTGCGCACCACCGCGGCCATATCCGCGCCCAGCGTCACGCAGCGGTTTGCCTTTCGCCAAAAGCCGTTGCGAGGTCCGGCCAGCATTGAGAGCCAGCGGTGGCGCGTCAGCCGTACCGCGATCTCGGGATAAATGTCCTGAATCCATTGGATGCAGGAAGCCCGGCGCGAGGCCGCCGCCAAACCCGCAGTGATCCCGAGTAAAGGCGGGTCCGTCATCGCGATCACCACCGTGTCGCGATCTGCGTGTCGCCGAATGGCGCGCAATGCGGACAGATGGAAAAGCGCGAAGGCCAGCGGCTTGTTTCCAAGAGTTCGACACACGCGCAGGATATTAACGCCCGCGCGGGTCTCGTTTCCCGGAGCGTTCGTGCGGTGACCGGCCGTAAGCACGGTCACCTCGTGTCCGCAGGCGGCCAGGCCTTCCGCCAGATCCGTCAACAGCTGCCCCGTGGCCGGCGTCTCCGGCCAGTAGAAGCGATTCACGAACAGGAGCTTCATGAAGGTTGCGGCGATCCTTGGGAGGACTTTTTCAGCGCACGGATTTCCGTCGCGATGAATCCCTCGTAGCGCGCCAGCAAGCGGCAGTACTCCCAGCCGGACGCACCATCCAG
>CAIUOU010000056.1 GCA_903900845.1 uncultured Opitutia bacterium
GGTGACGCCCAAGGCAGTCAACCGCCGGACCGCCTCAGCTCGGCCGGCTTCAACGACGGCGCGGTCCAGTTTCATGGAAAACAGGCCCGCGATGAATTCGGTGGTGGGCCAATCGGCACGTGCCGGTTGAAGGGCAGATTCTCCCTGAGCGTTGCGGACATGGACATTCACCCCATTTGAAATCAGAAGGTCCACCACTCCGGTACGTCCCAGAAAAACCGCTGCATGGAGCGGCGTGTTGCCGTCCCGGTTCGTCGCGTTCACCGACGCGCCCGCCTCGATGAGTTGCAGAGCCAAATCAGCCCTACCCTGAAGAGCCACCATCGACAGCGGAACGATGCCCGACTCCGGTTGCTGTGCGTTCAAATCCGGCTTCTTGGCCAGAACCCGACCCAGCACCGCCGTATCCCCCGAGGCCAGCGCGCTCCAAACCGAAGCCTCCGGAGAAACCGCCTTCTGAACCTCTTGAGCCTGACGGAATCGAGCCCCAGCCGCGGCCGCGTTGCCCGAAGACCACCCCATCGCCGGCACCAGCGTCACCAGACCCAACAGACACGGCACCAGAATGCGCAGCAGGCGATTCTTCCACAGCGCCGCCAAGCCCCGCCGCCGCCACAGCAACGCCGTGAAGAACCCGCTCACCACAAAGAACAGCGGCATCCGGAACCCATGGACTCCAGCCTGGAAGAGGTACACCAGAGAGCTCTGGCTCGGATCCTGAATCATCCACCAAGAGCCGGCCGCGTAGGCCAACGCCGCATGGTAAACAATCCCCAGCAACATCGCCGCGGCCCGGAGCGCATCCAGGTCATGGCGGCGAGGATCCAAACGCGGCGCCGCGGAGGGTGGGGTTTCTGGATTCAGAACCAAGCTCATGGGATGGAACGATGACACCTGTATTGGGCGTCCTTTTCATCCCATATCGGACATCCACAATCCAACCGACTTTCCAAAGTCGTCCCCAAAACCAACGCCTCCCGTCGACTCGACCACCCCGCAGCGGAGCGGAATCGGGCCGGAGCGAGCATTGAAGGCGATCAAACCCATCCCTCGCGCAAAGCGCGAAAGCCCCTCCTTCCCCGAGCCTTCCTGCGAGCGCAGGACCGATTCCGCGGAGCCCCCAAAAACCGCAGCGGAGCAACGCGGAGCCCACTCAAAACCGCAGCGGAGCGGAATCGTTCCTGAGCGAGCATTGAAGGCGATCAAACCCATCCCTTGCGCAAAGCGCGAAAGCCCCTCCCTCCCTGAGCCTTCCTGCGAGCGCAGGAACGGTTCCGCGGAGCCCTATTAGGCTTTTTTGAGGCCGATGGAGCTGGAGCGCTTAGCGACTTTGCGGCTGGTGAGCACTTTGTCGACGGTGCCGATCTTCAGGTACTTCTCGCGGACTTTGCCGAGGATCGCGTCGCGGTGGTCGTAGAGGCGCTTGAGCTTGCGGGGCTTCACTCGCGCCGTGACGTACGCCGTCAGCAGCGGCAGCGCGATGGTGCTGTCGGTGTAGCACACCACCGAGTCGGGAAGCTTGTCCGGATCGACCTTGCCCCAGCTGACCGCCTCGGCCGGCGTAGCGCCGCTGAGACCACCGGTGTCCGGACGCGCGTCGGTGCACTGCAGGAAGTAGTCGTGCCCCTTCTCTTGGATCCCCATGACCTCCTGGATTTGCGGCTCGGTTTGCAGCATGAAGTTCTTCGGACTGCCGCCGCCCAAAATGAACACACTGCTCGTGTGGCCCGTGCTCTTGGCGTGATACACGATGCCCGCCGTTTGATTCACATCGCGATTCACATCGGGCAGCAACTGCGATCCGCGCAAGGACATCGCCGCCACATTCATGCCGATGGAACTGTCGCCCGGACTGCTGGTGAAAATGGGGATGCCGCACTCGTAGGCCGTGGCCAGGATGGAACTGTCCCGGATGCCCAGCTTCTTCTGGCGGGCGTGCACATAC
>CAIUOU010000057.1 GCA_903900845.1 uncultured Opitutia bacterium
GCCGCGGGGGCACCACTCTCCTCCAGCACGGCGACGCGGAACACATTGGGAAACTCCCCGAGGTCGAGCGTGCCCGCGCCCAGGCCTTGGGCGCGCACCACGCCGGCCGGCCAGCCGTCGCGGAATTCCGGCGCGAGGGATTTCAGGATCGCAATGCCGGTGGGCGTGGAGAGCTCGATATTCTCGCGGGTGATCCCGGGCGGTACCGGCGCGACCAGCATGCCTTCGAGGAGCCGTGCACTCGCCGGCGGCGGCACCGGATGCCGGCCATGCTGCATCCGCACGAACCCGCGCCCCGGACGGATCGGCGTCGCGATCACCCGGTCGGCGCGAACCTTGTCGAGGCACCACGCCGCCAGCACCACGTCGACCACCGAGTCGGCGAGGCCGATCTCATGGAACGCCACGTCGGCCGCGGCCATACCGTGCGCGGCGGCCTCGGCCTCGGCGATGAGACGGAAAATTTCCCGGGCCCGGGCCCGGACTCCGTCGGGCAAATCCGCTTTCGCGAGCCTCCGATCGATGTCGGCGTGCCGGGTGTGGTGATGTTGGGCCGGAGCGTCGACGACGAGATGCGTCTCCTGTTCAGCCGGATCCAGCGGCGTTACGGACTCCACAGCGGCGGAGGGGTCGACGACCCGCAGGTGCGTGGCCCGCATCTGCGCCCGCGTCACGGGGTTGATCTCGACGCGCACGGCCGGCCAGCCCAGCCGCGCGGGCACGGCGGCAAGCTCCGCGGCGGTGACCAGCCCGGCGTCGACGAACGCCGCGGCGAACATGTCCCCCGCCACGCCTGAAACGCTTTCGAGGAACAGGATCCGGCTCATCGCGGGGCGGCCGCGGCCTCACGCACCGCCCGCACCACTTGGCAGGCGGCGAAGCCAGCGGAGAAACCGTTGTCGATGTTGGTGACCGTCACACCCGGCGCGCAGCAATTGAGCATGGCCAGCAGCGCACTCAGCCCGCCGAAGTTGGCTCCATAGCCGACGCTCGTGGGCACGGCGAACACCGGCCGGCCGAGGAGACCGGCGACCACGCTCGGCAACGCGCCCTCCATGCCAGCGACGACAACCAAGGCCGTCGCCGCCTGCAGCGTGTCGGCCCGCGCGAGGAGCCGGTGGATGCCCGCGACGCCGATGTCGTAGACCGTGACGTGCGGGATCGCCATCGCGACGCACACCTCGGCGGCCTCCTCGGCGACCGGCAGGTCGCTCGTGCCCGCGGCGGCGATGACGACATGCGGCTCGCCGGGACGTGGCGCGGCAGGCGCGGGAGCGTGGAGCGTGATGGTGCGGGCGGGCGCGTTCACCCGCGCGGCAGGAAACCTCGCCGCGACCTCCGCGGATTTCTCGGGCTGAAGTCGCGTGATAAGGACGGGAGCGCCGGACTGGCCGGCCTCGGACGCGATCGCGATGACCTGCGCGGCGGTCTTGCCCTCGCCGAAGATCACCTCACCCAGCCCCTGACGAAGACGCCGGTGGTGGTCGACCTGCGCGAAAGCGAGATCGGTCGTGCGAAATGGCCCGCTGCGCAGGTGCTGCAACGCCTCGTCGGTGGAGCGCCGGCCGGTGCGGACGTGATCCAGAAGTTCGCGGAGTTCCGATTCGCTCATGGAGTTTTCGGCCGGCTCGTGCCTCCGCCCGTACGGTAACCAGCAAGGTCCAGCGTCACCCACGCGTAGCCGCGGGCGCGCGCCGCCTCCTGCAACGCGTCGCGCACCGCCAGCATGGCCGGCATCTCGGCCGGGTCGGCCTCGACCCGCAGCCACCGCGCGCCGCCATGCTCGTGCAGGCGCACCCGGAAGACGCGCAAGCCCGCGCCGCGCAGCATTTCCTCGAGATCCTCGACATCGCGCAGTTTCGCGGGCGTGACGGCCACGCCCGTCATGAGCCGCGAGCTCAGGCAAGGGCTGGCCGGCTTGTCGGCCAAAGGCAGGCCGGCGGCACGCATCAATTGGCGGATGTCGTCCTTGGTGAGACCGGCCTCGTCGAGCGGCGCGATGATCTCGTTTTCCTTCGCGGCGCGATGGCCGGGCCGGAAGTCGCCGCGGTCGGAAGCGTTGTAGCCGTACGCGATGGCCCCGTAACCGAGGCGCGCCGCAAGGTCGTGACTGAGACGGAAAAGCTCGGTCTTGCAGTGGTAGCAGCGATCGAGGTCGTTGCGGAGGTAGGCGGGGTTGGCGAACTCAGCCGTTTCCTCCCAGCGGTGCTCGGCCCCGACCAACGCGGCGAACCGGGCGGCATCCTCGCGTTCGGCGCGGGCTAGACTCGCGCTCACGGCGGTGACGGCGAGAAGCCGGCCGCCCGAGGCACGCCGCTCCTGCTCGGCCGCCCAGAGAAGAAAGGCGCTATCGACCCCGCCGGAGTAGGCGACGATCAAGCCCTGCGGCAACCGGGCGCGCAGCGCGGAGCGCAGGGCCTGGTGCTTCGACTCGAGCGTCGCGGAGGGCGCGGCGGAGGTCAGCATGGGTTACGCGGACCGTGGAACGGCCCCGCGGTCGAGTCAACCGGCAGCCGGCTCAAACCGGACGCGGCAGGATGCCGATCCCCGGTCGGTCAGGCAGCGTGATACGACCATCCACCACGGTCATGCCCTCGAAGCAGTCGTTGGCGATGAGGAGCGCGCCGTCGAGGTCGGCCCAGTCGACGAGCGGCGAGAGTTGGGCGGCGGCGGAGACGGCGCACGAAGTCTCGGTCATACAGCCCAGCATGACCTTCAGCCCGAGCGAGCGGGCGACGATGATCATGCGGTGAGCCTCACGAAGGCCGGTGCACTTCATGAGCTTGATGTTGATGCCGTCGTAGACCCCGCGGAGCGCGGGCACGTCCACAAGACGCTGCACGCTCTCGTCGGCGATGAGCGGCAGCGGACTCCGCGCGCGGAGCCACGCGGCGTCGTCGAGGCTCTCCTTGGGCACCGGCTGCTCGACGAAGAGCACATTGCGGCCGGCCAGCCACTCGATCATGCGCAAGGCGCGCTCGCGGTCGGCCCAACCTTGGTTGGCGTCGACGGTGATCGGGACGCTGGAGACGGAGCGGATGGCCTCGATCATGGCACGGTCGGCGGTGTCGTCGCGGCCGAGCTTCACCTTGATGATGCGGTAGGGGGACGCCTCGCGGGTGCGCTCGCGGACCACGTCCGGGGCATCGATGCCGATGGTGAAGGACGTGACCGGAGCCTTGGCAGGATCGACGCCGAGGAGACGGTAGAGCGGCAGCTCGAGACGGCGGCCGATCCAGTCGTGCAGGGCGATATCGACGGCGGCCTTGGCGGCGGCGTGGCCCGGGGCAAGGGCGTCGATCGCGGGCAGGATCTCCTCGCGGTGGAACGGATCGCGGGCCTCGGCGAGGACGGCCGCGGCGCGGTCGAGAAAGGCCGCCGCGCCGGCTGGCGTTTCCCCGAGGTACGGCGGCATGGAGGCCTCGCCAAAACCCGTGATGCCATCGTGCTCGAGTTCAACGAGCGTGGCGGGTGTCGACGTGCGGGTGTTGCTGGCGATGCCGAAGGCGTGCCGCAGCCGCAACGTGTAGGGCCGGTGGCGGAGAATCATCGCTTTGGGCAAAACAGAGTGCGCGCCGCTTGGCGAACCCGCTTGCACGCCGGATCCGGCGTCAGCAGGTTCCCTCCACCCCGAATGAGCCACGCCGCGGAAACGAACCGCGCCCCGACAGGCACGGTTTCCTGGTTGCCCTCCGACTGCGGCGAGCGCCGCAGTTACGCGGCCGGCGAGCTGCTTTTTTCCGAGGGGGACTCCGCGGACGGGATGTTCATCGTGGATTCCGGCCGGGTGGAGATTTTCGTTCCCGACCACGGCGAGGAGCGAAGGGTCCTCGCGGAGCTGGGGCCGAACGACACCGTCGGCGAGATGGCCGTTCTGGACGACCTGCCGCGCTCGGCCTCTGCCCGGGCGGCGGTCGACACCCAAGTCCGGCTGCTGAGCCGGACGGCGCTGCTGGAGCTCCTCGAACGCCGGCCCGCCATCGCGCTGGGGTTCATCCGCGAGTTCATCCACCGCATGCGGGCGATCAACCGGCGGTATTTCGATGAGATCGTGCAGGCGGAGCGGCTGGCCACCGTGGGGCGCTTCACGCGGACGATCGTGCACGACTTCAAGAATCCGCTGGCGACGATTCGCTGGACGTCCGAGCTCGCCTCAGGGGAAGAGACTCCGGCGGAAGCGCGTCGGGCGGGTCACGATCGCATCCTGCGGCAGGTCGATCGCATGCAGACGATGCTGCACGAGCTCATCGAGTTCACGCGACCGGGCGGGCAGAACCCCGTGCTGCAACCGGCCGATCTCACGCCTTTCCTCCGCGCGTTCGCCGAGGAGGCCGGGGCCGATCTCGCGGCGCGCAACGTGCGCATCGAGCTGGAGTCTTTCCCGGGCCCGGCACCGGTGCGGATGGATCCGCCGCGGCTTTCCCGCCTGCTTCACAACCTCTGCAACAACGCGGTCGACGCGATGCCCCGCGGCGGTCGGATCATGCTGCGGCTGCGGCTCCAGCCGGGCTCGGCGGAACTGGAGCTGGAAGACACCGGCCCCGGAATTCCGGCGGCGGTGGCCGACCGTCTGTTCACGCCGTTCGCCACCCACGGCAAGGCCGGCGGCACCGGCCTCGGTCTCTCGATCTGCCGGCGCATCGCGGAGGACCACGGTGGTTCCATCGCGGTCGCACCCGGAGAAACCGGCAGAGGGGCACGCTTCGTGCTCTTACTTCCAATTACTCTCGCCGGCGGCTAACACCGCGGGCAGAGCTACCCAACTCTATCCTACACCATGAAAAGTCCATACCCCCGCCGCGGTCTACGACCGTTGCTTATCGCACTGCTATTCGCCCCGTCGCTCCTATTGGCGCAAGCGACCGGCATTATCACCGGCCAGGTGAGCAATCAGGCCACCAAATCCTACCTTGAAGGCGCCACGGTGGAACTGGACGGCACCGGCCGCTCCACCACCACCGACCGCGAGGGCCGTTTCGAGTTCCGGGACGTGCCGCCCGGTCCGGCCACAGTCGTGGTCGCGTTCGCCGGTCTCGACACCTCGCGCACCACCGTGACGGCCGCCTCCGGCCGCCGGGTCGTGCAGGACGTCGAGCTGACCTCCGGCATCTACCGCATGGACAAGTTCACCGTCGCCGGAGAGCGCGAGGGCACCGCCAAGGCGGAAACCCTCCAGCGCCTCGCCCCGAACGTGAAGAACGTCGTTTCGTCCGACACCTTCGGTAACATCGCCGACGGCAACATCGGCGACATGCTCCAGCACGTCGTCGGCATCACCGCCGACTACAACGGCCCCGACGTGCGCCAGATCAGCATCCGCGGCGTGGGCTCGGCGCTGAGCTCCGTGACAATGGACGGCTCGCAAGTCGCCAGCGCGCAGTCAGCCGGGACCGGCCGCCAGTTCGAGTTCGAGACAGCCTCGCTGGGCAACATCGAGTCGATCGAGGTGACGAAGGCGCCGACGCCCGACATGGACGGAGCCTCGATCGGCGGCAGCGTGAACCTTGTCACCAAGAGCCCGTTCGACAGCAAGGCAGGCCGGGTCTTCACCTACACCGTCGGTCTCGCCTCGCAGCCCACCTACGCGGGCCCGGTTGAAGCCAAGTGGAAGCAGCCGATCCGGGGCCTCGGGCCCTCGATGAACTTCAATTACTCGGATGTCTTCGGCGAGAAGCGCAACTGGGGCATAGCGCTGACGGGCACGTTGCACAGCCAGCCCGCCGGCGGCGCGTTGATCGCGAGCAGCTACGAGCGTCGCAACGACGCCGGCCCCGCGTTCGCCAACAGCATCAGCCGCTACATCGTCAACGGCGCCACCCGCTCGCGCCTGGCGACCGGCGCCAAGATCATGTACAAGTGGAGCGAGGAGACGACGATCTCGTTCAACAACGTCTACAACTTCTTCCACGAGAACAACGACACCCGCTTCCACACGCTCAACTCCGCGGTCGGCACCGGGGCCAACCTGCCCAGCCTCATCGCGACGGTGGACGCCGCCGGACGCCGCACCGGCGGGGGCTTCGTGAAGCCGGGCTACACCGAGACGCTCACCCAGATCTTCGCCAACAGCGTCGAGCCCGCCACCCCGGGACCCGGCGCCCGCGACGTGGCCTACTACACGTCCCGTTGGACCAACCAGGGCGGCACCGCCAACCTCAACGTGGCCTCCAACGACAAGTCGGGCCGCACCTTCGTGTTCTCCCCGAGCGTCCGCCACCGCTTCCCGGGCCTGCACATCGACTATAGCCTCTCCTACTCCAACTCGGCCACGTACTACGACGTGATGCACGAGGAGGACAAGTACTCGGCCCGGCCGACTGGAACGGTCTTCCTCGAGATCCCCAACCTGGGTTTCGCGATCGACCGCAGTCAGGACGCGAAGGTGCCGACCGTGCGCCAGACCGAAGGGCCCGACTGGCAGAATTTCGCGAACTACAGCCGTCTGCGCATCGACCAGAACGACCAGCGCGGCTACGACAAGGTTTACGCCGCCAAGTTCGACCTCCGGAAGGACGTCAACTACCGCTTGCCCTTCTACTACAAGACCGGCTTCACCGCGCAGCGCCAGACCCGCCACCTCTGGACCAATCCGCGCCGCTCCTTCTACACCGGCCCCGACGGCATCCTGAACACCGCCGACGACAACCAGGGCATCTCGATCTTCAACGCCTTCCCGAAGGACCTTACCTGGGACGAGAAGGAATACTACCTGAACCGCGGCGGCGTGCCGCCGTGGGTCGATCCCTACAAGGTCGCCGCCCACCGCCGCGACAATCCCCGCCTGTGGAAGGATGACGTCGAGATCACCTCACGGCAGCGCCTCACCTCCGACCAGAAGATCCAGGAGGACGTCCGCGCCGCCTACTTCCTCGTCAACGGCCGCCTCACGCGGCGTCTCTCGCTGCTGACCGGCGTGCGCCTCGAGGACACGAAGGTGCAGGGCGAAGGGCCGCTCAACTACGTGTCCCCGCAGGAGCAGGCGCGCCGTGTGGCCTGGACCGGGCCGATCACCGACGTCGAGCAGATCCGCCGCAATGTCGCCCAGTACAGCGGGCGCTCCTCCAACCGCGGCGCGTACCGCTTCTACCTTCCGGGAGTGCACCTGAAGTACCAAGCCGCTTCCGGCTGGGTCAACCGGCTGAGCTGGTCCACCGGGGTCGGTCGCCCGCCCTTCGGCAACATCATCCCCAACACGACCGTCAATGACTCGGCGCAGTCGATCACGGTCACAAACCCCAACCTGAAGCCGCAGTACGCCCGCAACATGGACTTCAGCTCCGAGTACTACTTCACGCCCCAAGGCATGATCTCGTTCGGAGCCTTCCATAAAAAGATCAACGACTACATCCAGGGCGACAGCAGCCAGTTTGTCGCGGCGGGCCAGAACAACGGCTACGACGGACAGTACGCCGGTTACCGCATCAACACGACGGCGAACAGCGGCTGGGCGCAGATCCGCGGCGTGGAATTCAACTACCAGCAGCAGCTGACGTTCCTGCCCGGTTGGGCGAAGGGACTCGGTGTCTACAGCAACCTCACGAAGCTGTGGACGAAGGGTAACAACTCCGCGTTCGTCACCGGCCCGGGCAGCAGCGCCGGCGGCACCCTCGCCGGCTTCCTCGACGTCACCGGCAACCTCGGCCTGAGCTTCCGCGGCTACGGCTTCGACCTGCGTCTCCAGGCCGTCTACCGCGGCGAGTACCTGATCTCCAACTCGACCACCCCGGCGCTGGTCACCTGGCAGTTGCCGAAGACCTCCTGGACTTGGAAGTCGCGCTACGCGTTCACCCGCACGGTGAGCGGCTTCTTCGACATCGAGAACTTCACGTCCACGCTGCTCGACAACCGTTACGCCGCCTACAAGGACCGCCCGAGCTACTGGCGCACGTTCCACAGCAAGGTGGTTTTCGGCGTGACCGGCCGGCTCTGATCCCGGCGGTCACCCGACCGCGATTATCTCACCCACCCGCCCCCGCAACGGGGCGGGTGTTTTTTTGCCCACGGACGGAAGGCAAGACCGGGAAGACGTTGGAGACTTGGGAAACTGGGGAGACTTAGGAAAAGAGGCGTCTTTCTCTACCTCCTGTTCCAAACCAGGCAAACAGGAGCAAACTGAGGTAACGGAGCGAAAGCTCGGGCTATTCGTGGGCCTTGGTGTCCATTCGTGGTTCTCGCCGGCTCGGTATTTTGGGATCCGGTTTTCAACAGGAAGGCCGGGGAGATCGGGGAGAGTTCGACGGCTTCTTACTCCGTGCCATCGGCGAAATCCGCGGTTCAAGTTCGCTACTTTCGGAACAACCTTTGGCCGTCACGCAAGCGGCAGGGTCCGCGGCGGGCTCGCCCGCCGTAGGCTCGGCGCAGGCGGGCGGCCGTGGCGACATCGCACGTCCACCCCATTTGAAGCGGCGTCAGGAGCTCGGTACGCCTCTTCCCGTGTTCCTGATTTCCACCTTCCCGCCGGCACGATCCCTTCACGCCCGATATATGACCGCCCTTCTTCCGGCCGGGTGCGCGGTGAACGGCTTCACCGGGAGTCCGGTTGCCTTCGCCGCGGCGGCTTACTCGACTGGGAGACGCCATGCCCCTGTTTAGCCGCTGTCTCGGCACCCTGCCCCTGATCCTCGCCTCGCTCGCGGTCGCGCCGCGCGCCGCGGAGGCCCCACCCGCCTTCGGCGGCATCCATCCGCACCTCGCGATGTTCAACGAGGAAAGCGAATGCGGCACCGGAGCCGTCGTGCCCTGGGCCGGCCGCCTCTGGGCGATCACCTACGCGCCGCACAAGCCGCAGGGTTCCACCGATAAACTTTACGAGATAACGCCGGACCTCCGGCAGATCATCCGTCCCGAAAGCATCGGCGGCACCCCCGCCAACCGCCTGATCCACCGCGAATCCCGCCAGCTTTTCATCGGGCCGTATGCGATCGCCGAGAGCGGAGCCGTGCGCGTCATTCCGTACACGCAGATGTACGGTCGCCCCACCGGCACCGCCCGCCACCTCACCGATCCGGCCAACAAGGTCTACTTCGCGTCGATGGAGGAGGGTTTTTACGAGGTCGATGTCCGCTCGCTGGCTGTCACCGAATTGTTCCGCGACGAACAACTCAAGGAGCCGTTCCGCCGCGCGGGTCTGCCCGGCTACCACGGCAAGGGCCTTTACTCGGGACAGGGAATGCTCGTGTACGCCAACAACGGCGAGCACGGGAAGGAGGCCCAGACGCGTCCCGACATTCCCTCCGGCGCGCTCGCGTCCTGGGACGGGCGGGCGGAGCAATGGACGGTCGTGCGCCGCAACCAGTTCACCGAGGTCACCGGCCCGGGTGGACTCGAGGGCAACCCCCATCCGGCCACGGATCCGGTCTGGTCCATCGGCTGGGACCACCGCTCCCTGCTGCTGATGGTTCTGCACGAAGGACGCTGGCACGCCTACCGGCTGCCGAAGGGGAGCCATTCGTACGACGGCGCCCACGGTTGGAACACCGAGTGGCCGCGCATCCGCGACATCGGCGAGGAGGACCTGCTGATGACAATGCACGGGACGTTCTGGCGCTTCCCGCGCGCCTTCACGCCCGCCCGTTCGGCCGGTATCGCGCCGCGCTCCAATTACCTGAAGGTCGTCGGAGACTTCACCCGATGGGGGGACCGGATCGTTCTGGGCTGCGACGACACCGCCCGCAGCGAGTTCCTCAACAAACGCCGCGCCAAGGGCAAACTCGCCGGCCCCGGCCAGTCGCAGTCAAACCTGTGGTTCCTCGAGCCCGCGCAGCTCGACCAACTGGGACCGGTCATCGGCCGGGGCGCACTCTGGCTGGAGGAGCCCGTGCGCCGCGACACACCGTCCGACCCCTACCTCTTCTCCGGTTACGACCAGCGAATCCTTCATCTGCGCCACGACGCGGGTGCGCCAGTGGAGTTCGTCCTTGAGGTCGACCGCGCCGGCGACGGCACGTGGCGCGAGCTGCGCCGCGTCGAGGTGCCCGCCACCGGCTACGCGTGGACGGTCTTCACCGCCACCGAGCAAGGCGCATGGATCCGCCTCCGCGCCTCGCGCGATCTCGGCCGGGCGTCAGCGGTCTTTTCCTATCGCAACTTCGATTCACGCCGGCCCTCCGCCGAGGCGAAGTTCGCCGCGCTTGCCCGTGATGACTCGCCCGCCCCGATCGGGGGCCTGCTGTACGCGCGGGGCGCCGGAAAAAAAACGCTCGGCGTGACCGTCGGCGGCCGGTTCCACGAATTGGGCGAGGACCTGGTCCTGCGCCCGAGCGATGAAACCGGCGCGGCGACATGGATGCAGACCAACGTCGCCATTCCCGTCGACGCGATCGCCGAGGACGCGGCCTCCCTGGTCTACACCGACGAGGCGGGGCGCCGGTTCCGCCTGCCCCGCGGCCGGGAGGGATTTCGTCCCGGCGGCCCTCTCGGGCCGGCCCGCACCTGCCGCGAAGTTTGCACGGAGCGCGACCTGCTCAACGCCGGCGGATCATTTTTCGAGCTGCCCGCCGAAAACGCCGGCGGAATGGCGAAGATCCGCCCCGTATCGACGCACAACCGCCACATCCATGACTACGCCAGCTGGCGCGGCCTGCTGGTGATGACGGGCCTTTCCGGCGAGTCCGCCCCCGACCCCCGTGTGATCCGCTCCGCCGACGGTCGCGCCGCGGTCTGGCTGGGATCGGTCGATGAACTATGGGCCCTCGGAAAGCCCGTCGGCATCGGCGGACCGTGGAAGGACACGGCGGTGACGGCCGGAGCGCCGTCGGATCCCTACCTCATGACCGGCTACGACCGGAAAACGCTGACGCTCTCCCACGGCTCGACCGGCACCGTGCGTTTCCGGGTGGAGGTAGACCTGTCGGGCACGGGCAACTGGGTGGAGTACGCCACGCTGGCTGTACCGCGCGGGCTTGCAGAGTCGCACACGTTTCCCGAAGGCTTCCAAGCCTACTGGCTGCGGGTTTCCGCCGACACCGCCACCTCCGCCACGGCGCGGCTGGTGTACGAATAAGCGGCACGCCCCCGCCCTCCCTGCTTTCCCCAACTCACTTCCCATCCGATGAAATCCATCCTGACCGCACTCACCCTTTCGTTGGCCGCGACGCTGCCCGCGGCGGCGGCCGACCGCCTCCTGCTCGAGGCGGAAGGCTTCCAGAATCCCGGCGGCTGGTCGCTTGACACCCAGTTCATCGAGATCATGGGCTCGCCCTACCTGCTGGCCCACGGTCTTGGGGAACCGGTGAAGGACGCCACCACCACGGCCACCCTGCCCTCCGCCGGCAAGTACCGCGTCTGGGTGCGCACCAAGGACTGGGTTGCGCATTGGGAAGCGCAGGGAGCCCCCGGACGTTTCCAGGTGATCATCAACGGCCGGCCTCTCGCCGAGACGTTCGGCACCAAGGGTAAGACCTGGTCGTGGCACGACGGCGGTGTGATCGAGGCGACCGACACCCGCCTGAACGTCGCGCTGCGCGACCTCACCGGATTCAACGGCCGGTGCGACGCCGTCTACCTGACGAAGGATCTGGGCGAGACGCCGCCCAGTGACACCGCCCCGCTCTCCGCGTGGCGCAAGACGGCGCTCGGCCTGCCGGCCGCGCCCGAGGACATGGGCGAGTACGACCTCGTGGTCGTGGGCGGCGGCTACGGCGGTCTCGGCAGCGCCATCTCCGCCGCACGACAGGGCCTGAAGGTCGCGCTGATCCAGAACCGGCCCGTGCTGGGCGGCAACGGCAGCTCCGAGGTGCGCGTCTGGTCACAGGGGCTCATCCGCCGCGGCAAATACCCGCTCATCGGCGAGATGGTGGAGGAGTTCGCCGACCGCGCGAAGAACTCCCCCGGCCTGTACGAGGAATTCGGCGACGCCCAGAAGGAGGCGCACGTCCGCAAGGAGAAGAACATCTCGCTGTTCCTGAACGAGCACGTCTACGCCGCCGAGACCAAGGGCGACCGCATCGTGTCCGTCACCTCGCTCAACACCACCAACAGCCGCCAGAAGCGTTTCCGCGGGAAGCTGTTCTCCGACTGCACCGGACATGGATCCCTCGCCCACCTCGCGGGCGCCAAGTACGAGATCGAGCTGAAGGACCTGCTCGGCATGAGCAACATGTGGGTCTGGAGCAATGCGGCGGAGCCGCGGCGGTTTCCCGAGACCCCCTGGGCCCTAAACCTCAACATGGACGACTTCCCGTACCCGAAGATGGGCCGCGCCGACATGGCCGACAAGGGCAAGGGCGAGTGGTTCTGGGAGAGCGGCTTCAACAAGCACCCGATCAACGACCTTGAGTTGATCCGCGACTGGAACCTTCGCGCGGTCTTCGGCGCGTTCAACGCCATGAAGAATCGCGACGGCAAGGCCGATCACCCCAAGGCCAAGCTCGACTGGGTCGCCTACATCGGCGGCACTCGCGAGTCCCGCCGCATCGTCGGCGACGTGATGCTCACGCAGGAGGACATCGTCTCGAAGCGCGAATTCCCGGACGGCTGCGTGCCGAGCACCTGGAGCATCGACCTGCATTTCCCGAAGCAGGAGTTCGCGAAGAAGTTTCCCGAGAATCCGTTCATATCCTACGCCGACCACGACCGCCGCGTCGATCGCCAGTACGGCTACCCGATCCCTTATCGCACCCTGTATTCGGTGAACGTGAACAACCTCTTCATGGCCGGCCGCAACATCAGCGTCACCGACGTCGCCCTCGGCACCGTACGCGTCATGAAGACCATCGGGATGATGGGCGAGGTGGTCGGCAAGGCCGCCTCCGTCGCCGTCCGCCGCAACTGCACGCCGCGCGAGGTCTACACGCTCTACTGGTCCGAGATGGACCAGTTGCTGAAGCTCCCGGGCCGCGCGCGCCGCCTGCCCGACAACACCTTTGATGTCTCGGGCCCCGCGCCGGCGCCCGTCGACGACGCCGGCGGCCGCGGCATCGCGCTGACCTCGCTCAAGGGCACCGTGATCGACAACGCCAAGGCGAAGCTCACCGGCAAGTGGGCCACCGGTACCAACCTCCCCTTCGTCGGCAGCGACTACGCCTACGCCCGCGGCACCGGCAACACCGCCACCTTCGAGTTCACCGTGCCCGCCTCCGGCCCCTATGAGGTCCGCTTCGCCAGCGCCGCCCATGAGAATCGCGCCAGCAACACCGCCGTCACCGTGCGCCACGCCGGCGGCAACGCCGCGGTCAGTGTCAACCAGCGCGTGAATCCCAAGGTGGAGAGCCGCTGGGTCGCCCTCGGCACCTACCAATTCAACGCCGGCCAGACCTACGCCGTCGTCGTCGACGCCGCCACCGCCGACGGCAACGCCCACATCGACGCCGTGCAGATCCTGCCCGCGCGGTGACGCGCGGGGTGGGATTGGTCTCGGCGACGTAGCGGTAAATTGAGGACGGCCCTGCTCCAGCTCTTCCGTCTGGGTATCGTGGCCGCCGTCGCGTGGCTGGTGCGCGATGTCGCCGTGAAGCAGCGGTCGCACGGCGACGCGCCGGTGGTAGTGGAGGAGGTACGGGGTTTCTTCCCCGCCGCCGCCAGCCTGCGGCCCGACGACTCCGAGCGGGACGGGCTCTTCGTCCTCGACCGCGAGGGCCGGGAATTGGGCTACGTGGTCCGCACCCAGCCGCGCTGCCAAGACATCATCGGGTACTGCGGCGTGACCGACACCCTGGTGGCGCTCGGACCCGACTGGCGCATTCTTGGCCTGAGCGTGCGGTCGTCCGACGACACCAAGGATCATGTGCGCGACGTCGTCACCGACCGGCGCTTCCTGAAGAAGTGGAACGGACTCACTTGGGACCAGGCAGCCGACCTCGATTTCCGGAAAGCGGGCGTCGAGGGGGTTTCGGGCGCCACGATGACGAGCATGGCCATCGCCCACAGCGTGAAGGCGCGCCTGAAGGCGAGTCGCGACGAGATCGCCGCCCGCCCTCCCTTCGCACCGGGTTGGCGAGATTGGGGCATGCTTGGAACGGTGGCGCTCGCGGCGGTGATGGCGTTCGGTCCGGCCGCGTGGAGGCAGCGCTGGAACCTCCCGTACCAGATTTTCCTCATCGGCTATGTCGGGATCATCAGCGGCGACCTGCTGGCCCAATCCCTGATCGCCGGTTGGACCCGCTCCGGGGTGCCTTGGCAAACGGCCTCGGGGCTGGTGCTGCTGCTCGCGGCGGCGTTGCTCGTGCCGTGGGCGACCCGGCGGCCGTTCTACTGCCATCACCTCTGCCCTCACGGCGCGGCGCAGGAATTGATCGGCCGCTTCCGGCCGCGCCGCCTCGCCATAACGCTCCGCCCCGATGTCGCCCGCGCCTTGGGACTGCTGCCGGGCGCGCTCCTCCTGCTGACGCTTGTCACGGCGATGCTGGCGCTCCCGCTGGATCTCGCCGGCATCGAGGCGTTCGACGCCTACCTTTTCCGCACCGCGGGCATCGCCACACTCGCGGTCGCGGGCGTCGGCCTCGTGGCATCCGCATTCGTGCCGCAGGCCTATTGCCGCTTCGGCTGCCCGACCGGCGCGCTGCTCAACTTCGTGCGCACCCGCGGTTCCACGGATCGTTTCTCCACCCGTGACGCCGCCGCGCTTGGCCTCATGCTGTTCGCCGCCGTGCTCAACTGGCAGTACGTGCCGGTGCTGGTTTGGATGAAGGGCTTGCCGTGAGGGCTGGCCCAAAACCGGGCGTTCCTGGGTCGGGGGGCATTCGAATACCATGCCCATCCCGTCGCAAGGGGCCGCGGGAACCAGGCTTCACCAAGGCCGCGGCAGGCAAACCCGCGCCGCTACCCGGTCGTCGATTTCACCGTGATAACCGCGCTGCGCGTCCGTGCCCTCGGATCAAGTCTCAGTGCCCTCCGGGGCCCCGGCTTGGATCCGTCCGATCTGGTCTTCGTCACGCTCTCACCGCACTAATCCGCTTCATCGGGCTCCCGTTAGCCTTCTCGTCCCTGACCCACGCCGCCGAACCGGTCACGATCCTCGGCCGCGCGATGGGCACGACGTGGTCGGCGAAGTGGATTCAGGGAACGCCGGCGATCAATCCGGTCGCGGTACAAAGGGAGCTGGCGGACCGGCTTGAGCAGCTCGAAGGCATTTTCTCCACCTACCGGCCCGAGTCGGAGATTTCCCGTTTCAACCGGAACCCGTCGACGGAATGGATTCCGGTCTCAGCCGAGCTCGCCGCGGCCGCGGAACGCGCCCATGCCATCAGTACCCTCACCGGCGGCGCCTTCGATGTGACGGTAGAGCCTCTGCTGCAACGCTGGGGCTTCGGACCCCATCCCACGCCGGCCCGCGCCCCAGCAGAGGAGGCATTGGCGGCGCTGCGTTCCCGCGTTGACTGGCGCCGGCTGGAAACGCGTTCCAGCCCGCCGGCCCTGCGCAAAACCCGCCCGGATATCGCCGTCGATTTTTCCTCGGTCGCCAAAGGAGTCGCGGTTGATGCACTCGACGAGCGGCTCGCCCGGCTCGGCGGCGGTAATCACCTCGTTGCGATCGGCGGCGATCTGCGCGCCGCCGGCCCGGGGCCGCGGGGTGACGGCTGGCGGGTCGCGATCGAGGATCCTTTATCCACCGGGCCCGCCCTTGGTCGGCTCTTGCTGCTCCGCGACCAAGCCCTGTCCACCTCGGGCAACCACCGCAACGTTCGCACCATTGGCGGCCAACGCGTGGGCCACGTCATCGATCCGCGCACCGGACGACCGGTTTCGGGCCCGCACCTCTCGGCGAGCGTCGTCGCGCGGACCTGCGCCGAGTCCAGCGCCCTCGCCACCGGCCTGTTCGTGCTCGGCGCGGAGGCGGGCGAAACGCTGCTGCGACGCGAGGGCATCGCGGCGCTTTTCCTCCAGGAGAACGTCGGCCGGGCCGTGGGCCGGGAGAGCCCCGCCTTCGCCCGTCTACCGACGGCGCCAGCTCAAACGCGGTAGAACGCCTCGGCGTTGGCCACGTAGATCCGTTGCCGATCTGTCTCCGAGAAGCCCGCCAGCACCTCATCGACGGTCGCAACCCAACGGGGGTAGTCCGTCGCCAGTGTGCTCACCGGCCAGTCGCCGCCGAACATCACCCGACCCGGTCCGAAGCAGGCGAGCGCATGATCGATGTACGGCCGGAGCTGTGCGGGGGTCCACGCGGCATGGTCCGCCTCGGTCGCGACGCCGCTCAGTTTGCACACGACGTTCGGCAGGGCGGCGAGCACCCGCATTTCGGCGCGCCATGGGTCCAGCAGGCCAGCCCTGATTCCCGGCTTGCCGAGGTGGTCGAGCACGAAGCTCACCTCCCTACATTGCCGGGCGAGCGCGATCACGCCGGCGAGCTGCCGGTGGTAAATGCATACGTCGAAAGTGAAGCCGAAGCGCGCTAGCCGACGCACGCCACGCACGAAATCCGGCCGCAGGCAAAAGGCGTCGTCCTTCTCCTCCTGCAGCAGCCGACGGATGCCTTTGACCAGTGGGAGCGTCGCCAGGCGCGCCAGGTCGTCCTCGACCGCGTCGCCTTTTTCCAGCCCGGCGTGCGCGACGATGCCGCGCAGCCTGGGCTCGGTGGCCGCGAGTCCGGAGACCCAGACCACCTCCTCGTGGGAAAAGGTCCGGTCGCAGCCGCACTCGACGAAAACGATCTTGCCGACCCCCACGGGACCGCAAGCGGCGCGAAACTCCTCGACGGAGTGGCGCCGGTTCAGCCGCGGCAACCCGGCCAGCCAAGGATAACGCAGCCGCGCGGGGTCCCACAGGTGGACATGCGTGTCGATGATCGGGAAACCGGGCATGGCGAGGGCGGCTCGTTCAGACGCGCAGGAAGATGCGGCGTTCGTGCAGGAAGCGGGCGAGGACGAACATCAGGCCGAGCCCGACGATCGCGAGCATGCCCTGCCCCGCCCCGGACCCGAAGGTGGAGTCGAGCCACGCCTTGATGTCACCGCCCGCGAAACGCTGCGCAAGCGTGCGGAAACGCAGGACATTGCTCGCGATGTAGAGCGTGATCGGGTTCATCCCGATCCAGACGAACGGGACGCACCAGCGCCGCCAGCCGCGCACGTCGACGACATAGTAGAAGGAAGCCAGCAGCAGGGTGCTCCAGCCGCCGGCAACGAGGACGAATGACGACGTCCAGAGCTTCTTCACCACCGGGAACTGCAGGTGCCACAGCCAGCCCGCGGCGAGCGCGACGCCGCCCGCCGTCACGAGCAGACGCAACTTGCGCGCGTCGTCGAGGTCGGCGCGCCGCAGCAGCAACCCGGCCAAGGCGCCGAGCAGGCACGTCGCGACGGCCGGAAGCGTGCTCAGGAGGCCCTCGGGATCGTAGTAGGTATCGTACTTGCGGCCCGGCAGGTACTGGAAGTCGAGATGGTTGGTGAGATTGCGGCCGGGTTCGTAGCCGCCGGTCACCCGCGCCGTGGTGGCGTCAAACGCCGCCCGGACTTGCGCGGCGGACGGATTGGCCACGCCCGTGCGCTGCGCCAGCACGGCCTTGTCGAGCTGGAGGTCGCGGATGGGCAGGAACGTGAGCAGCGCCCAGTAGCCCACGAGCAGCGCGGCGCCGGCCGCCGCCAGGGCGCGCGGCCGCAGGAAGCAGAAGAGGAGTCCGGCTCCGGTGTAAGCGAGGGCGATCCGCTGCAGAACGCCCAGCAAACGCATATCGGGCCACGGGTTGGTGAATCCACCGCTGTAGAAAATCCCGATCAGGAAAAGAATCAGTCCACGGGTCACCACGCGACGCGCCGTGACGGCGCGCCCGTGCTCCGCGATCTGCCGCGAGAGCGAGTACGTGAGCGAGACGCCGGAGATGAAGATGAAGAGCGGGAAGATGAGGTCGTAGAACGCGAGCCCCGCCCAGTCCTTGTGCGTGAGCTGACCCGCGAGGAAGCGCGCCAGCGCGGAGCCGTTGACCTCGCTGAGCGCGTGCACGAGCGCGTCGGCGCCGAGGATCCAGAACATGTCGAAGCCGCGCAGCGCATCGAGCGACATGAGGCGGCCGGAGGGGGCGGACGGAACTTTCATGGGGCAACGGAAGCCAACGGGCACCGCGCCGCAGGGTCAACGGCGCTACCGAGGCGGAGCTGCACACGGAGAACCCACCCGAGGGCACGGAGGGATCGGGCTTCGCGCTTACAGGGACCGGGATGATCCGCGGCTGCAGCCGCGGCTACATCGCACGCCCGCCGAATCGAAGCGGCGGCAGGAACCTCGCACGCGTCTTCCCGTGTTCCTGATTTCCACCTTACCCCCAGTTCGACCTGTTCCCGTCTGAAATGAAAAACGCCGCTTCGCCGTGTCTTCGACCCGGCCCTCCGTGACCTCTGTGCCCAACGGCTAGGCAAGTAATCGAACCTCGTTTCATCCAGACCGATCGCGCGTTCCACGCTCAAGCAATCCACCCTTGCGCGGTCCGTTGGAACCAGGACCTTTCCCCGTATGAAGGTCTCGTTCACCACCAAGGAGTATGCCCGGCTGCTCGAGCTGGCGCACATGGGCCTGTGGATGGCGGGCGCGCGCCCCGACGACCCGGCCACGATGCCCGAGCGCTACGCCGACGTGGCGCAGAAGATGTTCGGACTCGCGGAGTCGCAGGGCTGCGCCGACCTCGTGGAGATGGACGTGAACGGGCAGTATTTTCCCACGGAAAAGCTCACGACCGGACCGGTCGCCGAGAAAATCGACCGCTTCGTCGAGGACGCCTTCTGGGGCGAATTGGTCGCCCGCCTCGCCGAACGCGACCTCCTCGCGGAGCTCGGATCGACGAAACTCACCCGGGACTTCACCGCCGAGGAGGAAGAGCGCCTGCAGGAACTCGAGGACACCTACTGGCGCGAGTTCGAGTCAAAGGGCGTCGACCACCTCGTCGTCCTCCGCGGCGGCAAAGGCTGAGCGGAGACCGGTTGATTGCCAAAGCTTCGCGCTTGTGAGCGAGCGCCGGAGTGGGTTTTTCTCCTGCCGGAAACCGGCACTGCGAGCCGGCTGATCCCGGCCGTGGGTGCAGGTTTCCCTCCAACCCCATGAAACCCTGCCTGCCCCTGCTCCGCCTTGTCCGCCTGCTGCTGCTCGCCACCGGCCTGCTGATCGCCGGCCGCGCGGCCGCCCAGATCTCCACCACCGGATCGATCGAAGGCCGCGTCTTCGATCGCTCACGCGGCGAATACCTCGAGAAGGCCCTCGTTTCGATCGAGGGCACGCGCCTCGAGACGCTCACGGACGCGACCGGCCAGTATCGCCTGACCAACGTTCCGGCCGGCCCGGCGCGGCTGAAAGTGTTCTTCACGGGCCGGCCCGCGCAGACCGCGATGGTGGCCGTCACGGCCAATCAGATCGCGCAGCAGGACTTCACCTTCGGCGGGGAGGCCCGCGGCCGGGCGGGCGAGGTTGTGAAGCTCGACCAGTTCGTCGTGGCCTCCTCGAAGGAGATGGACGGTGCCGCGATCGCGATCAACGAGCAGCGTTTCGCGCGTAACATTGTGAACGTGGTCTCGGCCGACGAGTTCGGCACCATCTCGGACGGCAGCATCGGAGAGTTCATGAAATTCCTGCCGGGCATCACCAGCGACTACACCGGCGGCGATGCCCGCCGCTTCTCCATCGACGGCGCACCCGCCGACAACGTGCCGATTTCCATGGGCGGCTTCGATCTCGCCAGCGCCGCCGGCGCCGGCACGCGTCGCGCGGTCGAGCTCGACCAAATCTCGATCAACAACATCTCGCGTATCGAGATCAACCGCTCGCCCACCCCGGACACCCCGGGATCCGCGCTTGCCGGCTCGGTGAACTTCGTTCCCCGCAGCGCCTTCGAGCGCAACAAGCCCGCCTACAACTACAGCGTCTCCTGGCTGATGAAGGACGCCGAACGCGCCTTCGGCCGCCGCACCCCGGGTCCGGGCTGGGGCCAGATGACCTACAAGATCCACCCCGGCTTCGATGTCTCGGCGATCGTTCCCGTCACGAAGACCTTCGGCTTCACCGTTTCCGGCGGCCACTCGCTGCAATACACCCCGCAGTCCAACGTCGCCATGCAGTGGCGCGGCGCCCACGTGGGCACGACGGTCGGCGCCAACGCCACCAACGGCCTGCCCGCCACCACCCCCGACAACCCCTACCTCGGCATCTTTTCCTGGCGCGACAGCGGCAAGAACACGTCGCGCGAGTCCTTCGCCACCACGGTCGACTGGCGGCCGGCCCGGCACGACCGGCTGACCTTCGGCTTCTCCTACGGCATGCTGCGGGAGCACTTCGCGACGCGTACGCAGACGTTCACGATCAACCGGGTGGAGCCGCTCAATTGGAGCCCGCGCCACACATGGGGTTCGGCCAGCGTTTTTCCCGCCACCGGCACCGCGATCAACGCCGGCCAGTTCGCCATCTCCAACAACGGCCGTATCCGCCCGGGCCGCACCGTCACGCCCTCCCTGCGCTGGCTCCACGACGGCCCCGTCTGGAAGTCCGACGCCGGCGTGAGCTACGGCAACTCCCGCATCGATTACCAGGACATCGACCTGGGTTTCTTCAACGGGATGACCATCCAGCGGAACAACGTGCAGATCCTGTTCGACGACATCTTCTACCTCCGGCCGGGCCGCATCACGGTGCTCGATCCCAACGGCCGGCCGGTCGATCCGACGCGCCTCGACTCCTACTCGCTCGTCTCCGCCAACAGCAACCGCCAGCGCACCTACGACACCACGCGGCAGGCCTATGCCAACGTGCGGCGCGACTTCGATGTCCGCGGCGCGAGCCTCACCGTGAAGCTCGGGGCCGACATCCGCACGAAGGTGCGCGACCTCCGCGGACCCGGCGGCAACCTCGAGACCTACACCTACGTCGGCGCCGACGGCCGCGCCAGCAACACGCCCCTCACCCAGGCCGGCCTCGTCAATGACGACAGCCCGCTGCCGTTCCTCGATGTCCAGTACTCGGAACGCATCCCGGACTTCGGACTGCCCAAGCAGCAGCAGGTCGACAACGGCAAGCTGTGGCAGGACTGGCGGCGCAACCCGACCCACTGGACCCGCAATGCCAACAACGACTTCATCGCCGTCACCAGCTTCTCCCGCCGCGCCGAGGAGATCATCTCGGCGCTGTTCATCCGCGGCGACCTCGGTCTCCTGCGCAACCGGCTGCGCATCACCGGCGGCGTTCGCGCCGAGCAGACCAACATCGACGCCGAGGGGCCGTTGATGGATCCGGCCCGCGCCTACCAGCGCGACGCCGCCGGCAACGTCCTCCGCGGCCCCACGGGCGCGCCGCTGCTGCAGGTGCCGACCAACGCCGGCCTGCCCTACTCCCAGCTGATCCGGGTCGAGCGCGGCACCCGCGCCCGCAAGGAGTACCTGCGGCTGTTCCCGAGCATCAACGCGAGTTACAACCTCAGTGAGTCGCTCATCGGCCGCCTGGCCTATTCACAGTCGGTCGGCCGGCCCGACTTCAACCAGTACTCCGGCGGTGTGACCCTGCCGGACATCGAGACGCTCAACCCGAACTCCCGCATCACCGTCAACAACGCCTCGATCAAGGCGTGGCAGGCGGAGACTTACATGGCGCGAATCGAGTACTACTTCGGCAACGTCGGCAGCCTGTCGGCCGGCGCCTATATCCGCGACTACCAGAACTTCTTCGTGAACGTGACGGACTACGTGAGCGATGCGTTCCTGGAAACCTACGGGCTCGATCCCGAGGAGTACGGCTCGATCCTCACGGTCACGCAGTTCAACTCCCCCGTGCGCATCCGGCAGCGCGGCTTCGAGATCGACTACAAGCAGTCCCTCACCTTCCTGCCGCCCTGGGCGGGCGGGCTCCAGTTCTTCGCCAACGTGAGCTCCCAGCGGGCGACGAAAACCGACAATCTCCAGGACATGAACCCGTTCACCGCCAACTGGGGGCTCAGCCTCACGCGGCCGAAGTTCAACCTCCGGATCAACGAGAACTACCGCGGCATCCAGCGGCGCGGCGCCGTGGCCAGCACCGCCACCAACAGCATCGAGCCGGGCACCTACAACTACCGGCCCAAACGCCTCTACGTTGACGTCACCGGGGAGTATTATTTCCGGCGCTCCACCGCCGTCTTCTTCGCGTTCCGCAACATCCGCGGCGCCACGGAGGACACCAAGATCTACGGGCCCAGCACGCCGGCTTACGCCCGTTTCCGCCAGCGCGACGACTACGGCGGCTCGCTCTGGACCGCCGGCATCAAGGGCTCGTTCTGACGCCTTGGCGCGGCGGGGTGGCGGCCCCGCCGTTGCATTTCAGGAAGGGGCGGTGCACGGTCGGCGCCGCATGAACCCCCGTGACGCCTTCTCGCCCGCCCCCTCCCGCCGCCGCTTCCTGTCCCGGCTCGCCCTCGCCGGTGCCGCCCTGCCTTTCGCCCGCGAGCTCGCCGCCGCGGAGTCGAGGAAGAAGGCCGCCGCCGCACCGCTCCCGCCCTGGACCGGCGGACCGACGGTGCTGCATGTCTTTTCCAAGCCCCTGCACTGGATGTCATGGGCCGACACCGCCGCCCTGGTGAAAGCGACGGGCTACGGCGGCATCGATTACACCGTCCGGGTTCCGCAGGGCCATGTGCTCCCCGAGCGGGTCGAGGAGGATCTGCCCAAGGCCATCGACGCCGCGCGCGCCGCCGGCCTGAAGGTCGAGATGATCACCACCGAGATCAACGGCGTGAAGACCCCGCACGCCGAGCGGGTCGTGCGCACCGCCGCGAAGCTCGGCGTGAAGTATTACCGCCTGGGCTTCTTCAATTACGACCCGCAGCTCGGGGTGAAGGGCACGCTTGACGCCCTGAAACCGCAGCTGAGAGACCTCGCGGCGCTCAACCAGAGCGTCGGCATCCACGGCGCCATCCAGAATCACGCTGGTCCGCGCGTCGGCGGCCCGATGTGGGACCTGTATGAACTCCTGCGCGACATCGATCCACGCTGGCTCGGCGTGCAGTTCGACATCCGGCACGCCGTCGCCGAGGCGGGCCAGTCCTGGCCGTTGTCGCTGCGTCTGCTCGCTCCGTGGGTGAAGTGCACGGATCTGAAGGATTTCCGCTGGGAACAGTCGCCCGGCAAGGCGGCGATCGAGAACGTGCCCATCGGCGAAGGGATCGTGCCCTACGAGGCCTACTTCAAGCTCGTGCGCGAGCTCGCCGTCCACGGGCCCGCCTCGGTGCACTTCGAGTTTCCGCCGTTCGAACGCGCGCCGATCAGCGAGGCGGAGAAGCGCGCGAAATTCCCGGAACTCATGCGCAAGGACCTCGCCGCGCTCAAGGCCGTCATGGCCAAGGCCGGCGTGAGCTGACGCGCCCCGCCCTCCGGCGTCCGGGGCTCCGGCGGACGCGCTGCTTTCCTCGATGAAGTCCACCCTCCTGCCGGCCCTCGCCGCCGCTCTCATGCTTGCGGCGTCCCCCTTCGCCGCGGTTCCGCGCCAGCCGAACCTGCTCCTCGTCTTCACCGACGACCAACGCTGGGACGCGATGAGCGTGGTGCAGCGCGAGCAGGGCGATCGCGCGCGTTTCCCGTGGCTGCGCACGCCGCACATGGACCGGCTCGCCGCCGAAGGCGTGCGCTTCCGCAACGCATTCGTCACCCTCCCGCTGTGCGCCCCGAGCCGCGCGGTTTTCCTCACGGGTCGCTACAACCACCTCAACGGTATCGCCAACAACCGCACGCCGTTCCCCGCCGACAGCGTCACCCACTCCACCCTGCTCCGCGCGGCGGGCTACACGACCGGCTACATCGGCAAGTGGCACATGGGTAACCAGGGCGGGAAGCGGCCGGGCTTCGACTACTCGGCGAGTTTCCTCGGGCAGGGCCGCTACTTCGACTGCGCCATCGAGGTGAACGGAGTCCCCACCCCGTCGCAGGGCTGGGTCGACGACGTCACGACCGATTACGCGATCCGTTTCCTCCGTGAACACCGCGATCGGCCCTTCGCCATGATGCTCGGCTACAAGGCGACCCACGGACCGTTCGATCCGCCGGAGCGCGCCCGGGATCGTTTCGCCGGCGAGCAGGCCCGGCCCGTGCCCAACCTCGCCAGCCGCGCGATCTACCGCGGCCCCGCCGACGAGCCGGCCACCGCCGCGAAGGGCGGCGCCACGAACCTGGGCTACTTCCGCTGCATCTCCGCCCTCGATGACAACCTCGGCCGGCTCCTAGGCGCCCTCGACGAGCTCGGTCTCGCCGAGGACACCGTTGTCGTCTTCAGCAGCGACAACGGGTACTACCTCGGGGAGCACGGTCTCGGCGACAAGCGGTCGCTTTACGAGGAATCCATCCGCATCCCGATGCTGGCCCGCTACCCGCGCGCCTTCCCCCGGGGCCGGGTCGTCGACGAAATGGTCCTCAATCTCGACCTCGCCCCGTCGTGGCTCGATCTGGCGGGGCTACCCTCGAACCCCGGAATGCAGGGTCGCAGCTGGCGCCCCCTCGCCGAGGCGCGGCCTGTCGCCTGGCGCTCCGCCTTCCTCGCGCAGTACTTCCGGGAAAATACCTTCCCGACGACACCCACCACGGTCGCCGTCCGCACCCCGACGGCGAAGCTCATCCGCTACCCGGGACACGACGAGTGGACGGAATTGTTTAATCTGGCCGACGACCCCTACGAGACACGCAACCTCGCGCGCGACCCCGCCCACGCGGGCCTGTTCGCGCGGATGAACGCGGACTTCGACCGGGAGATGAAGGCGGTGGGCTACCTGATCCCCGACTATGCGGACAAGCCGGGCGAAGCGCCGGCCCGCCCGACGAAAAAAGCCAAGAAGCAACCCTGACCACCGGCGATGGCGGGCGAATACCCGCCTGCCCGATCAGCGGTTGACGTGCACGACCTTCGCCGGCGGGAAGCCGTTGAAGTAGGTCGCGCTGGCGTGGCTGTAGGCGCCGATGTTGACACTGTAGACGAGGTCGCCGCGGTCCAGGTCGGGAAGGTTCTCGGCCATAGACACCACGTCGAGGGCGTCGCACGTCGGTCCGAAGACCGAGCAGATGCTGGTGGGGCCCTTCTTGAACGCCTTCACCGGGTACTTGCAGTGGTCGAAGATCACACCCGAGTACGTGTGGTACACGCCGTCGTTGATGTAGTAGCAGGTCTTGCCGTCGCGAACGGCCTTGCCGGTGACCTCGGCCACGGAGATGCCGCAGGGCGCCGCGAGGAAACGGCCCGGTTCGGCGAGAACCTGGATGTCCTTGGGGAAAAGCCGGTCGATCTCGGTGTTGATCACCTTCGCCAGTTCGCGGAACGGAAGCACCGTCGAGTCGTAGCGCGCGGGGAAGCCGCCGCCGATATCGAGCAGGTTCATCTTCGTGTAGCCGCGGTCGCGCGCCTCCTTGAAGATGTTCGCGGTGAGGTTCAGCGCCTGAACGTAGTTCTCGAAGTTCGTCGTCTGGCTGCCGACATGGAAGCTGATGCCCTCCACGGTAAGACCGGCCCGGTCGGCCTCGAGGATCAGGTCGACGGCCTCGCCCGGCGCGGCGCCGAACTTGGAAGACAGCTCCACCATCGCGCCGGTGTTGGGGACCTTGAGCCTCAACGCGAGGCCGGCGTCGGGCGCGTGTTTGCGGATCTTGTGGATCTCCTCGCGGTTGTCGAAGGTGACGAGCGGCTTGTACTTGTTCAGCTCCTCCAGCGTGTCCGTGGGCTTGGTCGGATTCGCGTAGATGATCTTGTCCCAGATCCACTGCTGCCGCTGCTTCGCGGGCAGGTGGCGGATGTTCCGGTACACCACCTGGAACTCGGGCATCGAGGCGACGTCGAAGCTCGATCCCTCCTCGAAGAGGGTGCGCACGATCATCGGATCGGAGTTCGCCTTCACGGCGTAGTAGACCTGCACGCGGGGCAGGTGGCGGCGGAACTCGCGGTACGCCTTGCGGAGCGCGTCATGGTCGATGACGAAAAGCGGCGTGCCGTGCCGCCGCGCCAGCTGCTGCAGCCGGGAAAGAGGGATCATCGGAGGGAAATCAACCCGCGTCGGTGACGAGGAAATTCTTGAACTGCCACGGATCGCGCGGATCGAGGTCCGGCTTGTTGTGTCGCGCGAAGGTCTGGTCGCGGCCCTTGAGCGGCGTCCAGTCGGAGGACTTGGAGATGAAACGGCCCAGGTACGGCCGGGAGACGCCGAGGACATACTCGTGCGGCATGTCGTCGGGCACCACCACGCCGCGCGCGGGGTTCTCGATCATCCACATGGATGCGGCGACGACGGAGATGGCCACCTGCATCGTGGTCGCGTTCTGGTGCGGGACGAGGCGACGGGACTCCTCGATGCTGAGGTCAGATCCGATCCACCACGAGTTGTAGGCGTGGCCCATGATCAGCGCGCCGAGGATGTCCGAGCCGGCGGTGATCTCGTCGTTCATGATGCGCTGGTTGGCGTTCAGCTTGTAGTTGTAGCCGCGCATCTCGTTCAGCGAGGCGATCGCCTCGTCGCACGGGCAATACGCGTAGTGCATCGTCGGGCGGTAGACGGCCTTTTTTCCGTCCCAGACGGTGAGCTTGTCGGAGATGGTGAAGGCCTCGCCGTGACGCACGACCATGCCGAGGATGTCATAATCCGGCACCCAGGAACGCACCCAGGTGTTGATGCCCATGCGGGCGAGGCAGATCTGGTTGCGCGGGCCCTGCTTGTGCTGGAAAGCGTGCGCGGGGAGCTGCTTCTCGTGCGTGCCCCAGCCCATCTCGGCGGTCGTGGTGCCCTCCTCGCGGAAGCCCTCGATGCTCCAGGTGTTCACGAACTCGTCGACCTGCTTCGGCTGGTCGGTGATCTGGGTGTCACGCTCGGAACAGTGGATGACCTTCACGCCGAGCGCGCGGGACAGGTGGTTGAACTGCTGCGTGCGGATCAGCTCCTCAAGGCTCTCCGCCGCCCGGCCCTTGACCTTGCGGTCGGCGATCAGGCTCTGGCCGATGTCGATCAGACCCTGCTTCACAAAGTGCGAGATCAGGCCCGGGTTAGCGCCATGCTCGATGACCGCGGTGGGACCCGGCTCGCTCCAGCGCGAGGTCATGCGCCGCAGGTTCATGTGGCGCCAATAGAGCGTCTTTTCCGTCGGGTGCTGGTTCGGGCCGGCGGCGTACGGATCCCAAAGCTCGGTGGACGTGTTGATGTACATCACACCGTGGTCGTGGCACCACTGGAGGATCTCGCAGGCGTCGATGTTCCACGCGAGGTCGATGATGAGATCACCCCGGCCGGCGTGCTTGGCCAGGAGCCGGCCCATGTTCTCCCGCGTGACGCGGTCGCGCACGAAGCGCACGCCCTTCGCGGTCCAGCGCGCGAGCTTCGCCGCACGGTCCTCGAAATCCATGATCGTCACGTTGCGGGCGGGCACCTTGAGGTGCTTGAAGAGGATCGGGAGCGTGCACTCCGCGACCGCGCCGTAACCGACGAACAGGATGCGCTGCTTGAATTCGATCATGATTTTGCGGGGAGGAAGGTCCGCGGAATGTGCGGACACGCGTGGAAGACTGACAAGAGTTTTCCCCGCCGCAAACGACGCGCGCGGAAAACACCGCGCGGCCGCGCCGGCCTCACGCGAGGCCCGCGGTCTCGTCGAAGCCGCACCAGAGATTCATGATCTGCACGGCCTGGCCGCTCGCGCCCTTCATCAGGTTGTCCTCGGCCGAGGTGATCACGAAATTCCCCGTGCGCGGATCGTGCACCGCGGAGAGATCGACGCGGTTGGTGCCCACGACGTGGGCGGTGTCGGGCGTCTCGCCGCTCGCGAGCACCTGCACGAAGGCGCGACCCGCGTAGGCCTCGCGCCACGCCGCGTACGCACGATCGATCGTCGCACCCGGCGCGGCCGGCACGGTGATGGTGGTGGCGATACCCCGACGCATCGGCGCAAGGTGCGGGTTGAACTGGATGGCGGTGCGCGCGCCGGCGAGGACGGCGAGCTGCTCCTCGATCTCGGCCAGATGCCGGTGCTTAACGAGCCCGTAGGCCTTCATGCTCTCGGCCCGCTCGCAGAAAAGATAGGTTTCCTCGGCTTTCTTGCCGGCACCGCTCACGCCACTGCAGGAATTCACCACGATGTGCTCGCGCGAGACGATACCCGCGCGCAGCAGCGGCACGAGCGGCACCAGGATGCTCGTCGGGTAGCAGCCCGGCGCCGCCACCACGCGGGCCTCCTGGCGCCAGGCGGGCGGCGTGAGCTCGGGCAGCACGAACCGAGCGTGGGGCAAAAGCTCGGGCGCGTGATGCCGGCCGTAGTATTTCTCGTAGGTCGAGAGATCGGCGATGCGGAAGTCGGCGCTGAGGTCGATCACCCGCTTGCCCGCGGCCGCGAGCGCGCTCGCGTAGGACGCCGCCGCGCCGTGCGGCAGCGCGAGGAAGAAGAGGTCGATGTCCCCCGCGGCCAGCGCTGCCGGATCGGAATCCGTGAACGTCAGCCCGCGGTCCGCTCCGCGTACCGCCGGGATGACCGCCGCGAGCGGCTTGCCGGCCTGGCTGCGGGAGGTCACCGCCGCGAGCGTGACCCGCGGATGCTGGAGGAGGAGCCGGACGAGAACCTCGCCCGAGTAACCGGAAGCGCCGACGATGCCGACTTTCATGGAGCGCGAAACTCGCGCGCGAAAAGCGGGGAATCCAGACAGATCTGAATTCCCCGCTGAAAGGAACCGGAGGCTTTGACCGGCGCTAACGCCGGAGGCGCCGATTAGAACGAGAGCGAGTAGGCGAGCGTGACCACCGAGCGTCCCACCGCGAGGGCGTTGGGCGTTTTTCCGGCCGTACCCTGCTTGGTGTAGGCGTTGCTCCCCTTGGCGTAGGCCAGCCCCACGGTAAGTTTCGACTCCTTGCTCAGCTGGAAAGGCAGCGATCCGCCTACCTGCCAGTAGTCGCCCCAGGACTTCACCGAGGGCGTCGTGTTGTTGGCGGCCTCATCGAGCAGGAAGGTGCCGAAGGTCGCCGCGAGACCGAGCTCGGAGCCGATGTCCTTCATCGGAATCGCGTAGCCGACGGTTAGCTCCCAGGTGGCACCCTCGAGGGTCATGTCGTAATAGACCTTCGGCGTGAACTTCACTCCCTCGACTGTGTAGTTCAGCGCGAGGTTGGGCTCGAAGGTCGATTTGTAGAATCCGAGCTGCGTGGGGGCGCTGGGATAGAAGTAAGCCGTGGCGCCGGGCACCAGCGTGAGGTCCTTGCCGAGGGCGATCGTGTAGGAGGCGTAGAGATCGATCTCGGGGTCGGAGCTGTCCGGAACCTTGTCACTCAGCACGAAGTTGCCCCAGACGCCGGCGGTGAAATCGCCCGCCGCGACCTCGATGGTCGGCTGGAAGCCCGCGCCGTTGAGGCGTTGGCCGCGGAACATGTAGTCGGAAACAAAAGCCCCGGTGGCCGTGACGGCCACGGCCGGGGCCGCGGCGGCAGCCGCGGGAGCGGGCGTCTGGGCCCGACCAGCGGCGGAGAGAACGAGCGCTAACAATGCGATAGTGTAGTTTTTGTTCATGTGGTTTGCGGGCCGGGCTGGCTTTTATGCCTGACCTCGCCACCTCCTAGCAAGACGCGGGCCAACCTTGCCGCAACCGGCGGTGCAACGGGGAATCTCGTGGCTTCGACCTCCCGGCCACCCCTCGGCGCGGCTTGTTTCCCGGCGATAAAAAACCCACGCTGGCGCCATGCCAAAGGTTGTTAGTCTCCCTGAGTCATTCGATGCCAGCCTTGCGGAGATTCCGATCCGCGTTCCTCGGCGCACCCTGGCACAGGTGAGCTGGCAGGCGCTCGCCGACGACGGCACGCCTTTCGAATTCGCGCTGGAGCGCCCGGTTCGGGACGGAACGACGGTAAGCACCACCTCGGGCATACGCTATGTCGTTCGGCAGCAGCCCGAACCCGTGCTCGCGATCCGCCTCGAGCTCGCCGTGTCAGCCGCCGCGGGTATCGGCTGGGCCTTGGGCAACGCCCACTTGGAGGCGTCGGCCGGCATCAACGAGCTGCTGACTCCCGACACCGGCGAAACCCGCGAACTGCTCGGGCGCCTGCGGGTACCCTACGAGGGAAGGGAATCGGTATTCATTCCCGGTCGCTTCGCCCGAGGTGCGATGGCCCCGGCTGAACTCGGTTCCGGGCATCGGCACCCGGCCTGATCCTCCGCCCGGAGCGCAGGGAGATTATTCGCGAACCGGTTTCAGCGGTTTCCGCGAGAGCGATCGACCCGAGCGTTTGCCATGCGCGCGCCAACCCGACCGGCGATCACCGAAGCCGCAGCCCCCGCGATGGCGAGCAACGCCAGCGTAGCCAAAGGATGAGCGGTCAAGTGGCTGAAGTCCCAAGTGAACTCACCGCCGGCCTCGTGGCCGTCATGTCCCGGATGTGCCAGCGCCAAGGAGGCGATGAGATTCGATACTACGACTACCGGAAGCAGACGACGGGAGAGAAAGCTCATGGGTCGGAAAAAAGCGCTCGCTGGTGCCAGAGGCCACAAAAAACTCCGCCCGGGCGCCTGCGCGAAGAGCTGGCGGCCGCGCGCCGGGGAGTGCTCAACCCCGCAGCGTGCCGGCGGCCTGCTCGGCGAGGAAGCTCGCGTAGGTTTTTTCCAGGCCCTCTCGAAGCCCGATGCGGGCGCGCCAGCCGAGGGCGTTCATCCGGGAAACATCCATGAGTTTCCGCGGGGTGCCGTCCGGTTTCGCCGGATCCCACACGATCCGGCCGCCGTAGCCTGTTACCGCCGCCACCTGCTCGGTGAGCTCGCGGATCGTGACATCCGTGCCAGTGCCGACGTTCACCCAATCCGGCGGCTGGGGAAGTTTCAGCAGGAAGGCGCAGGCGTCGGCTAGGTCATCGACGTGCAAAAACTCCCGGCGCGGCGAGCCCGTGCCCCAGGCGCCGACCTCGGGTCGGCCGGCCGCCTTGGCCTCGTGGAAACGCCGGATCAGCGCGGGCAGCACATGGGAGTTCTGCGGGTGATAGTTATCCGCCGGCCCGTAGAGGTTGGTCGGCATCGCGGAGTGGAACAGGACCCCGTGCTGCTTGCGGTAATACTGGCAGAGCTTGAGGCCGGCGATCTTCGCGATCGCGTAAGCCTCGTTGGTCGGCTCCAGCGCGCTCGTGAGCAGGCAGTCCTCGGGCATCGGCTGCGGCGCGTGCTTTGGGTAGATGCACGAACTGCCGAGGAAGAGCAGGCGACCCACCCCGGCGCGGTAGGCCGAGTGGACGGTGTTCGCCGCGATCACCAGGTTCTCGAACAGGAACTCCGCCGGGTAGGTGTTATTGGCGTGGATGCCGCCGACCTTCGCCGCCGCGACGATCACGGCGTCAGGCTTCTCCGTCGCGATGAGCGCGTCGACCGCCGCTTGGTTGGTCAGGTCGACCTCGCGGCGCGAGCGGAGTAGCAGTTCCACCCCCGGCTCAGCCGAGAAACGCCGCACCAACGCCGCACCCACCATCCCGTTATGCCCGGCGATGTAGAGCTTCATGGCAGATGGCCCACGGAATACACGGAAACCACAGAAAACGGCATTCCGCGAATTCCGTGTGTTCCGTGGGAAAACTTCATCACAACCGCGGCAATTTCGCGATCTGTGCCTCGCGGCGGGCGAGCTCCAGGTCGTGGTCGACCATGATCTTCACGAGGTCCTTGAACCGCACCTTGGGCTCCCAGCCGAGCTGCTTCCGGGCCTTGGCTGGGTCGCCGATCAACAGTTCCACCTCAGCGGGGCGCTCATAGCGCTGATCGTACTTCACGTATTTCTGCCAATCGAGGCCCAGCTGGCCGAAAGTCTCCTGGCAAAACTCCTTCACGCTGTGCGTCTCGTTGGTGGCGACCACGTAATCGTCGGGCTGATCCTGCTGCAGCATCAGCCACATCATCTCGACGTACTCTTTGGCGTAGCCCCAGTCCCGCTGCGCGTCGAGGTTGCCGAGGTAGAGGGAGTCCTGGAGTCCGAGCTTAATGCGGGTCGCGGCACGGGTGATTTTCCGCGTCACAAAGGTCTCTCCCCGCCGCGGGCTCTCGTGATTGAAGAGGATCCCGTTCGAGGCGTGGAGGGCGTAGCTCTCGCGGTAGTTCACCGTCAGCCAGTAGGCGTAGACCTTGGCGCAACCATAGGGCGACCGCGGCCAGAACGGGGTCGTCTCGGTCTGGGGCACCTCCTGCACCTTGCCGAACATCTCCGAAGACGAGGCTTGGTAGTACCGCACTTTCTTGACCAAACCCGCTTCCCGGATGGCCTCGAGGATGCGCTGGGCGCCGAGGCCGTCGACGTCGCCGGTGTACTCCGGGATGTCGAACGATACCCGCACATGGGACTGCGCCCCAAGGTTGTAGACCTCGTCGGGCTGCAGCTCGTAGAGGAGCTTTACCATCTGCACCGAGTCGGCGAGATCCCCGTAGTGCAGGAAGAGCTTAACCCCGTTGACGTGGGGGTCACGGTAAAGGTGGTCGATCCGGCTCGTGTTGAAGGTCGAAGCCCGGCGGATCACCCCGTGCACCTCGTAACCCTTATCCAACAACAATTCAGCCAGATACGAACCGTCTTGGCCGGTGATGCCGGTGATGAGGGCCTTTTTCATAAAACCAGACGTTAGTTTCCGGCGGTTACCGCCCGCAAGCACGGCCTGAAATTTTTGTCGCGGAGCTCCGCGGCGAACGTTTTGTTGAACCCTCCCCGCCGTGAACACCATCCGCCCCACCCCTCTCGCCGTCATCGAAGGCGCGCTTTGCCGGCTCACCCGCCAAGGCTCGAAGTCGGTCGGTCACCGCCCCTTGGCCACCGCGGTCGTGGAGTTTCAGCAGACCCCGTTCCGCTGCTATGTGCGGGAACACACCTACGGACTACTGCCAGGTTTTCCGAATTTGTACGCCCTTGATGGCGCGTTCCGGCTCCAGTGGATGGCGGAATGGCCCGACCTGAACGACCCCTGCGCCAAGATTATCGGGGAGAACCACGGAGTGCTGGAAGTTATTTCCCAAAAGGGACTTTCCATTCGGCTGGATGCCTTTACCGGCCGACTGGTCTCCGTTGGGAGCGCCCTCGCCGCCACCGGCTGAGGTGGTACTACCCGCGCTTCGGTTTTCAGGGCTAAGCCGGCCGCTTGCCTGATCCCAGGCTACAGTTTGAGCGCGGCGCGTACGCCCTCGCCGCAGGCGTGAATGGCCTCGGCTTCGGTCCAGCCTAGAAAGCGCCGGATGTTCGCCAACCCGGCGTCCATCGCGAGCGAAGAGCCGGCGAAGTTTGGTTTGCCCGGCTCGCGCACGACGCCGTCCGCACCGGCCTCGACCTCGATTTGACCAACCGTGTAACGCCCCGGCGGCGCGCCGGCCGCAGCCATGCAGTCCGTCGTGAACAGCACCTGGGCGCGAGGCTTGGCACGGACGAAATTCCGCAAGGCCGAAGGCGGCACGTGAATACCGTCGGGAATGAACACTGCGGTGAGTTCATCGCGCGCCAGCAGGCGCTGGATGATGTTATCGTGGCGGTGCATCTGCTGCGGCACGCCGTTGCCAACGTGGGTGCACATCGTGAGCCCGGCGGCGATGGCCGCGTCGATGGCGCGGTCATCGGCGTTGGAATGCCCGATCGAGGCCGTGACGCCGATGGCCACAAGGTGGCGAATGAAGTCCGGTGAGCCCGGCCACTCGGGCGCCAGCGTCACAAGGCGGATGCGGCCGCCCGCGGCGCGCTGAAGACGGTCGAGCTCCGCCCGGTCAGGCGCCTTCATCTTACGTGGGTCGTGGGCGCCGTGGTACCCGAGCTCGGGGAGCAAATAGGGGCCCTCGATATGGTAACCGGCGATCATCTCGCGAACGGACGGCGACTCGGCGCGGATCCGCTCCACGCGCTCCAATTGCTCGGCCAATGCATCGATGGTGTCGGTGATCAGCGTGAAAAGGATACCGGTCGTCTGGTGGCGCCGCAGCGCCTCGGCGGCGCGCTCGAGGTCGGCGTGGGTGATTTCCGGGCGCTGAAAGTCGACCCCGGCGAAACCGTTAACCTGCAGATCAAACAGACCGTGATTCATGGGCGGAGGAAGTGCTCGAGGAAACGAAAGGCCTGCTCGTTGGATTCGGCCGACGGAGAATGCTCCGGACGGTTGGTCATGGCGACCCGGTTCTCGCGGCCGAGCAGACGGTTGACCGCAACGGCGTGCAGCAACGCGCCCCAACGCGCGGGACCGTCCTCGGAGCCGCCCGAGACGAGAAACGGCCGCGGTGCCATCAACGCGTGTAGCTCGTGCAGGTCGCGGCCTTCCTCGCGGATACGCCGGTAGGCGCCGGTGCGGCCGTTCGCGGCCGTAAGGAGGCCCGGCTTGCGTGTCACGGAGGGATCAAGGCCGAGATACCACGGCTCCCAGTAGTTAACCGCCCCGCGTGACTCATCGAACACCACCCCGCCATCGGACCACACCGCGCACGCGAAGCGGTCGTCGAGGCACGACGCGAACATAGCCCACTTCCCTCCGTAGGAATGACCCATCACGCCGATGCGCGAAGCATCCACCTCGGGACGCTGCGCGAGCGCGGTGTGGCAATTGGCCGCGAGGTAGGCGTGGTAGCTCAGCGGCTGGCAGGCTGCCCCGCGGAGGTCGGGTTTGTAGGCGTCGTCGCCAGGCGTGCCGATCGAAAGGGTGACAAAGCCGCGCCGGGCCAGCTGCAAGGCGAAGTCGCGGTGCTTCGGCGGGCCGTCCTTGAAGAAACGCTTCGCCTGCCCGGAGGGCGGACGCGGACCGTCATAGCCCACGCTAACCTCGGGCGCGTAGAATGGCACCAGCACGGCGGGCCGAGGGCCGCGGAAACTCGCCGGCGGCAGCAGCATAAATCCGTGCTGCATCACCCCCGGAGCCACCTCGATCTCCACGCGATGTTGGATCACCCCGCCGCGATCCCGGGTTTCCGAAATCTCGAGGCGGGGTCGCTCGACCAGGTCGGGCCACAAACCCATCCGCTCGTGCCAATAGCGCCGGATTTCCTCCCGTCGAGCCGGCCAGTCCGCCGATGACGCCACCGGCCTCCCGCCATCGAAAACCAGCGGCGAACGCAATTCCGAGGCCGGCGTTTTGAAGGCGGCCGGCGGTGAAAAATGCGCCCGCAGATCCGCCGGCACTTCGTCGCGGGATGAAGCGGCCGCTGCCGCCCCGGAGGCGACGACAGCGAGGATGAGGAACCAGCGGGGCAGAACCGGCATTGGCGGATGAACTTCGCCGGCGATGACGCGCCCGCCCGTCACCACCGTCAACGGCAATTCCCCCCCCAAAAAAAGGGGTCCGGGAGTTTTTTGTTCACGAATCCTCCACGCTCCTCGAACCCCCGCTCTGTCCCCGCGCCAGAGGCCCCATTCCGCTGAGCTTAGCTCCCGATATCGCAGCGTGATCCAGCAGCTCAAAAACACTTAACGCCCTGACCCCTTCAAAATGGGGTCAGGGCGTTGGGCGTTTTGTGGGAGTGGGTGATACCTGGGGGGCGTCAGCCTGTGGGTTCTTTAGCGCCACGTTGCCGAATCTCCCGCGCCACTTCAGGTTCTGGCGTCACCATGACGTCACCCGCCGAGCTCGATGCCCGCGATCCCCTGCGCCGCTGGAGGGAGGACTTTCAGACCCCCGCGGGCGCGATCTACCTGGACGGCAACTCGCTCGGGTTGCTTTCACGCCGCGCGGAGGCGGCACTGGCGCGCGTCGTCGAACAGTGGCGCACCTTCGGGATCGACGGCTGGACGCGCGCGGAACCCCCGTGGCTAGATCTGTCCCAGCTCGCGGCGGCGGGCGTGGCGCCGCTCGTCGGAGCGGAGCCGAGCGACGTCGGCGTCGGCGGCCAGACCACGCCCAATCTCCACCAACTCCTCGCCACGCTTTATGATCCGGCGGCCACGGCGCGGGTGATCGTCGCGGACACGCTGAACTTCGCCTCCGACACATACGCGCTGCGGAGCCATTTGCGTCTGCGCGGCCTGGACCCCGAGCGGCACCTGCGGATGATCCCCTCCCGCGACGGCCGGATCCTCCGTATCGACGACATCCTCGCGGCGTTTACGCCCGACGTGCAGCTCGTGCTGCTGCCCGCGGTTCTCTTCACGAGCGGCCAGCTGCTCGATGTGCCAACGATCACGCGCAAGGCCAAGGCGGCCGGAATCACGATCGGCTGGGATCTCTCGCACAGCATCGGCGCGGTGCCGCACGAGCTGGCGCGCGACGGGGCGGACTTCGCGGTGTGGTCGCATTACAAATGGCTCAACGCCGGCCCCGGAGCGGTGGGCGGATTCTTCCTGCATCCGCGACACACCGGACGCCCACCCGGCCTTGCCGGGTGGTGGGGCGTCAGGCCCGACCGACGCTTCGCGATGGCGCCGGAGCACGAGCCCGCCGCTGGCGCGGCGGGACTGCAGATCGGCACACCGCACATCCTCTCCCTCGCGCCGCTGCTGGGTTCGCTGGAAATCGTGGCGGAAGCCGGAGGTATCGCGGCGTTGCGCGCCAAGTCGCTCGCGCAGACGGATCTGCTGCTGGACCTGATCGACCGGGAACTGGCCAGCCGCGGATTCACGGTGGTGACGCCGCGGGGCCAGCACGTGCGGGGCGGCCATATCGCGGTCGCACACCCCGACGCCTGGCGCATCTGCCAGGCGCTGAAGGCCGCCGGGGTGACGCCTGATTTCCGTGGCCCCGATCTCATACGCCTTGCCCCCTCGCCGCTGTACACGCGTTTCGCCGATTGCGCCGAGGCGATCTCGCGCCTGCGCCGGATCGTCGAGACCGGCGCGCACCTCCAGCTGCCCAACGCCCCGGCCCTCGTGCCCTGAAATCGTCCCATGCTGATCGATATTTCCCGTCCTCTTTTCCCGGGCTCGCCCCATTGGCCCGGGGACCGGCCGACAGCCTTCCGCCTGAATGCACGCATCACGGACGGCGCCTCCTGCAACGTCGGCGAACTGTCGCTCAGCGTGCACAACGGCTCCCACGTCGACGCGCCGTTCCACTACGATAACCACGGCGCCACGATCGACGCGCTCGATCCGGAGCTGTTCGTGGGACCGGCCAGGGTGATCGACGCCCGGGGTCGGACGGCGCTGACCGCGGACCTGTTCTCCGGTTTGACCGACCGAGAGCTGGCAGCTTCGCCAAGAATCCTGTTCCGCACCGACGCCTGGGGTGACCCGGCCTCGTTCCCCACTGCCTGGCCGTTGCTGGAACCCAGTTTGCCCGCGTGGCTGGCGCAGCGCGGCGTGCGGCTCGTCGGTCTCGATGTGCCATCGGTGGACGAACTGACGTGCAAGGAAATGACCCGCCATCGGCTGATGCTCGCCGCCGGCCTGCTGATTCTGGAGAGCCTGGACCTTCGGGGCGTCGAACCCGGCCCCTACGAACTGATCGCCCTCCCCCTGCGCCTCCTCGGCGCCGACGGCTCCCCGGTCCGCGCCGTCCTCCGCCCTAAGGGGTCAGGGCGTTGAATGTTTTTCCGTCCAACCTCCGCTAAATCCCAACCGCGTTTCAGTAGCTCGAGGAGAACGTTGGGAAGTCGCAGGTTGTCGATACTCGAGCCTGTCCGTACGCCCCATTCGACGCCGCTCCAAACGTTCAACGCCCTGACCCCTTAAGGGCGGGGGGCGCGGACTTGCGCGGAGCACCGCGGCGAGCCAGTCCTTCTCCATGCCCCGAACCGCCCTGCCCGACCCGCGTCTCCGTCGTCTGATCGTTTCGCTCGCCGTGCTGGCCGCGGTCGCGGCCAACAGCGCCTCCGCCACCGGCGCCGCGCGGCCGCCAAACGTTGTCGTGATTTTTTGTGATGATCTCGGCTACGGTGACGTCGGTGTCTTCGGCGCCAAGGGCTTCACGACCCCGAACCTCGACGGCATGGCCCGCGACGGCGTGAAATTCACCAACTTCCACGTGGCGCAAGCCGTGTGCTCCGCGTCGCGCACCGCGCTGCTCACGGGATGCTACCCGAACCGCATCGGCATCCATGGCGCGCTCGGGCCGCAGTCCACGCACGGCATCCACGCCGACGAGACCACGCTCGCCGAGGTGTTCAAGTCGCGCGGCTATGCGACCGGCATGGCGGGCAAATGGCACCTCGGCCACCTCGCGCCGTTCCTGCCCAACCGCCACGGCTTCGACGAGTCCTTCGGCATCCCCTACTCAAACGACATGTGGCCGTACCATCCCGAGGCCCGGCCCGGCAGCTACCCGAAGCTTCCGCTCCTTGAGGACGGCCGCGTGATTGATGAAGAGGTCACCCCGGAGGATCAAAAGGAGCTCACCACCCGCCTGACGGAACGCGCGGTGCGGTTCATCGAGCGCAACAAGGACCGGCCCTTCTTCTTCTACCTCGCTCACCCGCAGCCGCACGTGCCGCTCTTCGTGAGCGACAAATTCAAGGGCAAGTCGGCGCGCGGGCTCTACGGCGACGTCATCATGGAGATCGACTGGTCGGTCGGCGAGGTGCTGCGCGCGTTGGAGAAACACGGTCTCACGCGCGACACGCTGGTGATCTTCACCAGCGATAATGGTCCCTGGCTGAGCTACGGCGACCACGCTGGCAGCTCGGGCCCGCACCGCGAGGGCAAGGGAACAGCTTGGGAAGGCGGCACGCGCGTGCCCTGCCTCATGCGTTGGCCCGGCCAGCTCCCCGCCGGCGCCGTGAGCGACCAGTACATCATGACCATCGATCTGCTGCCCACCCTCGCCCGTCGGATCAGCGCCGATTTGCCCAAGTTGAAAATCGACGGACTCGACGTCTGGCCGATCCTCTCCGGTCAGAGCAGCGCGCGAAACCCGCACGAAGGCTACGGCAACTGGTACGCCCAGAACGAGCTTCAGGCTGTGGTGAGCGGCGACGGCGAGTGGAAGCTCGTGCTGCCCCACCGCTACCGCACGCTCGGTGGCCGCCCGGGTGGTCGCGACGGCATCCCGGCGAAATACGAGAACGTGAACCTGGAGCGGCCCCAGCTCTACAACCTGCGCACCGATCGCGCCGAAACCAAGGACGTGGCGGCCGCCCATCCCGAGGTGGTCGCGCGCCTGGAGGCGTTCGCCGAAAAATGCCGCGCTGAACTCGGCGACACGCTCACCCAGCGCAAGGGCGCCGGTACCCGCGAGCCGGGCCGCGTCGAGGGCGCCGCCGGGAAGAAGAAGGCGAAGTCGGGCTGAAAAAGCGCCGCGACGGACCGAACGCGGCACCAGAAGTCACTGAATATCCGCGGGAGCGCCCCCGGCTGCATCGTACGACCTTAATCACCCGCGGCCGCAAGGATTGCGCCGATCGCGGTCACGTTCTAGGAGTGGCGCTCCTGGTTCGTGCGAATTGGGGTCCCTTCGTGGTTACCGCCCGCTGGGTACCGCATCGTACTACTTCACCGCGCCAGCGGCGGCGAAGATCCGCTCGAGCCACGCAAGCAACTGACGCTCATGCTCGGGCGCGGCCTTCGCCCACTCACGCAGTCCGTGCGGCGCCCCGGGCAGGGTGATCAGGTCGCAAATGCCGCCGGCCGACTTTACCCGGCGCTGGAAAGCGATGCTCTGCTCGATCGCGACCGACTTATCGGCGTCGCCGTGGAGCAGCAGCACCGGCGGCATCCCCGCCTTCACGCGATTGATTGGTGAGATCGCGCGCAACTCGTGCAGCGCTTCGGGCGTGATTCCCTTGGGACGCCCCAACAAAGCCTGAAGTCCGTCGCCCAGCCCGCCGCGGGCGGCGAGCTTGTGTTCGTGGTCGGCCACCGCTGCGAACCCGACCACCGCCTGCACGCGGGTGTCGGGTTTCGAAATCGTCGCGAGCATGAGCGCCAGGTGTCCACCCGCGGAATGCCCGAAGACCACGATGCGGCCGGCATCGCCGCGGAACCCCGCCGCGTTCGCCTTCACCCAACGCACCGCGGTCTGCACATCCTCGAGGCAAGCGGGCCAGCGGTGCTTGGGGGCGAGACGGTAGTTGATGGAGAACCAGACGTAGTTCCCGCGGTGGAGCAGATCGAACCAGGGGGTGATATCGGCGCCATCGCCCGGCCGGTCACTGCCGGCCTTGTCCCCGCGGGTCCAACCGCCGCCGTGCACGAGGATCGCCACCGGAAACGGACCCGGGCCGTCCGGGATGCCGGCGTCGAGCAGGAGCGACTCGCCGCCCGCGCGGCCGTACTCGAGGTCGCGCCGCACCTCCACGGCGGGCGCCGCCACGACGAGGGCGAGGAGGAATCCGGTGCAGGCGAGGCCGCGAGGAAACATTTTCACGCCCATCGCTTCACGCCGCCACGCCGCGCACGCAAGCGCGCGGTTGCCCGGCGCCCGCCTCGTTTTTCCGGTTCGCCCCTTGCAGCCCGTGACGGCTCAATCCGCCCGTGCCCCGCCGCCTGCTCGCCGCCCTCCTTTACGTCCTGGTTGCGCTGACCGCTTCGGCCGCCGCGCCTGCTTCGGTGCCCGACAAAGTCGTGGTGCTCACGTTCGACGACGCCTCCGCGTCGCATCACGCGGTCGCGCGGCCGCTGCTCAAGCGGCTCGGTTTCGGCGCCACGTTCTTCATCACCGAGGGCTTCACGTTCCGCACCAACAAGCGCGACTACCTCACGTGGGAGCAGATCGCCGAACTGCACCGCGAAGGTTTCGAGATCGGCAACCACACGCGCGACCACCTCGGCATCACCGAAAAAAACGTTCCCCGGCTCGCCGAGCAGCTGGAGGCCATCGCCGCCCGCTGCCGCGAGCATGGCATTCCGGCGCCGGTGAGCTTCGCGTGGCCGGGCAACAAGTTTCACCCGAGCGCCCTGCTTGTGCTCGAGACGGCCGGGATCCGCTTCGCCCGCCGCGGCGGCGAACCCGAGGTCCCCTACGCCAAGGGCGGCGGCGTGCCCTACGAACCCGGCGTCGACCACCCGCTACTCATCCCGACCACCGCCGACGCGCGGCCGGTGTGGACCCTCGATCACGTGAAAGCCGCGGTCGCGCAGGCGCGAAACGGCCGCATCACGGTGCTGCAATTCCACGGGGTGCCCGACGGCGAGCACCCGTGGGTGAACACGCCGCGCGAAAGTTTCGAGGAGTACATGCTCTGGCTCAAGGAGGCCGGCTGCACCGTCATCGCGCTGCGCGACGTCGCACGCTACACGGAAGGCAGGCCTGCGCCCACCGATCCGATGTCCGCCATCAACCGCCGCCTGCAGGCGGCCGACGCTCAACGGGCCGCGCCTTCGGCCGGGCCCAACACGTCGTCCAAGGCCGGCGCGAGCGCCTCCAAATAGGCGGTGCCCTGGGGATGGCGCGTGAGCGCCACCAAAATATAGTGACGGCCGCCGCCGGTCACCACGGCGGTGTCGTGCGACCATTGCTCCCACCAACCCGACTTCCGGCGGATCTTCCGCTCGCGGCCCGCGAGTCCCTTCACGAAACGATCCTCGATGTGGGCAATCGCGGGCGAACGGAAAACATCCCGCATGGCCGCGGAGGTCTCGGGCGAGACGAGCCGGTCCTGCTCGAGCAGCAGGTAGAAACGCAACAGCTGCCGCACCGTGGCGGCGTGGGTGTTGCCGCTGACCGGATCGCGGACGCGCTCGCTGTCGCGTCCGTAATGTTTCCCGAACCAGATCCCACCACCGCGCTTCGCGTCGTAAAACCCGTGCGCGTCGAGCACCGCCTGCACGCGCGCTAGGCCCAGCTCCCGGGAGAATCGCGTGGCGGCCTCGTTGCTCGAAAGCTTGATCATTTCGCCTAGCTCATGCCGGACGTCCGGATCCATCGCCTTCGCCGCCGCGGAGGGAGTCGCGAACCACGCGAGCAAGATACCGATCTTCGGCAGGCTGGCGGCGTAATCGTTGGCGTCGGGCCGGAGCCACGCGACGCGCGCGGTCCGCAGATCGACCAAGCCGACGGCTACCGTGTCGGCGGGCACGCCGAGTTTCTCCCGCAGCGCGCCATCGACGCGCTCGAGCGTGGCCTGCAGCCCGGCGTCGGGCCGGGTATCATGGTCGATCACCAGCCCCGCGCCCGCGGGCGGAGTCTGCATCGCGGCGAACGGGATGAAGGCGCCCAGCGCGACCGCCAGCAGCGGCCGTTTTCTCACGGGCGGTTCCAAGCGGCGCCGCCCGTCTCGGAGAGCGGGATGTCGGCGTCGTAACGGCCCGGCACCGGCTCGTAGCGCAGGAGCGTCTTGCCGATTTTCTCCGAGGTGAAGTAGCCGACGATGACCACCTCGCGCGTAAGCCGCAGGAATTCGCGCTCGGCGGCGTCCTTCGAACCGATGAGGCGCCGGATCTCGTCATCCTGCTGCGCGCCCTCGAGCGCGGCGAAAGGCCGCCCAAGCCGGGCGGTGCAGCCCAAGTCCAGGGCGGTGACACCGCTGGTCAACGTGCTGCGCTCGGCCGTGGTGAGGAATTCCGCGAACATGCGACCGATGAACGCCGGCACGCCGACATCCGCCGCGCCCGGAGTATCGGTGCGGGGCAGGATGCGCTCCGCCAGCGCGGCGAGCGCGAGGTCATGCTCGCCGGAGAGACGGGCGCCGGCGGCAGCGGGTTGGGCGCGGAGGACGCCGGCGACGATCGACGGCGAAAGCGCGGCGCCGAGGAGGAACGCAGCGCGCTGGAGGGCCTCGCGACGGCTCAGCATCCCGGTGGTGGAGGAGTTTTCGGGAGAAATCATCGGGTCGCGGGGATCAGAGGTTCAGCTTGCGCATTTCGCCGACCGCGTGGTCGCACGCGCGGGCGGTGAGGGCCATGTAGGTGAGCGAAGGGTTGACGCAGCCGTTGGAGGTCATGCAGGCGCCGTCGGTCACGAAGACATTGGGTACGGCGTGGACCTGGTTCCAGGCATTGAGGACGGAAGTGCGCGGATCGCGGCCCATGCGGGCGGTGCCCATCTCGTGGATGCAATTACCCGGGGCGCTGTTCACGACGTCGTCATAGCCCTTGATCTCCTTGAGGCCGGCAGCCTCGAGCATCTCGATCGCGGAGGCCTGCATGTCCTTGCGCATCGCGAGCTCGTTCTCCTTCCAGCCGCAGTCGAAGACGACGATCGGCTGGCCCCAGCGGTCGCGACGGGTGCGGTCGAGCTTCAGGTGGTTGGCATGGTACGGCAGGCACTCGCCCCAGGCACCGATGCCGAACTGCCACGGACCGGGGGTGACGAGCGCCTTCTTGAACTCGCCGCCGAAGAGGCCGAGCTCGCGGATGCCGCGAGTCCAGTCGGAGCGGCTCGCGGAGCCTTGGTAGCCGAATCCGCGCAGGTAATCCTGGCGGCGCGACTTCGCGTCGACGTTCCGGAACCGCGGGATGTAGATGCCGTTGGGCCGCGCGCCGCGGAAGTAGCGGTCGGCGAAGGCGTCGGTGATCCCCGAAGCGCCGACCTTGAAGTGGTGGTCCATCAGGTTGTGGCCAAGCTCGCCGCTGTCGTTGCCGAGGCCGTTGGGGAAACGATCGGAGACCGAATTGAGCAGCAGCGCGGTGGAGGCGACGGCGGACGCGCAGAGGAAGACGATCCGCGCGCGGTAATCGATAACCTCGAGGGTGACGGTGTCGACGACCCTCACGCCCGAGGCGCGACCGCGCGCGCCGTCGTACAGAACCTCGGCGGCGACGGCGAAAGGACGCAGCGTGAGGTTGCCGGTGGCGAAGGCGGCGGGAAGGGTCGAGGCGTTGCTGCTGAAGTAGGCGCCGTAGGGGCAACCGCGGCTGCAGCGGTTGCGGTACTGGCACGTGCCGCGACCGAGGTGCGGCCGGGTGAGGTTGGCCGCACGGCCGATCGTCATCACGCGCCCGCCAAGCCGGTCGGCGATGCTGCGCTTCACGTGCTTCTCGAGCACGTTCATCTCCATCGGCGGCAGGAACTCGCCGTCGGGCAGCTGCGGCAGACCCTCTTTTTGCCCGCTGATGCCGGCGAAACGCTCCACGTGGTCGTACCACGGCGCGATATCCGCGTAACGGATCGGCCAGTCGACGGCGACGCCCTCCTTGGCGTTGGCCTCGAAATCGAGGTTGGAAAACCGGTACGACTGGCGTCCCCACGTGAGCGAGCGGCCGCCGACGTGGTAGCCGCGCATCCAGTCGAAGCGCTTCGTCTCGGCATACGGGTGGTCGACGTCGTCGGCGAACCAGTGTGCGGAGGCCGGGTGCGTGGTGTAGCCGGTGCGGCCCTGCTTCTCCTGACGGCCGGCGGCGGTGGCGGTGATGCGGTTTCGTCCGGCGAAATCCCACGCGTCGAGCATGGCCGTGGGATAGTCGCCGTGCTTCACGTCGCGCCCGCGCTCGAGAAGCAGGACCTTGAGGCCTTTCTCGGCGAGTTCCTTGGCGGCCCAGCCGCCGCTGATGCCGGAGCCGACGACGATCGCGTCGTAAGTTTCCTGTCGGGTGATCGCGGGGGCGCTGCTCATGGGGAAAACGAAGGACGGGGGGACTCGCGGCGGCGCGCCGCGGAGCCGCAGAACAAGGCGGCCGACCGCGGCTTGGCAACCGGCGAGTGGCGCCGCGCCGGAATTTCCGTTGCGCCCGTCGCGACGGGCTGGCGCGATCCGGACTGAACCCCATGAAGATCCTGACGTTCGTCGCCACCCTCTGCCTGCTCGCCTCCGCGCCCCTTGGCGCCGCCGACGTGAAACCGCCCCCTGGTTTCCGCGCGCTCTTCAACGGCAAGGATCTCGCGGGGTGGTTCGGATTGAACCCCCACAGCCTCGCCAAGCTGCAGGGCGAGAAGAAGACTGCGAAGGTCGCTCAAGAACGCGCCGATTTCACCAAGCACTGGAGCGTCGAGAACGGGGAACTGGTTAATCCCGGCACCGGCCCCTACGCCAACACCACCGAGGAGTTCGGCGACATCGAGCTGCTCATCGATTACAAGACCGTGGCCAAAGCCGACAGCGGCATCTACCTCCGCGGCACGCCCCAGGTGCAGATCTGGGACAAGAACCAAGCATACGACCCGAAGAAGGCCGACCGGAAGCCGCACCTCGGCTCCGGCGGATTGTTCAACAACACCGCCGGCGCGCCGGGTCGCGATCCGCTGGTCGTCGCCGACAAGCCTTTCGGCGATTGGAACAGTTTTCGCATCCGCCAGATCGGCGCTCGCACCTGGGTGTGGCTTAACGGCCAGCTCGTCGTGGACGGGGCCGTCATGGAGAACTACTGGGACCGCAAGCTACCGCTCCCCGCCAAGGGGCCGATCATGCTGCAGACGCACGGCGGCGAGATCCGCTGGCGCAATATCTTCGTCCGCGAGATCGGCGCCGATGAGGCCCGCCGCATCCTCGCCGCTTCACCGGCGAAGTAACGGCGCCCTGGGTCGGGGACAGCCCCGAGGGGCACCACGAAATACGCGAAAGGCACGAAGGCCGGTGTCCGGCGCTTCACCCGGCGCTAACGGCGCATCCTTGCGGCCCAATCCAGCGATGGCCGCGAAGAGGCGCGGCATGCGCGATGGACTTAAGGACTCGATCCGGTCCGGAACCCCACCGGGAAAATCCCACCCGGAAGGCGGCGGCTCCTTTCCCTGTGGCTGGGGCCTGGTGGCCCCGGCGCGGTCAGGTCTTCGTGCGGGACACGTTCGGATAATCACGCCGACTGAATCCGGCCCCGCCGAGGGCCGGTTACAAGACCTGGCACCAGTGCCCTCAGTCCCTTCGGCCGCTGGTCGTTTTGTCCGTTGGTCCGTTGGTCCCTACGCCCCTTGTCCATCTCAGGGCGCGAGGTATCGCTCGAGCCAGGCGTACGCGCGTTCGCGCATCGCGGGAGGGAAGTCGTGTTCGCAATCGGGATGCTCGATCGCGATCGCGTCCGGTGCGCCCAGGAGGGCGTAGACCGGCCGCGCGGCGGCCACCACGCGGCCGGCGCTCTGCCATTTGAAGTTAGAGTCACCTTTCGGCGAGATCGCGAGGAAAGCGCGCGGCGCGAGCGCGCCGGCCAGCTCGTGGAAATCGAACGGAATCTGCTCCAGCCGTCCGGCGTAGGCGCTGATGCGCGGCATGTAGCGCTCCTGGCCCCACGCCTGCCCCGGCTTCCACACCGCCGCCTGCTTCTCCTGGTAGTAGTCGAGGAACGAGTCGAAGCCGCAGCTGGACACGACCGCCTTCACGCGTTCGTCGAACAGCGCGGTGAAGATCGAGTTGTGTCCGCCAAGCGAGTGGCCGATCGCGCCGAAGCCGCGCGGTGAAACCCCGGGCGTCGCGGCCAGCACATCGAGCCCGCGGATATTGTCCCAAACCGCCTTCATCGTGCCGCTGACGTAACCAAGGCCCGCGAGGTCGGGTTTGTACTCCGCGAGATGCGGATACGGCGGGGCCAGCACGACAAAGCCGCGGCGCGCCAGCTCCTCGCCGTAGTTGCGGTTGGGTTTGGTGTTGTCCGTCGCGAGCCCCACGACCGGCCGGTTGCCCTCGACGTTGTTGGTGGGCATCAGCGCCAGCACCCCCGGCCGCACCGCCCGGCCTGCGAGCACGTCCTTCGGGATCAGCAGGTAGGCGGGCACGCGCGCGCCAGGCTCGGCGAGGTAGGTGATCTCCCGACGGACGAAGGAGCCGCCATCGATCTCGCGCTCCACCTTCACGTCAAGGGGCACCCGCTTCGCCGCGCCGGGCAGCGGGCCCATGACGCTCTCGGCGCCGGCGCGGATCTCCGCGCGGCGGAGGGCCCACTCGGCAGGGGAACGTACGGGCTGCACCAAACCATCGGTCGCGCGGTACTGGAGCAGCTTCTCGCGATCGAGGCGCGGCGCGGCGACGGAAGCGGTCGCGGCGAAAAGGGAAACAAGAGCAAACGGGGCGAGCCTGAGGGGGAAACGGGGCAGCATGGACCCGCTGATAAACGCGCGGGCGGTGGCGTCGATCAGGTTTTACCCTTGAGCGACGCGCGGTCGGACCGTAACCGCTTCGCCGCCATGTCCGCCCAGCCCGCCCGTTACCTCACCGCCGGCCGCCTCGCGGTCGAAATCCATGCCGACCGCCCTGCCATGGGCGAAGCCGCCGGCCGCGCCGCCGCGGCCCACCTGCACGACGTCATCGCCGCCCAAGGCCACGCCCGCGTGATCTTCGCCTGCGCGCCGTCGCAGGACGAATTCCTCGCGTCGCTGATCGCTGCGTCGCGTACCGGCCACACTGCGGTCGACTGGTCGCGGGTGACGGCTTTCCACATGGACGACTACGTGGGTCTGTCAGGAACCCATCCGCAAAGCTTCCGCACGTACCTGCGCGAACACCTGCTGGGGCACGTGAAAGTCGGCGCCTTCCACCCCATCCCGGCCGAGGAGCCGGACGCCGCGGGCGTGTGCGCCCGGTACACCGCGCTGCTCGCGGAAAAGCCGATCGATCTCATCTGCCTCGGCATCGGCGAGAACGGACACATCGCGTTTAATGATCCGCCGGTCGCCAACTTCGAGGACCCGCATCTCATCAAGATCGTCGAGCTCGACCACGCGTGCCGGCAGCAGCAGGTGAACGACGGCTGCTTCCCGAACCTGGATGCCGTGCCGCGGCACGCGTTCAGCCTCACGGTCTCGATCTTCCGACGCGCGCGGCACCTCAGCCTCCACGTGCCAGGCCCCCGCAAGGCGGCCGCCGTGCAGGCGACCATCGAGGGACCGATCACCACGGCATGCCCGGCGTCGATCCTCCGACTGCATCCGGAGGCGACGCTCTTCGTCGACCGCGCCTCCGCCCAGCTGCTGCGCGCCTGAGCGCGCCGCGTGTCGCGGCTCAGGATTTCTCGCGGAGCACCGCGAGGACCTTCTTTTCGTAGAACTCAGCTTCCTCCGCGCCGACCTTGCGGTCGCGGATCATGCCGGCGCGGTCGATGAGGAAAGTGGTAGGGATACCCTCGACCCCGCCGAAGGCGGCGACCACCGCCTCGTCGCCCATCACGAGCTGGTAATTGATGCCGGTCTTCGCGGCGAAGGGCTTTACCACCCCGGGTCCGCCCTGGTCGAGGGAGATGCCGACGATGACCAGGCCGTCCTTGCCGTGTTTGCGGACCATCTCGATGTAGCCGGGGATCTCAGCACGACAGGGCGGGCACCATGTGGCCCAGAAGTCGACCACGACCACCTTGCCCTTGAATTGGGCGAACGAGACCGGGTTGCCGTCGAGGTCCTTCAGCGTCCAGGCGGGAGCGGGGGCGATCCGCGGCAATCCCGCGGAAGCGGCGGCCGGGGGCGAGGCGGGCTTTTCCGCGGCGAAGGCCTCGGTGCCGGGCCGGGAGCAAGCGAACGCGAGGCATGCGGCCGCGGCGACGGCGGCGCAACGGGGGAAGGCGGTGGTATTCATGACGGTGAAGGATTCGCGCCGGCGGGGCTTAAACCTGGACCTGCTCCGGCACCTCGACGCCAAGGGTCTCGATGAACTTCTTCATGGCCGGCGTGAGCACCCGTCCCTTGCGGTGAAGGATGGCCAAGGGCCGGGTGAAGTCCTTGCCGCGGAAACGGATCACATTGAGCGTCCCCTGCTTCTGCTCCTGGGCCACCGTGGCCTGCGGGACGATGGCGACGCCGTGGTCGATCTCCACCGCGCGTTTCACCGTCTCGATGTTGTCGAACTCCATCACCGGCTCGATCTCGAGATTGTGCTCCCGGAAGATCGCGTCGACCGCCTTGCGGGTCGGGATATCGGGGTCGAACCCGATCACCTTCTGGCCTGAAAGGTCGCGGATATCGATCTCCGCGCGCTTCGCGAGCGGGTGCTGGGGATGGGTGATGAGCACGAGATGGTCGTTGCGGAACGGCAGCACCTCGATTTGACGCTGTTTCACCGGGAACGCGACCAGCCCGAAGTCGACCGAGTTGTGGAGGATGTCCTCGTAGACCAGATTGGAGCGCCGGTACTCGATGCGAACGTTCACCGACGGGAAGTCGTGCAGGAACTTCTTGATGAACGGCGGCAGCTCGTGGAGCCCGATCGAGTAGACGGTCGAGATGCGGATCGTGCCGCTGATGACCTTTTTCATCTCCTGCAGTTCAGAGAGGAGCTTCTCGTAGGTGTGCAGGATTTCGTTGGCCGACTCGTACACCCGCTGGCCCTCGCGCGTGAGCTGGAACTGCTTCTGGCTCCGATCGATCAGCAGGGTCTTGAAGTGACGTTCCATCGCCCGCGCCTGCTGGCTCACCGCGGACTGGGTGATGCCGTTGAGCTTGGCTGATTTGGAAAAACTCTTCGTCTCGACCAAGTCCGCGAAAATTTTGAAGTTCTCGATCTGCATGATAAGCTCGCTTTAAGGCCAAAGGAACAGAAATCCGTCTGATTCCGCAAACGCCAATTAGCAGGGCTTAACTCACTCCCTCCGCAAGACCGCCCGCCCATGCTACCCTCCGCCGAGGAATTCTCCGCCCGCGTTGACGCCATCCGCGCCCGCATCGCCACCGCCTGCCAACAGGCGGGGCGCGACCCGGCCACGGTGGAACTCATGGCAGTCACCAAGACACATCCGCCCGAAGCCGCCCTGCTTGCCGCCGGCAAGGGCCTGCGCTCCGTCGGCGAGAACCGCGTGCAGGAGGGCGCCTCCAAGCGCGCCCTCTGCGCCGCTGCCGTACCCGGGCTGCGCTGGGAACTGATCGGCCACCTGCAGTCCAACAAATCCCGCCTCGCCGCCGAAAACTTCGACCGCCTCCAGAGTGTCGACAGCGTGAAGCTGGTCCGCCACCTCGCCCGCGCCGCCGCGGAGAGCAACCGCGTCCTCGCCGTGCTCCTGCAGATCAACGCCGGCCATGATCCCGCGAAGTTCGGCGCGGAGACCACCGACGCCCCAGCGCTGCTCGAGGCCGCGCTCGCCGAGCCCGCGCTGCGCGTCGACGGACTGATGACCATCGCCCCGCTCGGCGCCACACCTGAGGAGACCGCGGAACTGGCGCGCCGGACGTTCGACGCCCTGCGGACCATCCGCGACGATTTGGCCGCGCGTTTCGGCCGACCGCTCCCCGAACTCTCGATGGGCATGACCGGCGACCTCGAACCGGCCGTCGCCGCCGGCAGCACGATCGTGCGCGTCGGCACGGCGCTGTTCGGCGCGCGGTGACTCGCGGGCAGAGCGCGGTTTCCCCGTTGCGCCGGGGAAGAAAGGAATTTCGGCTGGCGGCGTGGAAACGACCGCCCTCGCCGCCACGGAAAGAGCCGCGCTGATCGCGCTGCTCGATGATCCGAGCCCGGGGGTGCGCCGCGCCCTCGCGGCGCGTTTCACCGCGCTGGGAGGATCCGCCGGCTTCATGCTTCGCGAAGTGGCGGGCGGCAGCGATCGCCAGCTCGCCCGCCACGCGCTGGAATACCTCGAGGAACTCGGTCGCTGCGATCCCGCCGCCGAATTCCGCGCCTATATCCGCGGGCGCCGTTACGAGCTCGAGGCCGGCAGCCTGCTGCTCGCCCGCCTCGCCAACCCGCGGCTCGACGAGGCCGCCTGCCGCGCGCAGCTCGACGCGATGGCGGCGCGCTGCCGAGAGCTCATCGCGGAACCCTCCTCCACCCGCGAGAAGTGCCGTGCGCTGAACCGTGTGCTATTCCACGAGTGGGGTTTCCACGGGAATACCGAGCACTACACGGATCCGCGGAACAGTTTCCTCGATCAGGTGCTGGAGCGGCGCACCGGCCTGCCGATCTCGCTGAGCGTCGTCTATCTGCTCGTGGCGGCGCGCGCCGGCATCGAGCTGGAGCCGGTCGGCCTCCCCGGGCATTTCCTCGTCGGTTGCTTCGCCGACGGCCTGCCGTTTTTCATCGACGCCTTCGAAGGCGGCGTGTTCCGCGGCGCAGCCGACGTGCTCGACGCTCTGACCGCGCGGCCCGGCGGTCTCCGAACCTCCGACCTCGCGCCGACCAGCATCGCCGAGGTGCTCTGCCGCAGCTGCCGCAACCTCGCGCGCCACTACGAGGCCGCGCTCGATGCCGAGCGGGCGCGGCTCTTCACGGAGCTCGTCGGAGAGTTCGAGGCGGCGCATTCCCGCCAGCAGGCCTGAGACCAGAAACGCGGCGAGGGCGGGCCCGTTGACAACCCGCGGACGGCATCCGTCACTCGGCGCCCGATGACCGCGGACCCCGTGCTCACCCTCGACGATTTGGCGAAGTGGTCGCGCGCGGGCGTCTCCCTTGCGGTGCTGGGGCACCCGATCCGCCACTCGGTGAGCCCGGCGATGCACAACGCCGCGCTGGCGGACGTGGCCCGCGACGACGTTCGCTTCGCCGACTGGCGCTACTTCCGTTTCGAGGTGCCGCCGGAAGACCTGCCCCGCGCGCTGGAACTGCTGCACCGCGGCGGCTTCCACGGCGTGAATCTCACGGTGCCGCACAAGGTCCTCGCGTTCGGTCGCATGGCCGCGGTCGACCCGGCGGCGCGCCCCGCCGGCGCCGTGAACACCCTGCTCCGCCGCGCCGACGGCTGGCATGGTTTCAATACCGACGGCTACGGCCTCGCCGCCGCGCTGCGCGAAAACCTGGGCCGCGATCTCGCCGGCGCGCACGTGGTGCTGCTCGGCGCCGGGGGCGCCGCGCGCGGGGCCGCGGTCGAATGCCTCCAACGCCGCTGCGCCTCGCTCACGCTCATCAACCGCACGCGGACCAACCTCGACTCGCTTCTCGAACTGCTCGCGCCACTGGCCGGAGGCATCCCGGTGACCGGGCTCGAACCGACTTCAGGCGACTTCGCGCGACACCTGCCCGCGGGCGCCCTGGTGATCAACGCGACGAGCGCCGGACTGAAGGCGACGGATCCGCTGCCTCTTGATCTCAACGTGCTACCGGCGCCCGCGGCGGTCTTCGATATGATCTACAATCCGCCCGAGACCGCGCTGCTGCGCGCCGCGGCATCCCGGGGAATCCCAACCGCCAACGGCCTCGCGATGCTTGTCCACCAAGGTGCGAAGGCCCTCGAAATCTGGAGCGGCGTGTCCGCATCGCGCACCGCGCCCGCGATGGCGACGGCCGCGCGGGCCGCGCTCGCCCGCTGACCCAAAGGGTCAGGGCGTTCAATGTTTCAACGGATGCCCGGGTCAAAAGTCCCCCGAAACACTGACCGCCCTGACCCCTCGAGGAGCGGCATCTTTGGGCGTGAGGTTTAGACCCGCCCGCGCCAGAACTTCCGCGCCGCATGGTTGCCGACCTCGCCCCGTTCAACGCCGCCTTCCCGTGGTTTTTTCCCGCCGCGGCCGCCGTGCTCGGCGCCTGCATCGGCAGTTTTCTCAACGTGGTCATCCTGCGCCTGCCACGCGAGGAATCGATCGTCACGCCGGGTTCCCGCTGCGGGTGCGGCGCGCCGATTCGCTGGCACGACAACATTCCGGTGCTCTCCTGGCTGCTCCTGCGCGGGCGCGCCCGCTGCTGCGGCCGGCCTTTTTCGTTCCGCTACCCATTCGTCGAGCTGCTCACCGCGGCGTTGTTCACCGCCTGCTGGCTTCGCTTCACGCCCGCCGTCGCCTTCGCCGGCTGGGTGCTCCTCGGCTGCCTCATCGCGGCGACGTTCATCGACCTCGATCACTTCATCATTCCCGATGCCTTCACGATCGGGCTGGGCGTCGTCGGGCTGCTGCTCTCCGCGTTGATCCCCGCGCTCCACGGTCACGGTTCGGCGCCGGCTCCGCTCGGACACCTGCGCTCGCTCGCCGACTCCCTGCAAGGGCTGCTGATCGGATCGGGACTCGTGCTCTGGATCGGGCTGGTCGCCGAGACGTTGCTGCGCCGTGAGGCGATGGGCTTCGGCGACGTGAAATTCGTCGGTGCGATCGGGGCGTTCTGCGGCTGGCAGGGCGCCGTGTTCGCCGTTTTTGGCGGTGCGGCCGTGGGCACCGTCTGGCTCGCCGCGGCTTGGCTCTGGCAGCGTGCGACCGGCCGCCGCGCACCGGTCGCACCACCGACGGAAACCCCGGAGGGCGAAACCGCCCCGCTCGCGTTCGGCGCCCACGTACCGTTCGGTCCGATGCTCGCCGTCGCCGGCGCGCTCCACTTTCTTTTCCTCCGCGGCCCGGTTGCCGCCTGGTTTGCCGACGTCGCGATCTTATTCCGATCCTAGTTCCGGTTGAGGGTCCAAGGGGACACCGAGGAATCAATCCGAGGGCACGGAGGCCCAAGTGCTGACTCCTCGTCGATCCGGTTTACGCTGATCGAGAGGGGGCATGGAACAGGAGGTAACGGAGCCAACGGAGCTGAGGGTTTGAACAGGAAGGCCGGGGGTTCGGGAAGACGGAGGAAGATCTAGAAGACGGGTTAGGCTGGGAAGACCAGAGGGCTGATCTCCGTGGCCTCCGTTATCTCCTGTTCAGCCCAGCCCACGAACAGGGGCCAACCGAGGCACCCCGGGCCCGTTCGTGCGCCTTGGTGTCCCTCCGTGATTGTCCCCGGCTTGGGGGTTTCAAGAGCGGGAAGCCTTCGGCTGCTTCCTGAGCATCTGCGCCATCCGCGAAATCTGCGGTTAAACTCAGGAGCCTTCGGAAACGCCTTCGGCCGTCGCAGACCCGGCATGGTCCGCGGCCGCCAGCCGCGGCTACAGCAAGCCATGGCCTCCTCATCCGAGGCCATCAGGGCAGATCCGCGGTTGCCCCACCGCGGAGCATTTCAGGTCCGAAACCGGCAGTGATCACCCAATCGCAACCGCACTTCCGGGTCCTCGGGTTGAACTTCCCTGTCCTCTGTATCCAAAGCCTGGATTTACCCCGACACCTTTACCCATCTTAATTTCTCAAAACATCTCGCGCATCAGCCGCCGGAGCACCGGGCGAACGGTTCGCGCGAGCGCGGGGTTCGCGTAGCCCATCCATGCCACAGGGGACACGGTATCAAGCGGGGCCCGGACCGGACCACCGCCCGGCGCCTCGACGACGCAGCCCGCCTCGCGCGCGATGAGCTCCACGCAGATATCGTACGGGTGGCAGCAAAGCGCCGCGCCGCCGAGCCCGAGCTTCGCGTAGGCCGGCGGACGCAGGTCACCGAGCATGCGGTCGTGGCCGGCGATCAGCTCGTAAAGCTGCCCTCCGGTGGAAAGGTACTGGTCGTCAAACACCAGCTGGCCCCCGCGCTGCCCGAGCAAACCGAGCTCGCGCCACAGCGCTTCCTCGAACGCACCGAGCAACGCCTTACCCTCCGGAAAGAACCGCGCGATCGAGGCGAACCCGTGCTCGAAATGATCCGCCCGCGAGGGACGCGGACGCCACCGGTGCCGCCGTCCCGTCGCGAGATCGATCCTGGTCGCCACCACCGACTTGCCGCGCACCACGCTCAGCTGGTCAGCCCGGCCCTGCTTAGAGGTCGGTAACTCGGTCATCGCCGCAACCATGATGTCGCCAAGGGCCGTACGCGCCCCGCGCTGCGGCGCGAGTCCGGCGAGGCTCCACGCGGCGCGCTTGTCGTGCATGAGCCCACGCGTGCCGTCGATCGGATCAAGGATGCACTTCCATGCGGTGCCCTTGACCGGCGTGTCCGCGGGAAAAGTCACGGCACCATCCTCCAGACCCTCCATCACGATCTCCACCGGCCACGCGCGCGGCCAATGCCGTGCGAACCAGTCGAGGATCGCCGCCTCGCCGAGCCGGTCCACGTGATAGATGGTGTCGGCGGCCGTCACCGCCGCGACCCGCGCGAAGCGGCCCGCCTGCCGGGCGCGCGCGGCGACCAGCGTGTCGCGGATGTGATCCTGCAACGCGCACAACAGACGGCGCGCTCGCTCGAGGGCGGCTTGGTTCATGGGGTTTCGAGCGAGGCCCCGTCAGCTGTGCTCACCGCGAGCACGTCGGGTCGCGCGCCAAAGCGTTCCGCGTAGGCCGCCGCGACGCGTTCCGCCGATTCCGGGGCGAACGGTTCCGCCACCAGCGCCATGACCGCACCACCGAAGCCGCCACCCGTCAGCCGCGCGCCGAACACGCCGGGCGTTCGCGCGAGTTCCTCCACCAGGAAATCGAGCTCGGGGGTACTGTTTTCAAAGCAGGTGCGCGAGCTCTCGTGGGAGGCGGTGAGCAAACGGCCCGCGTCGTCAATCCGTCCCGCCCGCAACGCGGCGACACACGCCGCGACCCGCGAGATCTCGCCGACCACATGGCTCGCCCGCCGCAGCAGGCCCTCGGATAAGCCGCGGGAGCGCGCCTTCAGCCCGGCCGGATCGAGATCAGCGAGCAGCGCGACGCCCAGCGCACGGGCCGCTTCGCCGCACTCGCGGTGGCGCTCGGCGTAAAGGCCGTCCACCAACGCGTGGCGCGTGTGGGTGTTGAAGATCCGGAATCCCGTGCCCGGCGGTAGCGGCACAGTCATGAAATCCGGGCCGCGGCAATCGATGTGGACGAGATGCCCACGGCGGCCGAAACCCGAAACCGCCTGATCGAGGATCCCGCACGGCACGCCGACGAAATGGTTCTCCGCGTGACGCGCCGCCCGCACGAGGGTCCCGCGCGGCGGCTCCACTCCCGCCAAGCGCGCGCAGGCGAGACCCGACGCGAGTTCCAACGCCGCGCTGCTGCTCAACCCAGCGCCGGGCGGCAGGTCCGACACCGCGAGAAAGTCGAAACCCGCGGGGATCGCGACCCCGGCCGCCGCAAGGGAAACGATCATGCCGAGCGGGTAATTGGCCCAAGCGTCTTTCCCGGCAAAAGGCCGCGGCGCGTCCGTACCGGTTTCCACGACCTCGGTCATGGCCGCGCTGGCGAAGCGACGCCGGCCGTCGACGCGCGGCGCAACCCCGACCCAAACCCCGCGGTCGATCGCGGCGCCCAGCACCGTGCCACCGTTGTAATCGGTGTGGTTGCCGATGAACTCGATGCGCCCGGGCGCACGCGCGATGACCGCGGGCTCGCGGCCATGAACGGAACGGAAGCGGTGCCGCAGTTCGGATTTCATCGACCGCCTCCACGAGAAGGTCGAGCGCGCCGCGGGGGAAGCCGAATCAGGCCACGCAGGCGGTCGGCAGGTCGAGGGGTTCGGCGAGGCTCCGCGGTACTACCTCACGTCATCCTCCGCGGGAGCACCCGCGGCTACACGGTACGACCACCGCAGCAAAAGGCCGGACGAACGAAACATCCTCCCAAGGCACCTCTGTTTTCCCTCGTTCCTGATTTCCAGATTTCGCCCCGATCGTTTCGGGCTTTCCTCATCCACCCACGCGAAAATCCCCGGTTTCAGACCCACCGCACTCCGCTCGCGGAGTCGCAGCATAGTCCGACACCGAAATTCCCCGCTCAGGAGCGGGCCCGCAGCTCGGACGCGGGGCGGAAGCGCACCGTCTTGACGGCCGCGATCCGCATCGGCCGGCGCGTGTGGGGATTGAAGCCGAGCCGCGCGGGCAGCTTGGCGACGTTGAAAGTGCCGAAACCGGCGACGGCCACTTCGCCGTCACGCTTGAGCCCGCGCTTCATCGCGGCGAGCACCGCCTCGGTCGCGCGCTCGGCAGCGACACGCGTGGTGTCACCGGCCAGCAGTTTCCTGACTTCCTCGATCAACGCGGCCTTGTTCATGGAGTGGGGTTGGCGCGGAGGGAAAAAACCGCCCGTCGGCCGGTCAAACCGATTCACCCTGGCGCGGCGGCGGGGAAGCGGGGCCGCCAAAACGCGCCGGCACTTCCCCCGCCCTGCCCTTGACCAGCACCTCCAGCAAACCGCGCAACGCCTCCTCGCGCGGCACGCCGCGTTCCACCGCGATCTGACCCGCGCGTTTCGCCAACTGCGCGGCCATGGAGGCCGCTTGAGCGGGCGGCGCGCCCAGCCGCTCGCAGAGGGCCGTGAGTTGCGCGAGCTCGTTCATGGCGCGTCGAGCAGCCGTAGCGAAGCGGGCCCAATGGCGGAAAACGCCAGCTCAGAGTCCGCCTTCACGTGCAGGTTGGAAACCATCGCGAGGCCGAGCCAGCCGCCGGCGCCGTCGGCAATCGCCGAGCGCACTTCGCCGACCTGGCGTTCGCCCGCGAACACCGCGGCGGGCAAAGCGATCGGGCTGGAGCCTGTCCCCGTGACCCGCACCAACCGACGCCGCACCTGACCCATCGCCTTCAGCCGCGCCATCACTTCCTGCCCGAGGTAACACCCCTTCGTGTAGGAAACAGCGTCAGCATCCAGACCGGCTTCATTGGGAAGATCGCCCGGGCCGGCATCGGCGGGCACGGCGGGCATACGCGCCGCGATCCGCGCCCGCTCAACCGTTTCCGCTTCGAGGCGCGCACCCGCCCTGCCGGCACGCGGCTCGCGGCGATACACCCAGTCTCGCGAGACGGGAAACCCGCGCCGACCGGTGAAGGCGAAAACCCCCGGCGGAGCGGCCGGAACCTCACCCACCCAGGTAATTCCGGCCCACGCGCCCGTTTGGTCCTCGATCGTGACGTCGTCGGCGATGATGAAGCCCTCCAACCGCGCGCGAATCACCGACGCCCGTGAAAAATAACTCCCGATCCAAAACTCGTCCGCACCTTCGCCGCGGAACACGAAACCATCCGCCTCCACCTTTCCTTTCAGCGTAAGCCAGAGTCCATACGCCGGCTCCGCCCCGGCAGCCGCAACGGCCAGCATACGAAGGTCCTGCGAGAACTGACCCTGCAGGAACAAAAGGGCATCCGGCCCCGTGACCCGTAGCCAAGCCGCGGGCGACCATTCAAAAAAACCGCTTGGAGTAGAAAACGTGATAGGCATTTAGAACATGTTAGCTAACAACTTACGAAAAAAGTGGTAGAATTTGAAAACTTTTGTTTGACCTGCCGACTATCGGACCTATTCGTTTGGACATCAAGTTTAACACTTCTCCCGCCTAGCGGGAGTTTTGGGGTAACATAGAAAGCAAAGGCCGGCCGCTTAGGGGTAAGCGGCCGGCCACTTTTTTTGCGCTAGAAACGTCCGGGTTTGTCCCGACACCGGGCTTGCGCGCGACAAGAGCCCCGCGCCAAGCTGACCGTTCATGCAGAAAACGTCCGACATCAACGTCGTCGAGACCCGCACCCTGCCTTCTCCGGCCGCGCTGCTGGCCGAGTTGCCAAAGACGGAGGCCCAGGCGGATTTCGTGGTGCGCGCGCGGCGCGCCATCCACCGGCTGATCTTCACGGACGACAAACGCTTCCTCCTGATCGTGGGCCCGTGCTCGATCCATGACCTCGAATCCGGCCGCGACTATGCCCGACGGCTCAGCGCCCTCGCCCGTGAGGTTTCGGACCGGGTGATGGTCGTGATGCGCGTTTACTTCGAGAAGCCGCGGACGACGGTGGGCTGGAAGGGTCTGATCATGGACCCGCATCTCGACGGCTCGCACGACATCGCGGCGGGCCTGCGGCTGGCGCGCTCGTTCCTGCGTGACGTGATCGACCTCGGGCTGCCGACCGCGACGGAGTTTCTCGATCCGATCACCCCGCAATACATGGCCGACCTTGTGTGCTGGGGCGCGATCGGCGCCCGCACCACGGAATCGCAGACCCACCGCCAGATGGCCTCCGGCCTTTCGATGCCCCTGGGCTTCAAGAATGGCACCGACGGCAGCCTGCAGGCGGCGGTGAACGCGATCCGAGCGGCTTCGCAGCCGCAGACTTTCCTCGGCATCAACCTCGAAGGCAGCGCCTCGGCGGTCGTGACCCGCGGCAACCCCGACTGCCACGTGGTGCTGCGCGGGGGCGCCGCAGGCCCGAACTATTCCCCGCGGCATATCGCGGAGGTGGAAGCCGCGCTGACCAAGGCCGCGCTCGCCCGCTCGGTGGTCGTCGATTGCTCGCACGACAATTCCGCGAAGAAGCCGGAGCTGCAACCCGACGTGCTTCGCGCCGTGCTTGATCAGGTCGCCGCCGGCAACACCTCGATCATGGGTGCGATGGTCGAGAGCAACCTCGTCGCCGGCAACCAGCCCTTCCCCCAGCCCAAGGAGAAGCTTCGCCGCGGCGTGAGCATCACCGACGGCTGCATCGACTGGGCCACGACCGAGTCGCTCATCCGCGAACTGCACGCGCGCCTCGCCCCGCGGTTCGCGTGAACCGGATTGAAGCGGTTAAACCGGCGATGAATGGAGATTCCTACGATGTAGCCGCGGGTGCTCCCGCGGTTGGGTCGGAGGAGGATTACGCCGGAGGGATGGGCAGGGCCACGGCAGGTTGGAGGGGCACGGAACGAGCCCACGGAATAATCCGAGGCCACAGCCTCGGCTACACCAACACCGGGCTTCACGAACTGGCGGTTGGTTTCCGTAAGATCGCACCGCGTTTTTCGTCGTTAACTGTTCTGAGCCACCTGCCAGTTTCGCCTTAAGATTCACAATTAGCTCCGACGCGCCCGGCCCCCATTTCGTCTAAACAATCAACCCGCCCCTGATTTCCGCCGTGAGTTCCACCCAGCGCGCGCGCTAGACCTTTCCCACCATGAAGACCCCCATCCGTGTCGCAGTCACCGGCGCCGCCGGCCAGATCGGTTACTCGCTCCTGTTCCGCATCGCCTCGGGCGCGATGTTCGGCCCCGACCAGCCGGTCATCCTCCAACTCATCGAGGCACCGATCGAGAAGGCCCTCAAGGCCCTCGAGGGAGTCGCCATGGAGCTCGACGACTGCGCTTTCCCGCTCCTCAAGGGCATCGTCCAGACCTCGGACGCCTCCGTTGGTTTCAAGGACGCGAACTGGTGCCTGCTCGTCGGCGCCAAGCCACGCGGTCCCGGCATGGAGCGCGCCGATCTCCTCAAGGACAACGGCAAGATCTTCATCGAGCAGGGCCGCATCATCGACGCCGTGGCCGCGGCCGATGCCCGCGTCGCCGTGGTCGGCAACCCCGCCAACACCAATTGCATGATCGCCGCCTCGCAGGCGAAGCGCCTGCCCGCCGAGCGCTTCACCGCCATGGTGCGCCTCGACCAGAACCGCGCCCAGACCCAGCTGGCGAAGAAGGCCGGCGCCGATCTCACGACGGTAAAAAGCATCTTCATCTACGGAAACCACAGCCCGACGATGTTCCCGGCGTTCGCGCAGGCCACCATCGGCGGCAGCCCCGCCACCTCGGTCATCACCGACACCGCTTGGCTGCAGGGGCCGTTCTGCGAGACGGTGGGCAAGCGCGGCGCCGCCATCATCGCCGCCCGCGGCCTCTCCTCCGCCGCCTCCGCCGCCAACGCCCTGGTCGACCACGTGCGCGACCTCATGACCCCCGGAGCGATCCATTCGGTCGCCGTCAAATCGAACGGCCTCTACGGCTTCGACGCCAACGTCTGGGCCGGTATGCCCGTGCGCACCACGACACCCGGCTCCTACGAGGTCATCACCGGCCACGCCATGGACGACTTCGCCAAGTCGAAGATCGCCGCGACGAACAAGGAGCTCGTCGAGGAGCGCGCCTTTGTCGCCGACATGATCAAGTGAGACGAGGTCCCCGGCCCGCTCAGTGACCAGAGGCGCCCGGCGACGGGCGCCTTTTTCGTGCTTCTAAACCCGGAGGCATGGTTTTTAGGGCCGATCCTCCTCCATTACGCCATCGCCGCATTTATCTGCGCGATCTGCGAAATCTGCGGTCCAAGTTCACCGCCTTCGGCTGTCGGTCTCCCGTTATAGTCCGAGGCAAACCGCCTCGGCTACCTCGGCACTTAGCCATCCGTGTCCATCCGAGGCTGCCCCCTCGCGGCGCTGTTCGGCAACGCCTCTTAATCCGCAGCCTAGCCATCCTGAACGACGCTTGGGCTTCGGCGGAGCCGCTCCGGGGCCCAGCGCGGTGCACCGAAAAAGTGCACGGCTTCGCCTCGACCGGCATTGCTGGACCCGCGAAAGTCCTCCAAGCCCTTTCTGCCCCGAGGCGACTGCAAGATCCTTCACCCTTGCCGGCCGAAACGGACCCGCTGTTTCCCAAGCCACTGATCTCCCGTCTGCGCTGTTACCCATGAGCCAAACCCGGCAGTCTCTTCCCCGCATCATCAGCTTACTGCTGCTGCTTGCCGTGGCCGCGCCGCGCACCGCGGCCTCCGCCCTCGAGCCGCGCGCCGGCGACACGTTCCTATTCTACGGCGGCGGGATGGTGGAACGCCTGCTCGAATCGGGTCACCTCGAGGCGCAACTCCAGCTCGCTCACCCGGGCAAGAAGCTCCGCGTACGCAGCCTCGCGTGGACCGGCGACGAGGTCGGCCACCGCCTGCGACCGGAAGGCTACGTGGAGCACCTGAAGGGCCTGCTCGCCGCGTGGCCCGCCAACGTCGTCGTGCTCGGGTTCGGCGCCAACGAGTCATTCGCCGGGCCCGCCGGCCTCCCCGACTTCCGCCGCCACTACGAGACCTTCCTGCGCGAGGTCGACCGGCTGCACCCGGGGGCGCGCGTGGTGCTGCTCGCGCCGGCGGCGCCCGACGAGCGGAGCGATCCGCGCGCCGCCGCGCGCCGCTCCGACGTCGCCGCCTACGCCGCGGCGGTGCGAGAGATCGCCGTCGCGCGCGGGGCGCACTTCGTGGACCTATTCACCTCCAGCGCGGAGGCGTTCGCGAAGGCGCCGCAGCCGCTCACCGAACAAGGGATCCATCTCAACGCCGAGGGCTCCCGCGGGCTCGGGGCCGTGATCGCCCGCGCGCTCGCCGGCCTTGGCGGGCTCGCCTCCGCCGAACCTCCTCGCGTCGAGGAGGTGGCCGCGGCCGCCGCGCGCAAGCACCGCTACAACGCCGAGCTCACCCGCCCCAAGAACGCCGCGCTCTACTACGGGGTCCGCAAGCGGCCCGAGGAGGCCGCCGCCGAATTGCCCCGCTATCACCAACTCCTCGCCCTAGCCGAGGACACGGTCCACGGCATCGCCTCCCGGCCCGGGGCGCGGCTCGCCGACTTCCCGGAGCCATCCCTGCCAACCCTCGGGCCCGGCAAGGAAACACCTTATCGTTTCCCCGGCGGCACCGTCCGCGCCCCCGCCGACCTGCAGAAGGAACTCGTCGTGGCCGACGGCTACACGGTGAACCTCTTCGCGTCCGAGACGCAATTCCCCGAGCTGCGTAACCCGGTGCAGATGAGCTTCGACGCCCGCGGCCGGCTCTGGGTCGTCACCATGCCGTCGTTCCCGCACACCATCCCCGGCGAACGCCCGGCGGACCAGATCCTGATCCTGGAGGACACCGATCGCGACGGACGTGCCGACACCTGCACCGTGTTCGCGGGCGGCTTCGACGCGCTCGACGGCGTCGCGTTCCACGAGCGAGGGGTGATCGTGTCGTCCCAGCCGCGCCTGCTCGTGCTCAACGACACCGACGGCGACGGCCGAGCCGACACGCGCTCCGAACTCCTCCGCGGCGTCGACGTCACCGACTCGCACCACGGCGGCATGGTGGCCACGGACCCGATGGGCTCCGTGATTTTCGCCGACGGCGTCTTCCACCGCTCGCAGTTCGAGACGCCCTTCGGCGTCGTGCGCGGCATCGACTCGACCACCTACCGCCTCGACCCGCGGAGCGGCCGCGTGGCACCCGAGTGGCGCACGCTGACGCCCAACCCCTGGAAGGTGTCGTTCGATCGTCACGGCAACCTGCTGCAGCGCTTCGGCGGCGGCCATCTGATCGACGGTCTCGGTCTGACCTGGACCCCCGGCGGCGTCTACCACCCTTATGGGACGGCCACGGTGCTCAACTACGCGAAAGGCTCGGGGCTGAGCGTGATCTCGAGCCCGAATTTTCCGGCTGAGCTGCAACAGGGCTATGCGACCGCCGCGCTCCTCGGAAGCTACACGGTTTCGCTGTCCGCTCCCTCCGCCGGCGCGGGACCGCTCGTCGCCGCCTCCCGCCTCGACGTGCTCAGCTCGAAGAACAGCACGTTCCGTCCCGTGGACGTGGAATTCGGCCTCGACGGCGCGCTCTACGTCTCGGACTTCTCCAGCCTCATCATCGGCCACGCGCAGCACGCGATGCGCGA